>QGNN01000006.1 GCA_003228105.1 Chloroflexota bacterium
AAATATCAGGAAATTAATTCTTTTAGAGTGTCTCCAATTGAACCGGGGCCTGGGATTATGGAAACTCCGGCAGCGGAGAGGGCCTTCAGTTTTTCCTCGGCCTTTCCAGCTGACCCGGTGATGATAGCACCGGCGTGGCCCATTCGTTTTCCTTGAGGAGCACTTTGTCCGACTATTAAGGCGGCAATCGGTTTATTGAATTCGCTTTTAATGTATTCTGCAGCCTCTTGTTCTTTTGTGCCGCCAATCTCCCCTATCATAACCACGTTATCTGTATCAGGGTCGTCCTTAAATTTTTTTAAGATATCCACGAAGGTCACTCCAGATACGGGATCTCCTCCAATTCCCACACATGTTGATTGGCCAATACCTAGTTGAGTCAACTGCCCGACTGCTTCATATGTTAAGGTGCCACTTCTCGAGACAACACCAGTCCGACCGGGGAGGTGGATGTGGCCTGGCATGATTCCCATTTTGAAGTTTTCTCCGGGAGAGATAATTCCAGGGCAATTGGGTCCAATTAGGGTGACTTCCTTGTCTTTAAGGTACCTGACTACCTTTATGGTATCTTGGACCGGGATACCTTCAGTTATACAGGCGATTACTTCTATGCCAGCATCTATGGATTCGACAATCGCGTCTGCCGCGAATGCGGGCGGGACAAAAATTAAGGAGGCATTGGCAGAAGTTTCGCCTACCGCCTGCTGTACTGTGTTATAGACAGGAACTGTCCCATTAAAGTTCTGCCCACCTTTTCCAGGAGTCACCCCTGCCACCAGATTTGCACCATACTCCGCTGATCTTTGCGCGTGATAACTACCTTCTTTTCCGGTAATCCCTTGTACTAGTAACCTGGTTGATTTACCTACGAGAATACTCATGTATTTGCTCCTATAAACTGGCTTAAATGTGTATGTTAGTAGCGCATGATTTATGCAAGTTTTTTAATTTCAGCTGCGGCTTCTTCTAAGGTCTCCACCAGAAGTACATTTAGACTGGATTTAGAAAGGATTCTCCTTCCTTCATCTGAATTGGTTCCAAGCATTCTCACTACCATTGGTCTCACTTTATCGGGTTGTTGTTCAGCTGCTAATAAAAATCCTTTCGCAGCTATGTCACAACGCAAGATCCCACCGAAGAGGTTAACGAGAACAGCCTTAACGCTTTGATCCGATAATACTAGGTTCAGGGCTTTGGCCACTTTTTCCTCGTCTGCACCTCCGCCGATATCCAAAAAATTTGAAGGCGAAGCTCCAGCTGAACTGGTCACATCCATTGTAGCCATTGCAAGGCCGGCCCCATTGACAATGCAGCCGACGGTTCCGTCTAATTTAACATAATTTATATCTGAAGAACGCGCTTCTACTTCTAGAGGATCCTCTTGAGAAATGTCTCTCATTTCCTCTATATCTTTATGCCTAAAGATCGCATCATCATCGATGTCCAATTTTGCATCTGCTGCCAGCACCTTCCCATCTTTTGTAATGACGAGAGGGTTTATTTCTACCAAAGAGGCATCCGTTTCAATAAATGCTCGGTAAAGGTTTTGTACTAAGTTGGTAACCGGACGAATATGTTCTTGTCCTAGGTTTAACCCATAAGCTATTTTCCTGCCTTGAAATGGCTGGAGACCCAATACTGGATCAATGGGAATTTGGAGTATTTTTTCGGGGGAAGTTTCTGCTACCTCTTCTATGTTCATGCCTCCAGCTTCGCTAGCAATGACAACTACCCCTTTTGAAGCCCCATCTATTACCATGCCCAAGTAGAGTTCGTTTTCTATCTCAAGACCCTCTTCTATAAGCACACTGTTGACGGGTACACCTTCCGGCCCAGTCTGAAAAGTGACAAGGTTTGTTCCGATCATTTTTTCAGCTGCCTGTTCCGCTGCCCCAGGGGATTCCACAATTTTAACGCCACCACCTTTTCCTCTCCCTCCTGCGTGTACCTGGGCTTTAACTACCACGGTACCGCCCATCTCAAATGCTGCTGTTGCAGCTTGGCTCCCTGTTCTGGCAAGCCGACTTTTTGGAGTGGGCACTCCGTATTTTCCAAGGATCTCTTTTGCCTGATATTCATGGAGTTTCATTTTTGTTTTTCCTAATAAGATGCGCTATTTAAAAGTAACGAAAATGGCGGAGGGTGTGGGATTCGAACCCACGATACCCGTTAGGATATGCCAGTTTTCAAGACTGGTGCATTCGTCCACTCTGCCAACCCTCCATTTACAAAAATGACTTAGGTATTTTAGTGCCTAGCGGAAATTATCAGCAACTTGGCCGTGAGATTCAACCTAGGCAATTTTTAAATAAAGGTATTTCTGTTACACCAATGGCCACGGTATGTTCACATTAGGATCCAGAATGGGCATGATAGGATTTTCAATAATTCGATCCAGCCTTGTGGCCAATGCCTTTATTTCTTCAACGCTGATTAGCAATCCTAGGGAATTATAGTCTTCATTTAAATAGGTTCTTAAATTTTCCATATCGGCTATGAGGCTTGGAGGTATTTCCTGACCACAATATTCCATCATCACGGTACGCATCTTGAATGCGGTGTGAAAAGTCAAACCGTGATCAATGGACCATATATTTTTAACCTCGTCAAGTAAACAATGCCCAGCTTTCCTGTCTGCATTATTAACCAGTAGGTCGAATACTGCCAAAGGGAACAGGCTATCAGGGAAGTCATCTCTCATATCGAAATATGTGATACGTGGGTCGCAATCCAGATAGAGTTGCATGGAACCCACACCATACGGACCATCTCTTATTATGGTCAGTGGGATCTTAGGCCAGCCTAATAGTTTACTAACTTCATATGCGGCTTGTTCTCTTTTGTACAAGGAGCCGGCGGGAAAATCCCGGAGTGGTTTTTCACCCTCTCTAGGCTTATAAATAGCCCTCACACATTGATTTTCCCCAGCATTGACCCAAAGGAGAAAAGTATAATTGGAGCCCCAGGGCATAGTGTGACCACCGATGACCTCCCCTTTTGTCAAAGGTGCTAAAGCTTCGGTAGGTTCCAAATTTAATATTTCCGCCTCAGGCAGTGGAAAGTTTTCTCTTGGATCAATTGGATACTGAGTTGGCATAGTTTTTAAATTTGAAAAACCAGATTAGAGCTCTCCTGGATAAACTCTTGCATGGCCATTTCTTCGAACACAGTAATGACCATCAGGGTTGATAGGGTTTTCACATAATGGACATAGTGCCCTTCCAGAAGCAACTATTTCCATTCCGGTCTTGGCAAAATTTTTAATTGTTTCTCGAGTTAACCATATCCTTATTGTAGGTTCTTCAGAATCATCTTCTGGATCGTGAGCATCAATTATGAACATATTTGTCTCGGGATTGTGCCCAAGGGCCAATCGGCCTGCTTTGAAATCCAAATTTGTTAAACCTGCAGCTTCCAGTTCCGTCGGCGGGTCTATGGCATCTTCTTTAGCTTTAAGGGTTTCCTTTGACAATTGGAGCATTGTGATCGATAGTTCCGCCAGCTGTTCTTTTTCCAACCAGATAGTTGCTGTACTGCTTGAACTGTCCACATTTATCCGAAAAGTTCTCGTGCCTGGTTCACCAAATGTTTCAGGTAAAAATTTTGTTACTTGTGTGAACTCATTACTAGGTCCAACCATGGGTACTCCGAAAAATGTGCCTTAGCTCATCGAATTGGAACATTAGATATAAATTACAGTCTAACGGGAATGGTAGGTCTTTTGTGAGGTTTGTAGCAACATTAAACTGTTGGTTACTGGACTTCTATACTAAACGAGAATGTCCTGTGTGTTACAATTCGCACCTGCGTTGCCGAATGGCACGCATTTTTATTTGGCTGAAAATTAGAGACTAGGAGAAAAAGCTTGGCATACGTTACCCTTCGCGAAGGCGAGGAGGCTGAAGTACTACTCAAGAGATTCCAGACCCAGATGCAAAGATCGGGTATTCTAAGAGAGTTGAGGAACAGAAGATTTTTCCGTTCTAAAGGTGAACAGTCTCGGCTTGACATACAGCGAAGCATCCGCAGGCTTCGAAGGCGTCGAACTAGACGGTAATAATTTCCAGCTACGCATTCAACAATCGCTAAACAGGTTGATTGATTTTAACCTATGGTAGGTGCGTCAAATGGGTATCCTCTACGTCGTTTCAGATACTGACAGAGCAGGCAAAACTTCTTTTTGTGCCTCATTAGCTAGCCTCCTAATGGATATGGGCCACAAGGTTTCTGTTTCCAAAGCCATTTTCTCAGAACAAGATAAAGAAGACCTAGATCGCTACTGTTCTGTATTAGGTTCAAATTTCATTAAATTATCTGGGCAATCTTTTGATGTGTCAGCTGTTGGTGCAGAGATTAAGTCTGCGGCTAAGGAGGTTGATACTCTTTTGGTGGAAGCATCAAATACGTTGTCCAGAGATGAACATACTGACCTTGTTAAAAACATTGGGGCAAAAGTCATACATGTGACTAAATACGACGAGGCGATTGGGTCCATTCCATTCGGCACCTCTTTTGGTCAGGATCTAATTGGGACGGTGCTAAATTTTTTGACTAGATACAAAACAACTGAAGCCTACGAAATAGTAATACCTAGGTTGGAAAAATCTGGAATACCCGTTTTGGGGTTGATACCTGAGAATAGGACTTTGTTAAGCCTAACTGTAAAACAGATTTGTGAGAGTCTGGAGGGCACATTTGTTGATGGCGAGGAATACGGGGAAGATTTGGTAGAAAGTTTCATGGTCGGTGGTTTTGGAATGGATCCAGGACAATACATATTCAGCCGGCAGGATAAGAAAGCTGTGGTGGTTCGAGGAGATAGGCCCGATGTCCAAATGTCTGCTTTAGACACCGACATGGAATGTTTCATAATGACTGGCGGTCTTGAGCCGATCGAGTACGTTAAATATGAAGCTAATGAGGAAGAGGTTTCTATTATCATTGTTAACTCGGACACCCTTGAAACAATGGATAAAATAGGGACACTTCAAGAACACTCGGAATTTGATCACAAAGATAAATTAGCTAGGTTTAAGAATCTCATCTCTAGCAACATCGATGTTGAAGGATTGAAGTCAGTCCTTTAAATTCTTGGTTGTCTTATAGCCCTTCAGCATGGGCTGCGTGGAAGGTGTCGACACCTCCTCTAAATTCACCCCCATTTTTGGTAATAGCCACAGGGCTCGCGAATTTTGCAAACCCAGTTTGAGTGAATCCGTCACCGAGAACCCTAATACTGTGACCCTTAGCCTTTAAGCCGGCAACAGTATTTGGGTCGAGTTCTGGGCCCACATCAGTTGCTGGAGAGCTGCAATCCACTCTGGGAGCATCAATTGCGGTTTGGGGATTCATGTTGAAATCAACCATTTTTACTATTAACGATGTGACACAATTGGTTATTCTTCTTCCGCCGGAGGCTCCAACAGCAATTTCCACGCCATCTTTTCCTAACACCAAAGCCGGGGTCATATTATTTAATGGGTATTTTCCTGAGGCTATAGAGTTAACCCTGTTTGGTGTAGGGTCATACCACATCATCCCGTTATTCATAACAATTCCAGTTCCTTTGGGAATTATTCCGGACCCAAACCCTGACATTATCGTGTTGGTAATAGAAACAGCATTACCGTCACCGTCAATTACCGCCAGGTGAGTTGTTCCGTTGTCAGGGCGTGGCCTGCTACTCTCTAAGACGAATTTTGGTTCCCTACCTTCTTCAATCCATGGATTTCCCGGAAGGAAAGATTCGGGAACATGATTTCCTATTTCCTTCTGTCTTTTTTGGGTGTATTTATCGGAAACTAAACCGTTCCATGGGACATCTGCGTATTCGGGGTCTGCCACATATTCAAACCTATCGGCGTATGCCATTCTGGCGGCACTGATGTACAGATGCAACATGTCGACTGAGTTATGGCCTAAACTAGGAATATCAAACCCGTCTAGGATTTTTAAGGTCATAGCGCTGGTTATACCGGCGGAAGCATATCTTGGGACTCTCACGGTTTTGCCGTGATAATTAAATTCTAAGCCTTTGTCCCAATAGAATGGCTTGTACTGATCAAAATCTTCCATTGTTAGGAAGCCACCATTTTTTTGTATATCTTCAACCAGAACTTCCGTTAGTTCCCCCCGATAAAAGGCATTAACTCCTCCTCTACCGATTGCCTCAAGGGCATTTGCTAAATTCGGCTGTTTTAAGACATGTGGACCGTCGATTCCACCATAGGGCAGCGACCCAGATGGCATAAATGTGTTGCCTAATTCTGGATATCGTAAAAGCATGCTTGAAAGACTTCCAAATTTATATAAGGTGAACCATTCGGGATGAAATCCATCACGGGCTATTTTGGTGGCTGGTGCCACAACTTCTGATAAAGGCAATTTTCCAAACCGAGAATGAGCTTCGACTAAACCAGCAACACACCCAGGTACTGCAATCGATTTGTACCCGTGAATGTTTTCGTCATTTTTGACGCCCGCCCAACCAAAACTTCCCACGGATGCTTCACCAGTTAGCTCGTACAAATCAGGTTTACCGGATAATGGTCCCTTCATAGGAAACCCGATGACACCACCTTCGTCACCAACCTGAAATGTCATATAGCCACCGCCACCGATACCACTTGATTCGGGTTCTACTACACCTACAGCCAGACAAGCAGCTACACCTGCATCGATAGCGTTGCCTCCCATTTTCAGCATATCCAACCCTGCTTGGGTGGATAATTGGTCTTTAGTTGCCACCATACTGTTAGTGGACACCGCTTCACTTTTAGTGAAGGTGGAGTTAGAAGCTAAGTCGGTAACCATCTATTCTCTCCTGCTATAGATTTATAATTATCTCCCGTAGCAGGCGTCATGATACATCAGAATTTGACTTCGAGGGTCGGGTCGGAAATATTTATCCTACTGAGTCTTCCTCCAAACGGTATTTCCAAACACCCTTGAAACAATATCTCGCTGCAATCAAACTAACAAAAATCAGGCTTGATCCAATAAGGGTTGATAATTGGGGCCCCACCACATTTGCTATTGAACCAGCAAGTAGACTTCCGACTGGGATTAACCCCCAAGCCATCATATATATTCCGGTTACCCGACCTCTGTATTGATTCGGGAGAATCCCTTGAACAGTGGCTCCTGAAATAGAAAAATAAGACATCATAGAACCAGACAAAAGCATTATAAGTATCATAGCGACTGAGTAAACATTAGTTATCGCTAGTGTTGCCATTAAAGCACCGAGAAATCCGAGCAATACGAAAAGAATTTTTCCAGGTCGAGTAATTTTGGTAAATGAGGCGAGCATTATCGATCCTATCAGTGATCCAAGTCCAGCAGCAGACAGAAGTAATCCCAATCCTTGTGGCCCAACTTCGAAAACTTCAGCAGCATAGACTGGCATTAAACCGTGTACAAAAGGCATCACCATGGCGACCATAATTACCGTCATGCAAGTTAGGCCGATTATAGTTTTCTGGTTAATCACGTAATTTATTCCAGACTTTAAATCTGCTAATAATTGCTCTGCAGATCTATCGGAATGATCAAAGGAAGAGTCTTTATCGAGTTGAATCATCATAATGGTGGCAGCAGCTGAAAACATGAGAATGCCTTCAACAATAAATAATGGAGCTGGACCGAAGATCGCAAGAGAAAATCCGCCTGCTGCGGGAATAATTAATCTCATCACACTGAAAGCCATAGAATTTAATGCAAAAGCATTTATTAGGCTTTTCTTGGGAACAATCACCGCAAGCAGTGACATTCTAGCTGGATCATTTATGACCCATGAAATCCCCACAAGAAATACGAAAATGAATAAGTTCCAAATGTTGGCATATCCCATGGCAATAACAACTGTGTAGCCGACCATCAACACTGCTTGGTATGAATAAATAATGGAAAGGAGTATTTTTTTATCGAATTTATCGCTTATTAACCCCCCAAACGGAGCTCCCACTAAAATTGGCAGTGCATCAAGCCCAAGGGCCATACTTGTCAGTAACGGGGACCCGGTTATTTCATATGCAAGCCATCCAACTACAACTTGTTGGAGCCAAAACCCGCTGCTGAAGATAGCTGTAGCAAGCCATAAAAACCTGTAATTACGTGAATGAAATGCATCAAAAGTGTGTAATTTTCTCTGAATACCCTTTGGGCTCGGCATTTTTTTTAAAGCTTTTCCGCATGAGAATCGGAGTTAAGGTCGAGATTACTTGGTGAAGTTACGTATTTAGGAGCGACATGGGTTGATGAAATTACTTCATCCCGCTCGCCTATGGTGGGCCCAGGTATTAGTCCAGACTCGGTCTTATCCAATTGTATTGTCTTACACCTCGCCTCTATTGGAATTGATACAAATTGGGAGATCAAAATCAATGTTATAGAAGTCTAAAATTTCATGAAATAAAAAACAAGTATTTTTGATCGCTTAATAAAATATTGAAAATACCATCAGAAACCTAAATGCCCCATAGTTTAGAGGCTCATATTAAATTTCAAGCTCTTAAATTATTTTCTAGTATGAAGATGGTTTTACCCTTAGAGTTAAATTCGGGGTAATTTAGTTGTGGTTGAGCCTCTTTAAACTAGGCCGAGCTAATTGACCTTGTATAAACATCGTCTCAACTATTCGATCCACGAGTCGGTTTAGTTAAACGAGGAGATAGAATCCCCTATGGACTATAAAGAATTTGTATCCTTGACCTTGTATGGCCTCGTCAAATTAATCTGGCCCACCTTTAGAATCAAAGTCGCTGGGTAGAATCAAAGGATGGATGCTTGGCCTACCAATTTCAGTGAACACCTATTTTTGTTTTATAGCCAATACGATATATCTTTATTTTAGAAGCTCTGTTTCACCTAGGTATTTTGGGTGATGGAATACAGTTCCAGGTCGCACAAGATTTACTCTGTCAATCACAGGCTTGAGGGATCTTGGGTTTGAATCATCCTTTGTTCTAGGTGGCATCCAGTCATCATGGTGGCCTAATATGATTTCTTTGGGTTTTAACATGCTTGCCATTAGGCCAATATAGTCAGTAAGAGAACCTTGAATAGGCTCCCCGTCAATATTGGGGCGGCCTGCCATTGCTAAGATAGCAGCATCTGCCCTTAGATCAGATACCACCCCTGTCCAGCATCCAGAAGTATCTTGGAAAAAAATAGATCCCTGCGGAGTTTCGAATAAGAAACAAAGTGCCCCACCTATGTCGCTAGAGCCCAGAGTCTCTTTCCTATGCTCTTCAATCTCTTTGATTAGATTTGGATCTGTTCCCCTAGGCAAGAGATCTGGTTTTCGGAGTCCCCATCGTTCATTTTCCGTGAGATTCAGGTGTCCCGTCTGGCTTTCATCGGTTTTAGGCCCAAATGTGTTTGGAATCCATATACAGGAATGCAAGCTTGGGTAAACTCTGACGGTAACAGAATCGCTAAGCTGGTATCTTTCACCTCCCTGAGCTCTTCGAAGTTGTTCTCTAGGAACTCCTGCCTCGATTAGTATTCGGACACTTTCATTAGAACCAATGACTTCTGCTCCTGTATTTTTGGCAATTACATCCGCCCCGCCGATATGATCGAAATGGCTATGTCCTATGAAAATAAAGTCTGCCTTATTTATTTCGGCTGTTGAAATACCGACATTTGGAGCGGCCGAAACTCTATCAATATAGGTATCTAGGAAAATTGTTAGATCATCTATAAGTAAACGAAAAGTAGCACATCCGAGCCAGTCTAATTTAATCGACATATTTTCTTACCTCAAATGAATAAAATTTACTAGGGGCACATATATAAATATGCTAAAATTGGTTCGTTTTATGCCCTTATTATTACAGAAATTTTTCGGGTGGTCTTGTGACTGAATCATATGTAACTAATTGGACAGCAGTATTGGTAGTCGCCTTAGTTGGAACTTTGGCTGTGCTATTGATGTTTTTATTATCTAGGGTGTTGGCCCCTAAACGGCATTCTGACATAAAAAATAGCCCATACGAGTGCGGTATACCCGCATCCCCACATCATTGGTCTCAAATCCAAATACGTTACTATGTTTTTGCGATATTGTTCGTGATATTCGATGTTGAAGCTGTTTTTCTATTTCCTTGGGCGCTAGTATTCTTGGACGCCCCCCCTGCGGTTTTTTATGAAATGATTATTTTTATTGGTATATTACTGTTTGGCTTAGCTTATGTTTGGAGGAAGGGGGTTTTGCAATGGAAATAGACGAAAACACTAACATTCATATTCCGAAATATGATGGGTTTCTTCCCGCTGAAAAACCACTTGGGGATGGCTACAAAGCAGGTAAAGGAAACAACCCTGCGGATAGCGTTTTCAATAGGGTTCTGCCCAATGCATTGACCGCAAAATCCGACCAGTTATTTGCATTGGCAAGAAAATCATCGCTTTGGACTTTATCTTTTGGTTTAGCATGCTGTGCGATTGAAATGATAAGTGCCCATGCATCACATCATGATCTTGATAGATTTGGGGTGGTTACCTGGCCTTCCCCCCGTCAAGCGGATGTCATGATAGTTGCTGGTACTGTGGTAAAGAAAATGGCAGATCCCATAAAACTTTTATATGAACAAATGCCCGACCCGAAATGGGTCATTGCTATGGGAAGTTGTGCAACCAATGGAGGCCCCTACTATAAATCATATTCAGTGGTGATGGGAGTAGATCATTTAATACCAGTTGACGTTTACGTTCCAGGTTGTCCACCTAGACCTGAAGCACTCATTTATGGTGTTATGCAATTACAAGAAAAAATAAAAAATGATGCAAATCAATCCTTCGAAAAAGAGTCACTAAATGCCAATGAGGGAGAGCAGTAATATATCTTCGAAGCGTGAAATTAAAGCTCCAGTAGTGCGGGAATATCTCGATCAAAGGGGAGAGAATCTCCACAAAATATTAAAAGAATCTATTTCTGATTTTCCAGGAGCAGAAATATCGGTTTCTATAGATATGGTCACAGTTAAAATTGATTCAGTGCAGCTGGTTAAAATTTGTGAATTCCTCAAATACACTGAAAAATTTGGGTTTGATTATTTGTCCTGTATCACTGTAGTAGATTATGAAGAAGATCAAGAAAGATTTGAGATGATTTATCATCTTATCTCTATCAGGCTACACCATAAAATGGCCATTAAAGTGTCATTACCGTCAAATGATCCGACAGTGCCTTCGGTACTGGGTGTTTGGAAATCAGCCGACTGGTTTGAAAGAGAAGCCCACGATTTATTTGGTATTGAATTTGAAGGTCGTGAAAATTTACCCCCATTGTTATTATATGAGGGATTTGAGGGTTATCCAGGGAGAAAAAGTTACCCATTTCATGATTATGGTGAATGGTAATAATCAGTAAGTTTAGTTATGCAAGTACATCAACAGGTTAGTGAATATTCTGATGCGATAGACTTAATGGTCAATATGGGTCCTCAGCACCCTAGTACCCATGGAGTCTTCAGGCTAGTTATATGGGTTGACGGTGAACGTATAGTGAAGGTGGAACCCCATATTGGTTACCTTCATCGTGGGTCAGAAAAGATATGTGAAAGCGAACAATATAGCCAGATTGTGACTCTTTTTGATCGCCTTGATTATGTCGGTAATTTAAACAACGAATTAGCTTTTTGCTTAGCCGTAGAGAAACTTACCGAAACTGTTGTTCCCGAGAGAGCTGAGTACATACGGGTAATTTTGTGTGAATTGAACCGGATAGCTAGCCACATGCTGTTCTACGGCGTTTATGGCTTAGATGCCGGAGCCACTACTCCTATGCTTTATGGTTTTCGTGAACGTGAGAGGGTACAAGAACTCTTTGAAAGCGTGACTGGAGCAAGGATGATGCATAACTACATCAGAATTGGTGGTGTAAAGGAAGATGTTCCTGATGATTTTGATGAAAATGTGCTGGTATTACTTGATCATCTCAAAAGAGGTATTGATGAATGTGACAGGCTTTTATCCCAAAATGAGATGTTCCTTGCTCGAACAAAAGGAGTAGGTATTATCACTGGAGAGGATGCCTTGGATTATGGTGTGACCGGGCCTGCTTTGAGAGCGTCCGGTGTTATAGAAGATGTAAGAGTCACAGACCCATATTCGATTTATAGCCGGTTTGATTTTGGTATACCAGTGGGGAGTAATGGTGATTGTTGGGATAGATATTATGTCCGCGTTGAAGAAATGAGAGAGTCAATTAAGATAGTAGAACAGGCCATATCCGATATTCCCAACGGCGATATTTCTGCCAAAGTTAGAAGGATAATTAGACCACCAGTTGGAGAGGTATTCGTTCGTACAGAATCTCCCAGAGGTGACCTAGGAGTTTTCCTGGTAAGTGACGGCTCAGATAAGCCCTACAGAGTTAAAGTAAGGCCACCATCTTTTGCAAATCTACAAGCCCTTGAATATATGCTTAAGGATACCTATATTGCCGACGCTGTTTTAGTGCTGGGTTCGATTGACATTATAATGGGAGAGGTCGATCGATGAATATGCCTGAAATCGTTGGCTTGTTTTTTAAAGCATCTCTGCTACTTTTTTTTATTCTTATGGTAGTTCTTATTTTGACTTTGGCTGAACGAAAGGCATTAGCACGGATTCAGCAAAGAAAAGGTCCTAACAGGGTGGGATTTAAAGGAATCCTTCAACCATTTGCTGACGCTTTAAAATTGCTCACTAAAGAAGATATCCTACCTGCATCCGCTAATAAGCAAATTTTTTGGATCGCGCCCCTCGCTGTGTTTCTTCCAGGGTTTTTGATTTGGGTGACAATTCCTTTGGCAAAGGAAGTTGTACTCGCAAACTTGGATATGGGGCTTTTTTACATAACTGCTATTTCGGTTTTGTCTGTCATGGGATTGCTAATGGCTGGATGGGGGTCGGCCAATAAGTGGGCAATGATAGGGGGCTTGAGAGCAGCCGGTCAGCTTATAAGCTATGAAATCCCATTCATAATGGCTATTTTGGCGATAGGAATTTTAGCCCAGTCGTTCAATCTGAAGGAAATAGTTGATGATCAGGCCAGATGGCCCTTTGCCATTAAACAACCGTTGGGGTTATTTATTTTTCTTACTGCAGGGTTAGCGGAATTAGGAAGGACCCCTTTTGATATTCATCATGCAGAATCTGAAGTAGTTGGGGGGCCATTTGTGGAATACAGCGGAGCCCATTGGTCAGTCTTTTATCTTGCCGAATATATGAACACGTTTACTATCGCCGTTCTAACGGTACTGTTATTTCTCGGCGGCTGGCAATCCCCTGTATTACCTTTCAGTGGGATTGTTCAAACTGTGGCCTCACTCAGCTGGTTCTTAATAAAAACTGCCCTTGTGATCTGGGTTATATTTTGGATTCGTGGTACATATCCAAGAGTGAGAATTGATCAACTGATGTCGTTCGGATGGAAAATACTGGTTCCGGCATCCTTTATTAACATTTTTCTTACCGCATCGGTACTTTACTATGCTTTGCCACACTGGGTTATCACGGTGGTATCTCTTGGTTTCCTGGGTGTAACTTTTTATTTCATAAAGAAAGGATCTTTAGCTGGACATAAACAAAATACTGTGACGATTATTAATAGTAGTGATATAAGAGCTCAGCTTTCCAATAGAGCTGAGGTATAGATGAAAATACAGAGCCCCGTCGTTGGTTTCATAAATGGCCTTATGGTTACTATAAGGTCCACTTTAAGGCGTCCAGTTACTGCTGAATATCCGGCGATTGAAAAACGTCTACCCCTTTCAAATAGATACATGGGGTTTCCGGCATTAACTTGGGATTATGATGTAGAGGAACCATACTGCACCGGTTGTATGGTATGCGTTCGAGAATGCCCTACTCAGTGTATGTCGGCTCAAATGAAAGATAATCCTCAGCATGAAAAAGGCCTGAGTAGGCGTCGTAAAATCATAGAGAGCTTCGAGATAAATCTAGGACGGTGTATTTTGTGTGGTATCTGTGTTGATGTGTGCAACTTTGATGCGATTGAAATGTCCCACGAGTATGAATTGAGCAAATATCAAAGAAACGCGAATAGAGTTAATTTGAATCAATTGTTGGACATGGGTGTTGTTTATCAAAATAAACTTCAATGGACTCCAAAGCAACCACAAAAAAATAGTGGAATACCGTTACCTCCAAAGCAATCAGAGGATTCCTCTTAATGTCAGTAGTGTTTTTTGCGATAGCAGCCATTTTGGTTATTTCGGGTGGCATTGGAGTCGTGGCTGCACGAAACATTGTTTATGCTGCCCTATCCTTACTGGTTGCGATGGTAGGAACTGCTGGCGTATTTCTAATAGGGCTTGCCGAGTTTTTGGCATTAGTGCAGCTTCTGATATATGGAGGAGCTGTTGTAATCGTGATTCTATTCTCACTTATGCTAACTAAAATTCAAGATTTTGAATTCTTGACAGCAAACAAACAGTGGCCGATAGCACTGATAGTGGCCATATTCCTGCTAGGCTTATTGGGAATTTCCATTTTGGTCGAAGGTAGTGCAACCACCACAATGGGAAGTACCAATATATCTGAATTAGGTCTGAGTTTGTTTTCAGATTGGGCTATACCGTTTGAACTTGCATCTTTAGTACTGCTAATTGCTCTTATAGGAGCAGTAGTGGTAGTTCGTAGGGATAATGGGGAAGATAAGTGATGGAATTAATTTATTTTCAGTTATTAGCCGCGATTCTATTTTGCATAGGTATTTATGGAGTGTTGGCTCGGAGAAGCGCAGTTCTGATATTGATGTCAATCGAGCTGATGCTGAATGCAGTCAACATTAATTTGATCGGCTATGCAGCCTTTTCAAGTTTTGGATCAGCCCACAGAAATTTAGGACAAGTCTTAGTAATATTTATCATCACCATAGCGGCGGCAGAACTAGCTTTGGCTATGGCTATTATTTTGAGGCTCTATAGGAATAAAAACAACGTTAATGTTGACGAATTGGATATCTTAAAGGGCTAGAATCTGAATTATGATTTTGAGTGCTGAATTTGCATGGATAATACCCGGGTTAGCAGTTATAGCTTTTTGCATAACTAGTTTGTTTGGCAAAAACCTTCCCTACAAAGGGATCTTTTTGCCTATAGCAGCAGCGCTATTAGGGTTTATTTTTTTCTGTTTGATATTCGTTGATTTCATCTCTACAGGGTTTAATCCTACAAGTGTAAGCATCGATTGGATTGTCATTGATAATTGGTCTATTACTTGGGGATTTGCTATCGATGAAATTTCAATACTTATGTTGGGGTTGGTGACGTTTATATCTTTGCTTGTCCAGATATATTCGGTGGGTTATATGTCAGGTGATTCTAGAATTTCATGGTATTTTGCCGTCCATGCCTTGTTTGCAGGCGCTATGTTGGCCTTGGTTCTAGCCGATAATTTACTTTTCCTATATTTTTGCTGGGAGTTGGTGGGACTGGGATCATATTTACTTATAGGGTTTTGGTTTGAGAAGAAAGCTGCATCAGAAGCGGCAAAGAAGGCTTTTATAACCACGAGGTTGGGAGATGTTGGCCTTCTAATTGGCATTATATTGTTATTTAAGGCTACGGGTACTTTTCATATACCGTCCATAATTCACGCAGCCCAAAACGGGGCTATACCAGAATCTACCTTGATGTGGTCTTCCCTTCTGCTGTTTCTAGGTGCAATGGGTAAATCGGCTCAATTTCCTTTTCATGTTTGGTTGCCTGATGCCATGGAAGGACCAACTCCTGTCTCAGCCCTTATACATGCGGCTACTATGGTGGTTGCAGGGGTCTATTTGATTGCTCGGATGCTGCCGTTCTTGGAGATAGTTCCAGGGTTTTTGACCCTTGTTGCTACGGTGGGGCTGTTTACTTTTTTGTTCGCAGGAATAATCGCTTTGGTAATGACAGACATAAAAAAAGTTTTGGCATACTCGACGATAAGCCACTTGGGGCTGATGGTTTTAACTTTAGGTGCCGGAGGACTGGCTGCTGCGATGTTTCATTTAGTAGTGCATGGCTTTTCTAAAGCTCTTCTGTTCTTGGGGGCAGGAAGTGTGATGCACGGGATGAACGGTGAGACTGATTGTTGGAAGATGGGAGGGTTGAGACGAAATATGTCTGTCACAGGAGTCACGTTTCTCGTTGGGTGTTTGTCCCTTGCAGGAATTGTCCCTCTGAGTGGATTTTTTAGTAAGGATGAAATGCTGCTTTCAATACATGAGGGACTTGGGCCCATATTTCTTTTTATTACCCTCGCTGGCGTTTTTCTCAGTTCGCTTTACATGATTCGTTTATTTTGCGTAATTTTTATAGGGGAACCTCGAAGCGAAGGGGCGAAAAACTCCCATGAATCTCCTCGGGTAATGACTTATCCACTTGTAATATTGGCTGTTTTTGGAACAGTTTTGGGCGTATTGGCTCTCCCATTACCATTAGGAGATTTTGAAGGGTTGGGTAATTTCATCGATTCGAAGCATCATTTCCATCTTTCACCTTGGATAACTCCTCTTTCTCTTTTGATAGCTTTGTCTGGCCTGGTAATTGGTTATATGTGTTATGGGTATCACAAAATTTCACATCATCTGGTAGCTTTAAGGTTCGGCTATTTATATAAGTTGACCGTATCTAAATTCTATATAGATGAAATTTATCAATGGATAATAGATAAAATAGTGTTGTCAGCAGCCCGATTTATTTCCATATTCGACCGAGTTGTTGTTAACGACACGGGAGTTGATGGCATTGGAGTATCCGTATTGCTTTCTGCCTTTAAAGTGAGGCTAATTCAGACGGGTAAGTTGTACAATTACGCCGCTGCTATGGGAATAGGTATATTCTTCATGGCTGTTATGTGGATATTGGCCAGTAATTAATGGAATTCCTCAGTTTCTCCAACCCCGCAGGGTTAGTTGCTTTACCAATTTTAGGATGTTTCATCTTATTTTTCATTCCAGGCCATAGAGCTAATCTTGTCCGTTGGATTTCTACAACTATTGCTTTTCTAGTCTTGATTATATCTTTCTATTTCTTCTTATCATTCGATCATTCTGAAGGTGGCAGGCAATTTATTTATGAATATGAGTGGCTATCTTTAATAGGACCCTGGGAGGAATCTCAAAGAGCCATATCTATGTCGGTTGGGATAGATGGTATAGCCGCAACGATGGTGCTTTTAACGGGTATTGTTATGTTCACCGGTACTGTGGTTTCGTGGAATATCAATGTAAATAATAAAGATTTTTTCATCTTATATTTTCTGTTATTGTCAGGGGTTTTTGGCGTATTCATTACTTATGATCTTTTCTTTTTCTTTTTCTTTTATGAATTGTCAGTTCTACCGATGTACCTGCTTATTGGTAAATGGGGAAGTAGCAGTAAGTTCTCTTCTTTTGAGAGGACCAAAGAATACAGCGCCATGAAACTAACCTTAGTTCTTGTTGCGGGGAGTGTCTTAATATGGATTGCCATAATCGCCATGTTTGTACAGTCTGGGACAGGAAGCTTTCATATTGATGAAATCCAAAAAGTAATTCCTGACAAATTCTCCTCAGAATTCCAAAGTGCTTTTTTCTTGATGCTTATGATTGGGTTTGGAATACTGGCTGGGTTATGGCCCTTTCATACATGGTCACCAGATGGCCATGTGGCTGCGCCTACTGCAGTAAGTATGGTTCATGCCGGTGTCCTTATGAAATTGGGTGCTTTTGGCATAATTCGAGTTGGAATGACCCTTTTGCCAGAAGGGGCTCAGGTTTGGATGCCGTTATTGATAGGACTCGGGGCGGTCAATGTGATTTATGGTGCTCTTTCGGCCATGGGTCAGACGGACCTGAAATATGTCATAGGCTATTCATCAGTTAGTCATATGGGTTATGTATTAATGGGACTGGGAACATTGAGCCTTGTGGGATTGAACGGAGCTGTGTTGCAAATGTTTTCCCATGGGGTTATGACTGCTCTGTTTTTTGCTGTGGCAGGAATGATTTACGAACGTACACACACCAGGGATTCTTTAGTACTTAGCGGACTGGCACAGAAGATGGGAATAATAGCCGTCCTGTTCACTCTAGCGGGTTTAACTTCTCTTGGCCTACCAGGCCTTAGTGGATTTGCAGCAGAGCTATTAATATTTATTGGTATATTTCAAAGTTATGAGATTTGGGGCATCATTTTGGGATCCCTCGCAGTTATTGGAGCTGCGATTACAGCTGTATATATTTTGAGGTTGCTTTCCAAAGTGTTTTTTGGCTTAGCTGATGATACTTTGCCGGAATATTTGGATTCGACACCAAGGGAGAAATTTGCGGCAAGCATCTTAGTTATTTTTATTGTGTTAGTAGGTCTCTGGCCGTTTCCATTTGTGAAAATAATTGAAAGTGGTGTTGAGCCGATTCTTCTTCAAATTGTGGGGGCTGGATGAACTTTCACTTGATATATCCAGAGTTTCTTTTAATTGGGCTTGCGTTCCTTGTTCTGACGTTAGATTTTTTCTTATCGGAGAAAAAGAAATATTTGTTGAATTGGGTCTCCGCCTTCGGTATGGCTTTCATACTTGGAATAGCCTTGTTTATGAATCAGCAAGGTGACCTGTACCAAGGATTGTTGATCATCGATGGGTATGCGAGTTTTTTCAGGATATTTTTTCTAGCTATAGGAATAGTAGTGACACTTATATCACGAGATTATGTGGACTCTAATGTTTCAAATCCCGGTGAATACTACGCTATTTTGATTTTCACTATTTTGGCATCAATATCGTTGGCTTCATCCGGTGAGTTACTAACAGCCTATGTCAGCCTAGAAATTTTAAGCTTCGGCCTATATGTGTTAGTCGCATATGACCGATATAACCCTGCTTCAAATGAAGCAGGGGTCAAATTTATCCTTTTAGGGGCTTTTTCCTCGGCTTTGATTCTATATGGCTTGAGCCAAACATACGGGTTGATAGGAACCACTAGATTTAATGAAATTGCCGTTTTACTTAACTCGATGGAAAACATATCAATTGGAATGCTCATCGGGTTCGTTTTGATTCTGGCTGGAATAGCATTCAAACTGGCTATTGTACCGTTTCACATGTGGGCTCCTGATGCCTATGAAGGGGCGCCTATGCCAATAACGGCTTGGTTGTCGGTATGTTCGAAAGTGGCGATTGTTGCTTTGGCTATTAGATTCTTCACCAACGGCATATTCCCTCTTGCTCCTGATTGGCAGCCTATCCTAATGATCTTGGCAGTTCTTACTATGATAGGCGGCAATTTATTAGCACTCGTTCAAAAAAACATGAAACGCCTACTAGCTTATTCCAGCATCGGACATGCCGGGTATCTACTTATGGGTTTGGCTGCATTGGTCGGGGTCAGCGATGATGGTACTGTAAGTAAGGATCTTACCCATTTAGTTTCGAATGGATTGATTTTTCATATGGTTGCCTATGGGGCGACAAATTTTGCGATTTTTTTCTGCTTAATAATTGTTTATAACAGTACTGGTAGAGAGGATATTCAAGGTCTTTCAGGACTTGCTGCAAAGCAACCTTTAGTGGCTTTGGTGATGGTTTGTTCTTTGTTTTCTTTAGCAGGTATGCCTGTGTTTGCGGGTTTCACTAGTAAATTTTATCTGTTTAATGCCGTAGCATTGCAGGGATTTTTGCTGATGGTTGGGGTGGCGATAGTTGCGAGCCTAATCTCACTATACTATTACCTTACCGTAGCCCGGTATTTGTATATTGAAAAAAATTCCAATGATTCGGTAATCTATGTTTCATTCAATAGTAAATTGATTCTTATAGCACTATTAGGTTTTATGGTTTTAGCGGGAGTCTATCCCTCCCCTTTGATGGATTTGATTCAAACTGCCACCGATTCCATCTTAAAAATAGACTAATCTCTCTGATAAACTGAACGGCGGACTTCTAATTACACCGAGAGAAAGGAGATGAAATTGGCTCATTCAATAGATTGGCCTGAAGAATATAAAAGAGGGCTTGTTGTGGTAGCTCATGCTGATGATGCGGAATATGGTTGTTCAGGCACTGTGGCTCGATTAGTTGCTGAGGGTTGGGACATGGCCTATGTTTTGTGTACTGACGGGAGTAAAGGCACCAGTGATCCAGACATAACGGAAGGGCAATTATCTGAAATTAGAAGGGAAGAACAAGGTAATGCAGGAAAAATTTTAGGCTTATCGAATGTCGCCTTTTTGGGGCATCCTGATAGTTATTTACAGCCTACGCTAGATTTAAGGAAAGACGTAGCCAGAGAAATCCGCCGACAAAAACCTGATATAGTCATCTGCCAATACCCCATGAGAATATTAGATGGTGGTTTTGGCTCTGGTCATCCAGACCACATGACTGCGGGCGATGCCGCCCTTTCTGCTATATTTCCAGCTGCCAGAGATCATATGACTTTCCCCGAATTGATTGAAGAAGGATTTGAACCTCATAAAGTCGCAGAAGCGTGGATAATGGGACATCCCGAACCTGACCTTTGGGTTGATATAAGTGACCATATGGAAACTTCGATAAAAGCCCTAACGGCTCACGTGTCTCAGATGGGTGGTAAATCATATGATGAGGTATTGGAAAGGATGTTGGAGTGGCGTGGAGAAAGAGGTAAAGGTAAAGGAATGCCACAGGCAGACGCCTTTAAACGGATTTATTATAGAAGGTAAAAACAAATAATAAAGGAATAAAAATGAAACCTGTTATTAAAAATTACAGAGATCATTCGAACCCAATTTTAGGTAAGAGTGATGGAGTTCCTAATTATGTGATGCTCTATGTTCAGCATGCACCAGGAGAATCTTCACCTTTTCATATCCATCCATGGGAACATCAGGCTTTTATCACTGAAGGGTCTGGGGTATTGTTTTTTGGTGGCGAGGAATATCCTATAAAACAAGGGGATTGTGTTCATGTACCTGAGGATGTTGAGCATCAGTTTAGAAATACGGGGGATGTTCCGATGAATAGGGTTACCGTAAACCCAATAAAATCAGAAGAGTAGATTTATTTTAGGCCGACCCTGTTAATTATTTGAAGGAGTTCATTAAAAGTATTTTCAGCAAGTTGACCCGCAGGGCGCCTAACAATCGGATGATTTATTAACCTCCGATGATGGATACCTGCTTTTCGAACGGCAAGACCAATTCCTTACTGTTGCTCAAATTGGATAAGGGGAAGATGATCATAGAATAACTTTTCGGTAAGATCAGAAGCCCCAGGTTTATGATGGTTACAAATTTGTACCAATACTTTAGGGTACGCAAACCCAGTCATAGCTCATCTAGAAGAAATACTCCGCCAGGCCCGCCAAAAATCCCTAAACTGTCTAGAATTTTATTACGGATAGCACTTATTTTCGTTGGAGTTGGTGGGTCTTCGAGTTTAAGGTATTTCACATTCGGGATTCCGTTCGCTACCTTGACTACAAAATCGACAGGCATTTCCACTTCCGATGTCTGCGGATAGTCTTGCATTACGATAGGGATAGGTATTTGTTCTGCTAGTTGGTAGTAATATCCGAATAAGACATCCAAGTTGGTCTTTGGCATAGAAGGTGTTAAACCATAACCGCCGTGGCCCACATTTGTTCAGCCTCTTTACTTCTTTCTATCATTGCTTTTGTTCCACTAGCTGAGGTTCCCAAAGTTATAGGTAGATTGTCAGCAGGATCTATTATTATTCCTGCGATTTTCATTCGCTCTTTATCGGATAGGCGGGCAGTTTCACCCATCACTCCCAAACCAACGACTCCAATGCAGCCAGAGGATATTGCCTCAGCCGCTAAATTAGGTATTGATTCATAGTCGGCCTCTTCTTTTTGATCGAAGGGGGTCGCTAGCATTCAAGGCATTCCGTAGAAAGAGTCGGGCATATCTTTCTCCTATTGGGAGTAAATTGCTCTTATACGATGATTCTCGCTGTCAGCTATGTAAGTTATTCCAGAGAGGTCCATTACTACACCATGAGGTCGGGCGAGTTCAGCCATGCTGGAAGAGCCACCATCTCCCCCTGACCCTAAGATTCCCCCAGCGATGGTGTCGATAATGTTGTTTTCTGTATAAATAATTCGGAGAGCGTGATTTTCTGTGTCCACTACCAATATATTTCCATCATTGTCACACCTTATGGCTTTGGGGCCATTGAGCAAGGCATATTTTGCATCTTCGCCGTCACCTGTGTAGCCTTTTTCTCCCGTTCCAGCGATAGTGCTGATGATTCCTTCTGGGTCTATTTTTCTGATTGTATTTCCTTCTCTTTCACAGATGTATATATTGCCAATTTTGTCAGTGCACACTGCCCTGGCACCAAATATGCCGGCTTTTACTGCTGGGCCCCCATCCCCTGTGTGTTCTTTCATTCTGGTCCCAGCTACGGTGGAAAGGGTCCCAGTATTGGTATCAAATTTCCGTATTCTTTGATCCTGGACATCGGCTATCAATAAGTGGCCATCGTTGTCTATGGCACAGTCATTAGGTTCTATCATTGCTGATTTGGTTGCTGAAATACCATCCTCTCCCGAACCTGGTTTACCTGTACCGACGATAGTTCTTATTTCATTAGTAGACTTATCGATCACTCTTATAGATGGGTTGAATCTTTGGCATATGAAGACGTTTCCGGTTTTGTCTACTTGTATTGCATATATTTCATCTATTGTGGCGTGTTTGGCATCTTCTCCATCACCGGTGTGCCCCTGCGAACCGGTACCAGCAAAATTTTCGATGATTCCAGAATCTAAATTTAGGCGTCGCACCCTGAAATTAAAACAATCGGCGATATATAGATATTTTCCAGTTGGATCAATGTCTACATGGAATGGATTATCCATTGTGGCCTCTTTGGCAGGGCCTCCGTCACCACTATATCCCTTCTCACTGGTGCCAACTATGCTTTTAATTACAGAGCGCATATTTTATTCCTTGGATATTCGCTATTTTTTCACCCAAATCATTCTATATCACGGGTAAAATACTGTAGGAAGAATGTGCAAAAATTAATATAAGTAGTAAGTGTATGAATAAAGTATTGTTTTTTTTGATAGGTTTATTGTCTTTCTTGTTATTCGCTTGTGGTTCCGATTCAGAAATTGATTCGTCTGTAATATTAGAAATTGAGACTACCCCCATCGTTGAGATGATATCTACGGCCAAACCTGCAATTACCCAATTATCCCCTATCACACCGATAGCTATCCAACCGATGACTACTCAAATGGTTGTACCAACAAAGGTGCCTCAAACAAAGGTGCTTCAAAAATCCATAACCCAAGATAATAAAATTAGTTCCGGGGAGCCGGATTCAAAATCAGTGCTTGAAATCATTTCCCGTCTGAAAGAGGAGCTAAACAACGGGTACTCACACCATTCAATTTTGAACATGAATATGGCTATTTCATTTGACGATTACTTGGAAGATATGCCATTGCTAATGGAGGGAGATGTTCAAAATTCCCGTAATTTCAAAGGAGTCACTTCTTTTGAAGATAATAATCAAATCAAAACGATCGAAATGATCGTCTTTGATCAGGATACCTTTGCCAAATATCCTGATACCAAATATTGGATCCAGTTTCCAGAAGGTCAAACCCCTGTAACCCCCATATCGATAATTGAATTGCTAAAAAACAATTTTGTTCAAGGGGAACTCACTGGTATTGAAAATTCTGGTGGTGTCTCTTCCCAACATATTAGCAGTGAACTTGAGTCAAAGATTTTTGGTGAGTTACTGCCGGTACTGGATGACTCCACAGGTATTTTGCAAGTGGATATGTGGGTTGAACCTGATAGCTTGCAAATAGGTAGATTATTAATTAATGGATTGGTTATAGGGGGGCCTAGAGTTAAAGGCCCTGACGGACAAGAGATAACGATTAAGGTTGATATTGAAATGTCATCATGGGATTTTGGAAAACTGGTTGAGTTAGCTAAACCGGATTTACCAGCTTCTCCTGAACCGATGGTTTGGGATTTACCACCTGAAATGATGTTGGATTTGGACCAAGATTATTCTGCCATCATTAAAATATATGGGGGAGGGGAAATAAAGATTGATCTTTTGCAAGATGAAGCCCCAGTGACTGTCAACAATTTTATTTTTCTTTCCAATCAGGGCTATTATGACTGGGTCACCTTTCATAGAGTAATCCCTGATTTTATGGCCCAAGGGGGTGATCCTTCGGGTACAGGCCGTGGTGGTCCTGGGTACCACATAGATAATGAATTTCACCCTGATGCGAGACATAACTCTGCTGGGGTAGTTTCGATGGCAAATTCGGGGCTTCGGCCGGATGGTCACGGTACCAGCGGAAGTCAATTTTTCATCACATATAGGGAGGCACCATTTTTGGATGGATTGAATCCAGATGGGACTATAAAGGACTGTAACAATGGCTCTTGCCATTCGGTGTTTGGAAGACTTCTAGAAGGCATGGAGGTTTTGGGAAGCATCATTCCTCGAGATCCTGAAACTACCAAGTTACCAGGCGATGTCATTGAGAGTATTGAAATTATTTCGACACCAAAATAATACCTAACTGAGTTTCAGGAATTGTTCACCATAAGTAACCATTTCTGTAAAAGTTGACGTTTTTCTCACTGAATCAATTAAATTGATTGGTTCCATGATCTCTGTTGGGTGATTAAGATTAAGTCTCCAAAATCCAACGTCGTACCATTCTCCGTCTTTATATCCTGCGTTAGTCATCAAATAATCTTTGGTAAACCCAAAATGTTCGTGAAGTGAAATACTGGGATCGTTTGGAAGGGCGATAACACCATAGGCCGAAGTGAAGCCTTGTAATTTCAGACATTCCAATAATGACGCATAGAGAGCTTTCCCTATTCCTAAACCGTGAGCTGCCTCTCTAACATATACTGTTGTTTCCACTATCCAATCGTAAGCACTTCTGTCTCGGAATTTACTTCCATAGGAATAGCCCATTATTTCGTTTTCATGTTCACAAACGAGCCAAGTGTATGTTTCGGACACCTTTTTCATTCGTCCATACATTTCAGTTCCGTCAGGAGGATTCGTTTCAAAAGTTATCGGAGTATTTATTACATATGGATAATAAATGGCCGCCACCTGACGAGCCTCCCTTTTGGGATCTGCTAGTCGGATGACGGCCATTTGTAAGTAGGTATCCCTATTATAGGTTTATTCCTTTGGCACTTGCGGAGGAGCAGGGTTAGCCATATCCATTCCTAGTGTTCCAGGGAACATCGCATCTATTTCTTCGACAGTCCATCTACCATTTTTTCTTAAGGTTCGTTCTTCAGTCGGGTTACTCATTAAAGAGATTTGTCCCCCCTGACAATGGAAGACGTGACCATTCACATCCTTAGATTCATCTGAGGCCAGCCATGCTACCATAGGAGCAATATCTTCAGGGTCGCGGTTTAACTCCAGAGGAGTCACTGCAGCACTCGCCTGAATCCCGCTTGAAGCTCTGATATCTTTGGCAGATTGAGGCACTGTTTGGGTCATCCTAGAATTTGCTCCAGGGGATATGGCATTGACCGTAACACCATACCTGCCTAGGTCACGTGCGATAGCTCGGGTAAATCCTGCTATTCCATCCTTTGCAGCTCCGTAATTTGCTTGACCTGAATTACCGTACAAACCTGAAGTGGAAGAGAAATTAATTATTCTGCCACTTCGCTGTTGCCTGAACAGTATGGAAGCAGCTTTAGCTACAGTGAAGGTCCCTTTAAGATGAACCGCAATAACTGCGTCCCATTCTTCCTCTGTCATGTTGAACAGCATTCGATCTCTAAGAATTCCAGCCACGGCCACAACTATGTCTAGTTTGCCGAAGTTGTCTAGAGCGGCTTTGATAATATTTTCGCCACCATCCATCTCGGAGACAGAATCGTAGTTGGCTGCAGCTTCACCTCCGGCTGCTTTAATTTCATTTACAACTTCGTCAGCTGGGGCGACAGAATCTCCGCTGCCATCTACGGCACCACCAAGGTCGTTCACAACTACCTTTGCGCCCTCTTCTGCGAGTAATAAGGCTATACCACGCCCTATACCGCGACCTGAACCAGTGACTACTGCTACTTTATCTTTAAGAAGGGTTCCCATCTTTCTTACTCCTGACTTTTTTTACTCTTAAAACCTATCTAAACCATTAACACTATTTGGGCGCTTGTGGTGGCGATGGGTTGACTAAGCCTTGTGTGAGATGCTGTGGAGCTAGTTCTCTAAGTTCCTCTACATTCCACCTTCCTTGTTTGAAAATGGTGCGAACTCGTCGTGGTAGGGAAAGCTTAGTGATTGCTCCTCCATATACGAGGAAAGTCTGACCATTAATACTAGCTGCCTGATCAGAGGCCAAATATGCTACGAATGGTGCGATATCCTCCGCTTCCATCTGAGTTGTTGGTGGAGTGGCTTCCCTATCATCGGGCCGATCAGCCCTTAACTGTCTAGCCGAATCGGGGACAGACTGAGTCATTCTAGTGTTAGCTCTTGGAGAAATAGAATTTGCTGTTACTCCATATCGGCCTAGGTCTTTTGCGGCTACTTTGGTGAAACCTGCGATTCCGGATTTGGCAGCTGCATAGTTACCTTGTCCTGTATTTCCTATAAGACCAGATTCTGATGCAAATGTTATTATTCGGCCACTTCTTTGCTGGCGATACAAGATTGAAGCATATTTGCAAACTGTGAAAGTGCCTTTTAAATGAACCCGAATAACATCATCCCATTCTTGTTCTGTCATATTGAAAATCATTCTGTCTCTCAATATTCCAGCTACCGTTACTACGATGTCTAATTTGTCATAGTTGTCCAAAGCAGATTTAACGATAGCCTCGCCACCTTCCATCGTCGATATATCGGTGTAGTTTGGTGTGGCTTCTCCTCCTGCAGCTTTTATCTCTTCAACGACTTGTTCTGCTGGGGTATTTGAACTGCCTTCTCCGTCTAATGCAGCACCGATATCATTTACAATGACTTTGGCTCCTTCCGAAGCCAATTGTTTTGCTACTCCTGCCCCTATTCCTCTACCTGATCCTGTGACTATTGCAACTTTACCGTCTAGGTAATTCGCCATTTTTTTCCTCCTGAGATTCGTTCGCAACACAAAATTAACCTTATCATTTGCGCGCAAGTCCATTGTGCCACAATTAGGCGGGTCTTGTCATAGATGGTCTAGTTTATTTATCCTGAACTAAAATGTTAGTAATTATTGCAAATGAAAATAGGCTGGTATCGCCGTGCATATTGTTTTATACAGGCCCGAAATCCCTTATAACACCGGCAACATAATCCGACTTTGTGCCAATGTTGGCGCTGAATTACACTTGATCCATCCTTTGGGATTTGAACTTACAGAAGCCAAATTACGGCGGGCAGCTTTGGATTATTCTGATTTAGCAGTCGTGACGGAGCATGAAAATCTAGAAAATTACAAAAAAATATACCCTGATAGAATCTATTACGCTACATCATCTCGCTCCCGGAAATATTACAGCGAAATCGAATTTGGAAATAAAGACACATACATATTTGGTCCAGAATCGTCAGGAATACCACCTGCGGTTTTGGATACAATTCCAAAAGAAAGACATCTGTTGATCCCTATGAAACCAGGAAACAGGAGCCTGAATATTGCAAACGCGGTTTCCATAATAGTCTATGAGGCTTGGAGACAAAATAATTTTGAGCATGCCGGTCCTCCTAGAACAATATTCAAATCAGAAAATTAAAATACCAAAAAGAAGAGTAGATTTATGGGACGCTCCAATTGGCATTATGAGCACCCTCCAGCTTGTACATGTGTTAAATGTGTTGAAAAAAGACAGGAAAGTGGTTCGGGTGGAATTTTCCAGATTATTAAAAGGTTAATATCCTTTAAAAAAAAATAGGAGGGAATTTGAAGCGGATACGGCAAAACCATATTGAAGAAATGATTAATCATGCAAAAAAACATGATCCTGATGAATGTTGTGGGATATTGGCAGGGACCGGTGAAGATATAACTCATTTATATCGGGTTAAAAACTCGACTCCAAGCCCATTTAGATATGTAATGGATCCGAAAGAACAACTAGAAGTTATGAAGAATGCTGACGATAACGGTCTTGAATTATTGTTCTTTTATCACTCGCATACCCATAGCCCAGCTTTTCCATCGGACACTGATATCAGGATGGCGGTCGAATCTGGTTGGGTTGATTTTGGATATGCGTTGGTTTCGCTGGAAGAGAAAGATCGCCCGAAAGTTAAATTTTTTATCATTGATTCTGAAGGAACCGTTATTCCTGAAGATTGTGAAGTGGTCTAATCTTATAGGTTGTGCTGACCTAACATCACCGGACCTTTGCTATAGGTGACAATGCCGTCTTCTATTGTCATTGACATTTTCTTTCCAGGGTTCGGACTTCCAGGGGTTTCACCTAAGGGAAATATTTCTACCTTTGCCTTACCGGGATATATCTCGAGAGTTCCCACAGTTCCCAACCGCAATTCTTTATGTTGTGGGAATGTGATACTACCGGAATTGATTAGCAGCACCCCGTCTCTGTACTCCAGACGTTCTTGGTGAGTGTGTCCAGAAACCATGATCTGTACGGGCTCTGGAAACATTTTTTGAAGGTCCCGGATGGGCCGAAATTGCCCTTCTAAACTATGAATCATTCCGATTAACCACCCCTCTATTTCAAGAACTTGAACCTCCTTCATTCGAGGATCAGGGATTGGGTCATTATTGCCTGTTGAACAAATCACAGGAGCGAACTGTTCGCACCAATCAAGAACCATTGGGGAAGTTAAATCTCCTCCATGAAGAATTAAATCTACACTAGAAAGAAATTCTCCTGGAAGATCACCCAACCCATCCAAAGCCCTGACCATTCCGGGTAGATGGGTGTCTGTTATTAATCCAATTAGCATCCGAAGAACTATAGTTTTGATTTACTGAGTTATCAATAGGTTACAAGGTGTTATATTTTTTAAGTTTATGGAACCACTTGTATCTAAAGGCAAATACAATTGTTAATAGTGCGTACTGACTCATTGAGAATATGATGGTAGGAAGCATGTCGAGATTTTGATTTGTGCTGATGAAAAGAGAGGAACTTGGTATCACTGAATCTTCCAACCCGACTATTAAATGTACCCATAAATTATTAGCAATATGGATACCAACGGCTAATTCTATTCCACCATCAATTAATGTTATCAAACCCATAAACATACCAACCATAAAAACCGAAATGAGATATGTTCCGACACCGTATGACCATGGTTCAGGATTCATTAGGTGCAAGAAAGCGAAGAGCGATGAAGTAATAATCAAAATTAGTACACGTGACTTAAATAGCAGTGAAAACCCCTGTAATAGATATCCTCTAAAGAACGCTTCTTCCAAACTCGCCTGTATTGGGACAAATATCAAGGCGATTAGAGTGATTAGCAATAAATCTGGGATATCATCTCGGAGTTTTAGCCCCGAGGAATCAGTTAAAAGCGTGGCTGTCAGGGGAATTACCGTGAACAAAAAAAAGATGCTCAGTGAGAACAAACTTCTTTTGTAATCGAATCGAATCCGTTCAGTCAACACCTTCAGAAGATTCTTCTTGTGTAAAACATTAAGGAAGAAATAAAAGCTTGCAGCGCCAATTACAAAGGTGGTGTGCATTAAGAGGAAATTAGGTGCTTTGGAAGCCCCTGTTATTACTAGTTCGTCAAGGCTGCAACTGTAACCAGCTACTGTTCCAATCTTCAGGATTCCACAAAATACGATTAAAGGAAGGGAGCCAACCACTTGCCAAACTAAGATGAATATAATTGTGAAAACTATCCATATCCACCAGTTATTTTTGCCAATGGATGAGTTATCTAAAAAAGATTTTGCCTTGGGCTTTATACATTTACCACAATTTTGGCAGTAGAAGACTATCGAAGAGGAAATCCAGTCTCCACAGTTCAGACATATTTTTGAAGTTTCTCGAATTGTTTCGCCCATATTATGAGGGTATCTGACAAATATATTTTGGACAATAAAACTTAATTTTTGATATGTCATTGACGGCTTAGGAGGCATGTGCTAACTTCAGTTTCATTACTAATACCACAAAATTTTATGAGGAATAACTTATGGCTCAGACGAGGGAAGCTGCAATTGTTGGAATACACGAATACCCATTAAGGGTGGCACCCGGCGTTAGCGCCTTGCAAATTAAGGCCGCATCCGCATCGAAGGCATTAGAGGACGCTGGTATTTCATGGCAGGATGTAGACGCAGTTTATGACACTGGCTCCCACCAAAATATTGGAGGGCTTGGGATTTCGGAATATTTGGGCTTGAATCCAAGATTGATTGATAACACGAGCGTTGGTGGCACTTCATATGAATTTCAAGCTCATCATGCTGCTACTATGATAGCTTCAGGCAAGGCTAATGTTGCCTTGTTAACATATGGGTCTACAGCTCATTCGGATCGCAGAGCAATAGGAACTGCGGGGGCAACTGGTCAAGGATCTCCAACCCCATTTAATAACATGGAAGATCCATGGGGGATGACGTTGATATCTGGATATGGAATGGTGAAAGCGCGCCATATGCATCAATATGGAACCACAAATGAGCAGTTCGCAGAGATTTCTGTGGCTACTAGATATCATGCCATGCGCAATCCTGAGGCTGTGAAAGCAATGACGGCTCTTGAGTTTGTAGGGGTTAACGAAATCACCACACAGGATGTTCTAGATTCAAGGATGATTGCTTGGCCGCTGCATCTTCTGGAGTGCTGCATGGTATCAGATGGTGGTGGAGCGGTTGTGATTGCTTCCAAAGAAGTTGCAAAGAATTGTAAAAAATCCCCAGTATGGATTATTGGCGGTGCCGAAGCTACGAAATATAGAGAAAATGGAGGAGATATCACTGTAAGTGCTGGTGCTCAATCCGGGCCCAGGGCCTTTGAAGACGCTGGAGTATCTCCAAACGAAATTGATGTTCTGATGGCATATGATTCATTTTCCATAACAGTAATGTGCCTGATTGAGGATTTAGGATTTTGCAAAAAAGGTGAAGGTGGAGATTATGTCAGCCAGGGCATACTGAAGTTTGATCAAAAAGGGGGCCCTGCTCTTAATACTGATGGAGGAGGTCTTTCCTCGAACCATCCGGGCGAAAGAGGTATTTTTCTTTTACTAGAAGCTACCAGACAAATGAGAGGGGAATCAACTTCCCAAGTGGATGGCGCCAAACTTGCTGTTGCGGTGGGGAATGGTGGTCAGTTGGGTGCCAGGCATGCAACGTCACCAACCATCCTCGCAGCAGATTAATAAATTAGGAGAGTTATAAAATGACTTTGAGACCTCAACCTAGATTTCCAGAACCTGATACTGAGCCATTTTGGGAAGCGACTAAAGAAAGAAACCTTGTTTACCAAACATGTGACAATCCGGATTGCACCGACAAATTGATTTTTTACCCTAGAGCCCACTGTAATAGCTGCGGTGGTTTAAAAACCACTTGGAATACCTCAAAAGGCGAAGGTGTTGTCTACACATACAGTGTTGTGATGCAGAGTAGGCATCCAGCTTTCAAAGATTTAGGCCCGTATGCTGTGGCTTATGTAGATCTAGATGAAGGCTTTAGAATGATGACCAATGTCATAAATGTTGATAACCCAATTGATGATATCCAGATCGGTATGAAGGTTAAATTAGTTTGGCAGGAGCAAGGTGAAGGGGAGATTGCACTTCCAATGTTTGAACCTGCTTAAATTTCAGATGCCTTTAAAAATATCTAATCAAAAATTCATATCGGCTTTTTTGAAGTATTAGTATAAGCGGATTGGAGAGATAGGGGATTCATGCAGCATCACCCGGTGCCACTTCAAGCAACTCTGGATTCCTTACCTCCACTATGGCCTCAGGATTTGTTGCCGCAAATAAGATCAATTTTGGCTGGAACTCCATCCATGGTCTTTGTTTTGGATGATGATCCGACAGGAGCCCAAACTGTCGTCAATGCCTCTTTTTTGACTGAATGGTCGCTTGATGTGCTGCTTTCTGAGTATCATCAACCTGAGAAGGTAACCTTTCTGCTGACCAATACTAGGGCAAAAACGGAAGCGGAGGCGGTGGAGATAAATACTAAACTCGGTAAAGAATTCGTCCAATTAAAAAATTATTTAAAGATACCCATCTCGATAATATCTAGGTCAGATTCCACTCTCCGTGGACACTTCCCTGCAGAATTGGACGCTTTGGCTGAGGGAATGGGTAACTCCCATGATGGGATTGTCTTCATCCCCTTTTTTATTCAAGGAGGACGTTACACGATTGACGATGTTCAATACGTTGCAGATGAAGGCATGTTGATACCAGTAGGACAAACACCCTTTGCCAGAGATTCTGTCTTTGGCTACCAATCATCAAACTTACGTGACTGGATAGAAGAAAAAACTCTTGGAAAAGTTCTGGCTAAAGATGTATTAAGCGTTTCGATAGACGATATCAGAATTGGTGGCCCAGAGGTGGTGGCAAAAAAACTGCAAGATATGCAATCTGACAATATATGCATAGTTAATGCAGCCGATATGAGAGATTTGGATGTGGTGGCTCTGGCAATGTTGACTTTGCAAAATAATTACAAAAAAAATTATTTAATACGATCTTCTGCTTCGTTTGTTAGATCCTGGCTTGGGCAAGAGGAACGATCTATCCTCACTAAAAAAGAAATGGGATACACGAGAGAAGGGGGGGCACTCATTCTCGTTGGTTCTCATGTGCCGGGAAGCACTTCTCAGCTAGAGAGCCTTCTAAATCTACCGGATGTGTACGGTTTGGAGCTAGATGTACATAAAGTCCTGCAATATGACAAAGAGCAAATAATTTTGATAATTGAGCAAACCAACAAACTTTTGGCAGAATCCAAGGATATTGTCATTTATACGAGCCGAGAAGTCATAACTGGTTCGTCTCCTGATGAATACTTGAAAATAGGGACTACTATTACCGATGCCATAACAGAAATCGTTTCTGGTATCACAATCACCCCAAGGTACCTTATATCTAAAGGGGGGATGACTTCCTCAAACATCATTGTTAATGGCTTGAAAATAAAAAGAGCAACTGTTCCTGGGCAAATTTTTTCTGGAGTTTTGGTATTGCAATTGGGCTTGGAATCCCAATATCCAGGATCTAAATTAATCCTTTGGCCTGGCAATGTAGGCGGGCCTACAGCTATTTCAGATGTGGTCATGAGGATGAGGAATTAGAATATCAAATGTTTGCACCTTTTTTCGGTATTTTAAAATGGGCCGATTCATAAAATGTCGCCACCGGAGCCCTTAATGGTTACAATTTTGAGGGAGTAAAAGCTGTTATAGAAGGTGCCGAAGGAAAAGGGACCCAATAATTATTCAGATGCATCCAGCATCGCTTCAACGGGGAAGTAAGCCTCTAATTGCTATGCCATTGGAAGCAGCCAACTTATCCACGGTGCCAGTTTCTATTCACCTTGATCATGTGGATAGTTTGGAAGTTGTTAACGAGGGTATAGATCTCGGTCTTTAGTCTTTCATGCCTGACGGATCAATATATAACTATCGGGCAAACGTGGGATCTACCCAATTGCGTGCTCAAACAATTAAGAATAATAAAGGCTTTGTCGAAGGAGAATTAGGCCGATTTTCAGGTTCGGAGGATGATATAACTATCGAAGATCACAAGGCACTTTTGACAGATCCGTTGCAAGTGGTCGATTTTGTGTCCAGCACTACGATTGATGCCCTTGCGACCTGTGTTGGTAATGTGCACGGGGAATACCTCTCAGAACCCAAATTGGATTTTCAACTTTTGTATAGAATACGTGAAGCTACCGAGATACCCCTTGTAACACATGGTGCTTCAGGCCTATCAAATGAAATGATTTCAGAATGTATACATGCCGGAATACCAAAATTTAATGTTAATATTGAGTTAAGTCAGGCATTCTTTAAAACTCCACCTGTCATTGCCCCATTCAACCCATCTTTCAAAATCCTCTGGTAGCGGGCGTAGAAAAACTTGGCCATTTATGGCACTGGTGCTTCCTGTTACTTTTCCGCGAGAAACAGGCATGTTTGCTGATAGTGTGGAAGCTCTACCTGTAAATTGCCAATCGTGAATTCCGTCGATAACTATGTCTGGCCCAGTTCCCCATCCATATTTCAAATCAAAAGGTAAGGTTTCGCAATCTGGATAATCTGGACCAGCTTCCAATAAAAGAACTGAACAATTTGGGTTCTCTGATAAACGAGATGCCAGAATGGCCCGGCGGAGCCTGCGCCTATAACAATTTTGTCGTATTTCAATTTGATCGCCTCATCGATTATAAAAAGAAGAAGCTATCGCAAAAAGACCTGACGGAATATAAAACGTTCCAACGGATGAAATACTTAGGAGGATAAAAACTACAAAAATAACTGACATGGCCCATGAGTAGGATTTCCATCTAAGAATCAAGGTTTTGGGGTCGTTGCTGGCAGCCTTGGCCATTATTGAAGAAAAAATGCATACCCCAGATAAAACCCAAGGTAATATTATGACGAAAAGGCCTTGTGGGCCCAACGCTTCAAATATAGTTTTATTAGTCTGGAATTGTTGGGTGAAATTGCCAGAATCTGTTATTTGCTCGAATTCGCTGATTACTGGAAAAAAGAGCAATAATAGGCCCGCTAACATGGCTGTAATGTGTGAAAGCCCGGCGAGGATTGTTGATTTATGTAGTAGGGTCATTGCCAGTAATTCCCTTTATTTCAGCTACTAATTTTGGTAAAGAATCTTCTGTGGGACCTTTTATAGACTCGGTAGCCACTTCAGATATTGGAGTCTCCTCAGGGTTAATTTCTATTATCTTTCCACCGGATGATAAAACTTCCCTTGGGAAACCAGCGGCTGGGTACACTGTTGCTGAAGTCCCGATGACCAAAATACAGTCGGACAATCTAGTTTCAGCGACACAAGTATTTAAGGTCGAAAGTGGTATGGGTTCACCAAACATCACAGTATCTGGCTTCACGATGCCAAAACATGTATTACATTTGGGAGGTAGGTTTTGTTGCCAACCCAATGTTATTTGATCAAACTCATCTCGATGCCATTTCATATCACAACTGATACACCGTAATTTGGTTCTATTCCCGTGTATTTCAGTTAAATGATTGGACCCCGCAATGTAATGTAAGTTGTCTATATTTTGAGTAATTTGGTGTTTTAAAACACCAATCTTTTCAAGATCTACCATCGCTAAATGCCCCGGGTTTGGTTTTGCTTTTTCAATGGCCTCTCGAAATTTTGTTCTTTCAGGATCTATTTGGGCATTTAGGTTTTGATTCCACCATTTTTTAGGATCGGCAAGAAATTTTTCGTACCTGTTGTTGGATGGTTCACCTAATTTTGTCCATAATCCGGCAGTATCTCTAAAGGTTGGTATTCCACTTCCAACCGATAATCCGGCGCCAATCAAGGCTATAGGATACTGAGATTGAACTATTATTTTGGCAGCAGCTGATATTGGGTTTTGTTTTTTAACTGCCATTGTCATTTAATTCTAAATTGTTTTTACGGAACCGTTTATCACTTCCAACCTATTGGAGCTGTTTGTAAATGAGTCTGGAATGTTGCTTGGCTCAGCAGTAGTTATAATGACTTGATCGTGGTTCTTCAAGTGCTCTACCAACTGTTCTCTGCGAGTTTGATCTAATTCGGACATTACATCGTCTAGCAATAACACAGGTTTTGTACTTCTATGGGTATATAAAAATTCCGATTCAGCCATTTTTAAAGCTAAAATAGCCGTTCTTGACTGACCCCTAGAGGCGTATTTCGAGGCTTCCATATTATCGACTTCAAAAATCAAATCGTCTCTATGGGGACCAATGCTTGTAGACCCTTGGGCTATATCTCTTCTTCTTGACTGTTCTAGACTCTTCATGAAATTTTCTAAATCTATGTTTTCAGAGAAATCATATGTCCTCGCATAACGAATGTTCATTTTTTCATAGCTACCGCCCAGCAGTTTATGAAAAGGAAGAGATGTACCTTCTAAGATTTCCACGGCTTCTTGTCGTTTTCTTGTGAGGATTACGGCATTTTTTGCTAATTGTTGATCCCAAAACGTTAGTTCATTTGCGGAAGAGGAACCGTCCCGTATTGATCTCAAAAGATGGTTTCTCTGGGTATTGCTTTTTGATATTGTTGTATTGATAGAAGATATTCCTTGTCGACTTGAGAAAGTAGTATGTCAAGGTATCTACGTCTGACCGAAGGGCTGCCATATATCAGGTCTAGATCACCTACGCTAAATAAAACCGCGTTAACGATGCCTACCAGCTCGGATGACTTTTTGGGAGAACCGTTGATTCGTATAAATTTTTGTGCAACAAATCCATGAATATTCTGGGATGATTGGCACCTATAATGAATCTCTAAGTTTTCTGATCCCTGGGTGTGTTCAGCAACACATCCAATTTTAGAGTAGCTCAATTCTTGTTGTTTGAGTTGCTGAACAGAGAATTTGTTGATTAATTCTCTATCGGTCGTTACTTTTGGTGACTTGGCAATGGCCATCATATAGATTGCCTCTAGCAGATTGCTTTTGCCATGTCCATTTGCTCCTTGAATTACTGTCGTACCGAGAGGTAGCGCCAGTTCCAAATTGTCGTAATTTCGAAAATTAAGAAGACTTAAATGGGAGATGCGTATGAGAATTCTCCAAAGCAAGTGCAGTGTGTCGTAATCAACCGTTATTGAAAGGATTTTAGCATGTTAGTTATATTATGTGAGCTATATAGTAATTCTGAAAAATCTACGAATTGTTAGGAGATTAGTACTGATGAAATCGGTAGTTGCTTTAGCTGGTGGGGTTGGAGGAGCTAAATTGGCTCTTGGGTTTTCTTATATTTTAGGTTCTGAGGAGCTGACTGTTGTAGTCAATACTGCGGATGATGACCGTTTCTATGGATTACATGTTTCCCCTGATCTTGATACTGTGATGTATACCTTAGCAGGAGTATCCAATGCTGAAATGGGTTGGGGCCTTGCAAGTGAATCTTTTCGAACTTTAGAAAGATTGAAGGAATACGGTGTTGATGCTTGGTTTAACTTGGGCGATTTAGATCTTGCTACCCACCTATATCGCACAAAAATGTTAGATGAAGGAAAAACATTGTCAGAGGTATGTCAACAATTGGCGAAATCTTTGGGTCTCGAGCATAAAATATTACCAGCCACCGACAGCTCCATAAAAACAATGTTGGAAACTCATGATGGGATCATGAGTTTCCAAGAGTATTTTGTGAAAAATCGGTGTGAACCTATTGTTAAATCAATAGATTTTGAGGGATCCTCAAATTGTACAGTTACTCCTGAGGTAAGACAGGCTATCCTAGACATGGATCTACTGGTGTTCTGTCCCTCAAACCCTTTCGTTAGCCTTGCTCCAATCCTATCAGTGCCAGGAATGAAGGAAATGATCAAGTCGTTCTCGGGGAAATCAATTGGTATTAGCCCCATTGTGGAAGGGGAAGCGATCAAGGGCCCTGCTGCAAAGATGCTTAAGGAACTTGGGCACGACGTGTCCTCAGTGGGAGTCGCTCGTCAATACGTTGGGCTCTGCGACACATTCATTATAGATGAAAAAGATATGGCTCTTAAGGAAGAGATAGAATCTTTGGGAATGGATGTCTTTGTAACTCAGACTATTATGGAAACAGATCAAGACAAAAAACAATTGGCTGAATACATACTAGAGATAAGCGCGTAAATAAGTGGATCAATTTTCTGTACTTATACCGATGAAAATTCCTAGTGAAGGTAAATCTAGGCTGGCTGATGTTTTAGATGGACCAGGTAGGAAGGCACTAATAATATCCTTATTGGAAAGAGTTCTAGAAGCCTCTATGAATTCATCTAGCGGTGATGTTTATGTAATTGGTGGCGGCTTTGAAGTGTCCGATATTTGTAGACAGAATGGTGCCAATTGGTTGGCTTCAGATTCGGGGGATTTAAATCTCGATGTTTCGGCGGGCATTGCTGAGATTACCCAAGTAGGTAATGGGACGATATATTTGCCGGGAGACCTTCCATTTGTTACCTCAGAAAATATTGACTTAGTAATTAATCGCTCAGAGAATGGCGATTTGGCAGTGTTGGTTGCATCTGAGTCTGATGGTGGTACCAACTGTGTGCTTTTTCCATATCAAACTAAACTGATTCCTTTGCTGGGTTCAGACAGTTATAGAAAACATTGCGAATACGCTGTAACCCACGGGATTCTTTTTGAATCGCTTCGGCCAGCAGGATTACTTATAGACCTTGATACGGCAGAGGATTTAAAAAAATGCCAACGCAGAGAAAAGGGATTCTTAGCGAATGTTGGAATTAATTGAAAATATTTGTTTAAAGTGGGTTTGAGTATGACTAAATTAGGTGTGTTGCTTCCTACAAGAGGATTGTTGATGACGGAGGTTCCTGCTACCAATATAGATGAGATAGTTGATATGGCGGAAGCTGTAGAGGATTCTGGTATTGATTCAGTTTGGGTGGGGGATAGTTTAACTGCAAAACCGAGATTGGAGCCTTTCGCGGCTTTATCGGCTATAGCTGCCAGGACAAAAAATATACGACTGGGAACAGCTGTGTTACTTTCTTCTTTAAGGCATCCCGTTCAGCTTGCTCATGTAGCGACTACTTTGGATTTGATATCAGAGGGCAGGCTTGTATTGGGCATGGGAGTTGGCGGAGCCTTTAATGATGCTCAAAGACAAGAGTGGAATAACGTAGGAGTGGACCCTCGAAAGAGAGCTGGCAGATTTGAAGAGTCTCTCAAAATTTTTAAGCCGCTCACTAAGGGAGAGACCGTCACATTTTCTGGGAAACATTTTGACGTAAAAGATATTTCAATTAAACCAGTTTCCCCTCAAAACAACGGAGTACCAGTTTTGGTTGCAGCCCATGGACGCTCCAAATTGGAAAGACAGTATGAACGGGTTCTCCTTGGTGATGGGATAATATCGATCTCAGATTTTCCAGATGAATATGAGATGGCTCTAAAAAAAGTGTCCCAGTATTGTGATGAAAAAGGTACTTCGTTTAAAAATTTGGAAAAAAGCTTTTATATGACAGTGAATATCGGTGATAGAAAAGAAAAATTGACCGAGGAAGCAGATCGGTTTCTAAAATTATATTATGGGGTGAATATATGGCAAGAAAGATGGGGCCCTTGGGGAACCGCTGAAGAGGTTTTGACCAGAATAAAAAGTTATGAGAATGTCGGCGCTGAAACAATAATTGTAAGGTTTGCTTCATTTGACCAGGCTAGGCAGCTTGATCTCTTTTTGAATGAGGTCGTAGCGTACGTGTAAGGGCTACGATTGATTAAGGGTTCACTTACCTACCGTCAGTATGTCAAAATCGCGCTCTGAAATTATTTGTACACCCAATTTAGTAGCCTCAGCCAGTTTTGAACCTCCATCTTGTCCGGCTAATAAATAATCTGTGCTCTTAGAAACTGAACTGCTAATTTTTCCCCCGTATCGTTTAATTAAATCTTGGATTTCCGTTCTGCTGTAATTCTCTAGTCTTCCTGTGACTACAAACCGAAGATCTGACAGTAAAGGGATGCCTTCAGGCCGGGTAACGGTTTCAGATACCATATTTACTCCCGCAGACCTTAATTTCTCCAGAACATTAAGATTGTCAAATTTACTAAAATATTCAGTAATACTTTCAGATATTTTTGGGCCAATAGAAGGAATATTCAGGAGGGTTTCTTGGTTACAGGCAACTAAATTATCGATAGAGGCAAATTTATTTAATAGTAAAGATGATATCTCTGATCCAACATGCGGTATGCCTAAAGAGACCAATAATCTTTCGGGAGGTTGTTTTTTACTTTCCTTTATAGCTCTAAGTAGGTTATCAACACTCTTTTTGCCCATTCGGTCCAATTGTTCTAGTTTTTCCCTTTGCACAAAATATATATCTGCCACGTCCTTAATGAGTCCATTTTGTATTAAGGAAACACCTACTTTTCCTCCTATGCCTTCAATATCCATAGCACTTTTGCTTACAAAGTGTTCAATGAGTCTTTCCAATTGTGCCGGGCAAGTAGAATTTGTGCAGAAGGTAGCTGCCTCACCTTCCCTATTTACCAATTTAGCGCCACAACTGGGGCAAAGGCTCGGCATTGAGAAAGGTGTTTCAGAACCGGTCCTTTTATCTTTATGGCTTTTGACGACCTGTGGTATGACCTCTCCGGCCCTTTCCACTATAACCCAGTCCCCAATTCTTAGATCTTTGGATTCACTATAGTCTGCATTGTGCAAAGTTGCCTGTTTTATAATGACTCCCCCCACCTCCACGGGTTCAAGTATGGCATAAGGGTTTATACTTCCAGTTCTTCCTACATTTAACCTTATGTCTAAAAGCCTCGTTTGGGCCTGAACAGCCGGAAATTTATAAGCTGTGGCCCATCTCGGCTCCCTTCCTACAGTCCCTAAATGTTGTTGGTAATCCAACCGGTTCACCTTCACAACTACTCCGTCACAGTCGTAATCTAACGAGGAACGATTTTTGATCCAATTGGCGTGGTATCTGATAACCTCTTGCGTACTTTTCGCTAAAATATTATTTGGGTTTATTTTGAATCCAAGACTTTTCAGATAATTCAAAGTCTCAAGTTGTGTGTGGAGGCTATGGTCGCTATCAATTTGTGCTAACGAATATATGAAAATATCAAGAGGTCTGCCAGCGGTCACATTGGAATCTAATTGTCGCAAGGACCCTGCAGCTGTGTTTCGGGGATTAGCATAGGTTTGAAGTCCTTCTTGATCTCTGTGGGCGTTAAATTTATCAAATTCAGATTTTGGAAAATAAACTTCACCTCTAACCTCAAGGGTTTGCGGAAATTCTCCATGCAAATGTAGTGGTATGCTATTGATGGTTTTGAGGTTTAAGGTTATATCCTCTCCTGTCATTCCATTTCCTCGCGTTGAACCTTGGATAAATAAACCATTCTCGTATCGCAGCGATACTGCTAGCCCATCATATTTGAGCTCACAGACCATTTCGAAATTCGTATCATCTAACATGGCGTAGAGTCGGTGGTACCATGCTGTTAAATCATCATCTGAGAAGGCGTTTGAGAGGCTAAGCATCGGTATTTCATGCGATATTTCTGAAAATCCAATGAGTGGTTCCGCACCTAACCTTTGTGTGGGAGACTGATTTGTAATTAGATCTGGGAAGCTATTTTCTAGATCTCGTAGTTCTGACATTAGTTTGTCATATTGACCATCTCCAATTTCAGGAATGTTTTCCACGAAATATAGGTAATTATGACGGTCTACTAACGCCCTTAACTGGGTTATTCTATTTTCGGCTTCTTTTCTATCCATAAATCCCCGATCAGAGGCTTGGTTACTTCATAGTAACTTGCTGGAAAAAAGTGCTCAAGGGTGCATACAGAGACATCAGCCCCGTTTCTTCTGCTAGACTGCGAAATTATCAGAAGATATACTCATTAAGGAGATAGAATTATCTCTTCTTTTATTTTTGTTAAAACTAGAGGCCGATTAAGCACTTGCCGTACGCTCAAGATATTCAAGATATTGTGAATCAATATCCCGCTCTACAGGCTATCGGGAATACCCCATTAGTTAAACTGGACCTTCCCTGGGATATAGGTAATTCGTGTATCCACGCCAAGTTTGAACAATTAAATCCGGGCGGGTCGATTAAAGATAGACCAGTATTAAGAATGCTAGCAGAAGCCGTAATTTCAGGAAAACTGAAGCAAGGTAAAACTATCCTTGATGCAACGTCGGGCAATGCAGGGATAGCATATGCGATGGTTGGAGCGATTTTGGGATTTCCAGTTGAGTTGGTGATGCCAGAAAATGCCAGTGAAGAAAGGAAAAAAAGATTACTGGCCCATGGGGCCAATCTTATATTTACTGATGCACAGCTAGGATACGATGAAGCCTTATATGAGGTTAAAAGAAGGTACGATCAAAACCCCGATAAATATTTCTACTGTGATCAATATAGTAACAGCAGCAATCCATTAGCCCATTACGAAACTACGGCTGTAGAACTTCTGGAACAGGCACCCTTTGTTACCCATTTTGTTGGTGGGGTCGGTACTGGAGGAACCATTAGCGGCATTGGTCGAAGGTTGAAAGAAACAAATCCGTCAATAGAGGTGATTTGTATAGACTTTGAAGAATGGCCTGGAGTAGAGGGGCTAAAACCTTTAAGCGAAGGGCATATCATTCCTGAGACCTTTGATAGTTCAGTGGTGGATCGTATGATTGGCGTGGATGTTGTTGAAGGATTTGAAATATCCCATGAATTGGCAAAGAGGGGAATTTTCGTAGGCCAGTCATCGGGGGCTTATTTGCTTGGTGCCAAACAGGTGGCTGAGGAAATCGGATCCGGCCATGTGGTGACAATTTTCAATGATATCGGTGAACGGTATTTTTCAACTTCCATGTGGGGCTAAATTAAACCCCTTCTACCGGATCAAATCATTTAACCGGATGTTTTCTCTGATTCATATGTGGGTTACAGTCTAGACAGATATTGTCCCGAAATGTCGATTCCAACCAAGCCGCTATAGGCGTCGAGTAGTCTCGAAGTTAAAGGGCCTGGCATTACAGAATCCCCAATGTTAGATCCGTTAATCGACGATACGGGGCATATGCAAAAGCTAGTTGAGGTAACGAAGGCTTCATCGGTCGTGTAGGCATCGTATAAATCGATATCTGCTTCTCTGGTTTCAATTCCGAGTTCTTGTGCAAGTTCAATAGTGGTAGATCTGCTGATACCTGCTAGGACAAACTGTTCCCGAGGGGTCACCACCACGCCATCTTTCACTATAAAAAAGTTGCTCCCTGGTCCCTCACAAAGATTTCCATTCATGTCTAAGAGGATGGGCCATCCATCTGGGTTTTTGTCTTTCACTTCAAATTCTGCTTGAACAAGATTAGCGTAATTTTGTATTTTGGCTCTTGGGCTTAAAACTTCTGGAGATGTTCTTCGCACAGACAGAACAACTACGGGCATACCGTCCCTATAATACTTTGCGCGTGCTTTAAAGGGGAGCGGGACAGTCTCTACTATTACTGTTGGAGTTTCTCCATCTGGACCAGATACTCCCCTGGAAACTCTTTGTGTGACCCAATAATCGTCGTCGTCGTCAATAAGGGGAAGATTAGTTTCAAGAACCTCCATAGTTATCTGAGCCATTTCAGTGCGAGGCATTTCGGGATCGAGCCGAGCATACTTAAGAGAGTTATAAAGCCGATTGAGGTGTTATTCTAGTTTGAAGATTCGATGTTTGAATGTACGAGTGGTATCAAATACAGCATATCCTTGTAGAAATCCTCGATCATGAATTGAGATGGAAGCGAGACTTTCTTGTATTATTCTACCGTTTACATAAGCTACTCTGTCCGATCCTATAATCAATCTTCTGTCGCGAATACACCCATTTATTTCGATATCGTCATCAGGCCATAGGTAATATTGGCTGCTCCAGTTTTTCCAAACATCACAGGTTTAAATATCTAAGTTGGTCACTTCCAGAGCGTGAGTTTGGATGAAGTTTCTTCTCGGTGCCACTTCATCTCCCATTAGTACAGTAAAGGTATCATCTGCTATAACGGCGTCAGTCACAGTTACCTGCAACAATGTACGACTCTCAGGATTCATAGTGGTGTCCCATAGCTGATCGGCGTTCATTTCACCCAAGCCTTTGTAGCGTTGGATATGAACATTTCTTTTCGAATTTAGTTGCTCAATGACTTCTTCTCTTTCAGAATCTGTATAAACATACTGGTCTTTTCTACCAACGGATATCTTGTATAGAGGAGGTTGAGCGATATATAGGTGGCCGTGATGAATCAGTTCTGGCATGTGTCGGAAGAAAAAAGTCAAGAGTAAAGTACGTATGTGAGAGCCATCAACATCCGCATCACACATGATAATTACTCGATGGTATCTGAGTTTCTCAACATCGAAATCTTCATCAAGGCCGGCCCCTATTGCTGTAATCATTGACCTGATGGCATCGTGTTCTACTATCTTATCTGCTCTAGCTTTTTCCACATTTAGGATTTTTCCCCACAGGGGTAGAATTGCTTGAAACCTTCTGTTCCTGCCCATATTTGCTGTACCGCCAGCTGAATCTCCTTCCACCAAGTAGATTTCACAAAGTTCCGGGTTTTTTTCTGAACAATCGGCGAGTTTTCCTGGAAGGCCGCCGCCATCCATAGCATTCTTACGGATAATTAACTCTCTGGCTTTCCTAGCAGCCTCTCTCGCCCGTTGTGAGGTCATGCACTTGTCGATGATTGCCTTAGCCTCTTTAGGATTGTCCTCTAAGAATATTTGTAAGGACTCTCCCAATACGGTCTCCACTTGAGTTCTGGCTTCGGGGTTTCCAAGTTTGTTTTTTGTCTGACCTTCAAATTGAGGATCTTTCAATTTGACACTTATTACAGCTGTGATGCCTTCTCTTGTATCCTCTCCTGCAAGGTTAGGTTCGTTATCTTTGATAAGTTTTGACTTCCTTCCAAAGTCATTCAAAACTCGGGTTAGGGCCGACCTAAAACCGGTAACATGAGTCCCCCCATCTTCAGTGTTTATACAGTTTGCAAAGGCATATACGAATTCGCTGTAGGAATCGTTGTACTGAAGGGCAACCTCAACTTTAGTACCTTCAAAATCTTTTTCTACGTAAATAGGTTCCTCGTGAACCACACCTCTTTTTTGATTAAGGCCTCTAACAAAACTAGATATACCTCCATCAAAATAGTAAGTTACTTCGTTATTCGGCCACCGGCTGGAATGCCAGTCGCTTTTAAAAGAAATTTCCAGACCTTTATTAAGGTACGCCATTTCCTTGAACCTGCTGGAGAGAACGGCAAAATCAAAGACTAGTTCTCCAAATATATCGATGTCTGGCATGAATTCTATGGTTGTACCAGTCTCACTGTTTTTGCCATCGGGATCGTTTTCTGAAGTCAATTCAGTCTGAGTGATACCTCTAGAATATTCTTGCCGAAATATCTTCTCTTCTCTGTAAACGGAAACTTTCACCCATTCGGACAGAGCATTTACAACCGAGGCCCCGACTCCGTGTAATCCACCTGAAACCGCGTATGCTTTGCCTCCAAATTTTCCTCCAGCATGCAGCGTGGTCATAACAGTTTCAAGGGCTGTCATTCCAGTTGTTTGATGTGTATCGACAGGAATCCCCCGTCCGTCATCAACAACTAATACAGATCCGTCTTCTTGAATGGTTACACTTACTGAACTGGAGTACCCACCCATAAATTCATCAACGCTATTATCGACGATTTCGTATATTAGGTGATGAAGGCCTCTTTGGTCCGTGCTCCCAATATACATACCGGGTCTTTTTCGGACAGCTTCCATACCTTCAAGGACTTGGATATCACTTGCTGAATATTGATCGTCATTTTGGGGTTTCAAAGTTGCCATTTGCGAATCTCCCTAAAAAGAGCCTATTGGGCCAGTTATAGATCTGCTTGCATTTACGGATGCGTCCTTTGTAAAAATAGGGCGTAAGGTTACCGTCTCTGAGACGCATATGCAGGCACGGATACCCAGTCTAAATGGTTGATGTAGTAACCATGAAAAGTCTCTATTGTCACGATTTAAATTCTAGCAGAATCAAGATGGTTTACTCAAGCGTAATTTGTTCCTAATCTTAGCCGAAATATTTACCCGAGTCTTGAGTATCTGTATTGCTATTGACTTAATTGATAAAATTGTTCTCCGCAGCCAATCTTTAAAGAGATGGTGAGCCTTGAAGAAATGTATTTTTATGCTGATGGAAAATAATTTATTAAAGGCCTGCTGTTTTTGAAAATAGCAGGTCTTATTTTTTGGTACGTAAATATGAACAATAGTATTACAGACATTACTGGTATCAGGGTAGGACATTGGACTAACCTGGAGGCGATAACAGGGTGCACAGCTATATTATGCCCAACAGGTTCTTTGGGTGGGGTATCAGTTCGAGGGGGGTCACCTGGTACCAGAGAGACTGATGTGTTGAGCCCATCCAATCGCGTAGATGAGATTCATGCAGTTATGCTTTCAGGAGGTAGTGCCTACGGTTTAGCGGCAGCTGATGGTGCGATGCGCTACTTGGAGAGAAAAGGAATTGGAGTAAAAGTAGGTGGTAGTGTAGTACCTATCGTTCCGTCAGCAATTTTGTTCGATTTAGGAATAGGTAAGGGCGGAGTGCGTCCGGATTTAGAAAGCGGATATCACGCCTGTGAATTTGCTTCCTCAGATCCTGTAGAACAAGGGTGTATCGGAGCCGGGACGGGTGCAACTGTGGGGAAGACCCAGGGGCCACAAAGATCCGTGAAAGGTGGGCTGGGCTCAGCGAGTATTGATTTGGGTGATGGTTTATTGGTAGGCGCATTGGTTGTCGTAAATGCGATAGGTAGTGTACACAATCCGGAAAACGGGTCATTAGTCGCAGGGCCGAGAATTAACAAATCCATGTCTAGTTCAATGGACGACTTAATATCTGGCAATTCTTTCAAGTTGCCAGATATTAATGGAAATACCACCATTGGAGTTGTAGCAACTAATGCAAAGCTGACCAAAGCTCAGGCTGCACGGATAGCTGCCAGTTCGCATGATGGTTTAGCCTTGGCTATTAGGCCATCTCATCTAATTGGTGACGGGGACACTATGTTCTCAATATCTACGGGAGAGCAAGGTGGCATTGACGGCTATGGTGATATGAATCGCATTATCGCGGGAGCTATCCATACCGTGTCATTAGCAATACTGAATGCTATTAATTTTGCTGAGACTATGGGTGGAATTCCCTCGGTTAAAGATTTGTAAATTGGGAATTTTTCCTATTTAAATAAGGATATAACTAATGACTTTCCGAAAATCAATCATAGACATACAGAAAATCAAAAGTAGTGGAAAAAAGATATCTATGATTACAGCGTATGACTATTCATCAGGATATTTGGCTGAAAAAGCGGGTGTGGACATAATTTTGATTGGAGATAGCATGGGACAAGTAGTATTTGGTTATGACACCACGTTGCCAGTTTCAATGGAAGATATAATTCGACATACTCAAATGGTGGTTAGGGGTACTGAAAATACACATATCGTGAGCGATTTGCCCTTTATGAGTTATCAGGTGAATGTGGATCAGGCCGTCTTAAATGCGGGTCGATTGGTCAAAGAAGGTGGGTGCCAATCAGTTAAGTTAGAGGGTGGAGCAAGCATGGGAGCCCAGGTAAAGGCGATTGTAAATGCGGGGATACCAGTTATGGGCCATTTGGGTTTGACGCCCCAATCGGTTAATCAGCTTGGAGGATACAGGGTTCAATCTCGATCAAAGAGTCAAATTCGGAAGATTTTCAACGATATTGTTGAGTTGGAAAAAGCGGGTGCATTTGCTGTGATTCTTGAATTAGTACCAAGAGAGGTTGCAAGTGCTCTGACGCAAAAAGTACAAATTCCAGTAATAGGCATAGGGGCTGGTCCTGATTGTGACGGTCAGGTACAAGTGTTTCATGATCTGTTGGGGTTATACAAGGATTTTACCCCCAAGCATTCCCGAATATATGCAAATATCGGTGATCAAATCACTAAGTCGTTAGGCTCGTATGTTGCGGATGTAATTTCAGGAGATTTTCCAGATGATGAAGAAAGTTTCCATATCGAGCCCGGCGTTCTGTCAGATGTGTTTGAGTAGCTGGGAGCAAATGGAAATTTTCAGAGACGTGGCCGAATTGAGAGAAGGGATAGATAGGAGTAAATTCTCATTAGGATTGGTACCAACTATGGGATTCTTACATCACGGTCATTTGTCTCTAATTCGAACCTCAAAAGAACAAAATAAAAAAACTGTAGTTTCAATATTTGTTAACCCAACTCAATTTAACAATTCTGAAGATTTGGATACCTATCCACGTGACTTGGAGTCAGATATTGCCTTGCTTGTTGAAGAAGGTGTCGACTTTTTGTTTTTACCTAACACGATTCAAATTTATCCGGAAGGATTTGAAACTGAAATAAATACCGGTTCAGTAGGGGAACGTTTGGAAGGAGTGCATAGGCCGGGGCATTTTAACGGTGTTTCAACAGTAGTATGTAAATTGCTTAATATGTGTGCCCCGGAGAAAGTTTATTTCGGTCAAAAGGACGCACAGCAGTGTTCTGTTGTGATGAATATGGTTAGGGATCTAAATATAGATGTGGAAGTAGTAGTATGTCCCACAGTTAGAGATTCTGATGGGTTAGCTTTGAGTAGTCGTAATATTCATCTGTCAGAAAAAGAAAGAGAATCTGCTTTATTAATAAATCGGGCTCTATATCATGCCTTAAATGAATGGGATAAAGGTCAATCCGACGCAGCAGTTTTAAAAAACACAGTTGAACAAAAAATATTGTCAAATTCTTTAAACAAGCTTGAATACATTAGCCTTGCTAATGAAATGGATTTTATTGAACAGGCTCAAGCTATGCCTGGTTCAATAATTTCAGTGGCTGTTGTGGTGGGTAAGACGCGTCTCATAGATAACGTAGTTTTAAAATGGAGATAAATTTTACTGAAAGATCGTCCTTATAATTGTCGGTATATCAGAAAATTAATGTGTTATTCAAAGGTTGGATATTAATGCGGATATTGTTAACAAATGATGATGGAATCCATTCTCCTGGCCTATGGGCTATAGCTAAATCCTTGGAGGAAATAGCCGATTTGACAGTGGTTGTTCCCGACAGAGACCAGAGTGGCAAAGGGGCTTCCATGACTTTGTTACGTCCTTTAACGGTTGAGAAAGTTGATACCCCTAAAAACATGAAATGCCCTACATACACAGTAGATGGTACTCCAGGGGATTGTGTCATCATGGCGTGTGAATATTTGTGTACAGAACCCATAGATTTGATAGTTTCCGGCATTAACCAAGGTGCAAATATGGGGTTAGATGTTTTTAATTCCGGCACTTTTGGTGCAGCACTACACGGATACTTTAGGGGAATCAATTCTATTGCCTTATCTGTTTTCTACAGGCAGGATGTTATATATTCTCCTGCTGCCATAGTGGGAGCTGAGATTGCCAAGATAGTGCACAGTCAAAACGTCGATTCGACAGTTTTGTTAAACGTTAACCTCCCTGCCTGTGATTTAAAAGATATTAAAGGGGTAGATCTGACGGAGCTGGGACCAAAGGCATATTTAGAAAATGTGGAAACGGTTGGAAGTGGTAGAAGAACATTTCACTGGTTACGTCACAATAAATCAATGGAAGTCACATACCAAGAAGGAACTGACGTTTGGTCCATTAACCATGACAGGGCGTCAATCACAATCGTAGACCCCTATCTCACAACCGGTAATAATACTGAATTAGGTAATTTGGTGTTGATGGGCTCTATTAATCGTCTGGGAGTGGGACCATCAAACTAGGTATTTTGAGGACCGTACCCCGGAACAGTATGTTTGATTAGAAATTCTTCGTGTAAATTCAGTCCTAAACCTGGTTCATCTGGGAAATACAAATTTCCCTCTCGGATATCAAGAAGCATGTCCTTAATGAGTACCCCTAATACAGTTATTTGGGCTAACTATTTTGGAAGAGCATATCTAGGAAGTATTAGAGGATTTGCATTTACAATTATGGGGGCTTTTTCGGCTATGGGTGCTTTGCCGTTTGGATTCATATACGACAGGACAGGATCATATAATGATGCGGTTTTTGTATTATTGATTCTGCCTGTAATAGCTGGGATAGCTTACATGCTGGCTTTGGAACCCAAGGCTAAACCCAACGCAAACCGTTATTAAAAATGCGTTGTAAGTTGCCTCAACAAAGTAAAGGCTTTATTAAAATTGTCTTCAAATAGCTTTTTATTCCATTCCCAATCCGTTTTTTCTGTGAGGTCATGGGTGTCGGATACTACGAATAAACCAACAGATGGAATTGTCAGGTATTTGCAGAGAGCAAAGACAGCAGACATTTCCATGTCGACCCCAAGTATCCCGTCTTTTCTCCAGGTGAGTTCTGTTTCAATCGTTTGTCTATATGGGGCATCGGTACTTACTGTTTTGCCTGCACGATATGGGAGATTATATTTTCCAAGATGTCTGGTAAGACTTTGTAACATATCGTAGTTTGGCGAGGCAGCTGTATTTGGAGGAAGATAGTGAAAAGATGTTCCCTCCTCCCTTTCACACATTGTTGGTAAAATTAAATCCCCTACATTCAAAGAACTATCCACAGCACCGCAAAGGCCTAGTGCAAAAACGCGTTTGACTCCCTTTGAAACTGCTGTTTGGATCGCGCTTACTCCGATTGGAGCGCTTATGGTGCCTTCTATGGCCACCAGATCCCTGTTACTGTTACTTCTATATATGTTTGATTCCCCGCCAAAGAATTGGAGTAGAGCTGAGTCTTGATAAAGCACATTAGGCTTAACGAAATTTTTCAAAAGGTTTTGAGAGAATACTACCAACAGATTCGGGGGTAAACTCAAAGCTGTTTTATCTTGTAGTTCAGGCCTTATTACACACGGTGATTTATCCTCTGGATTAAACCATTTTTCCCTACTCATGTAAAATTAAATTTCATTTAAGGCCCAGGATTTTACTAGATGATGAGCAATCGCTATTTTCATGGGTACCTTTAATACTTCGCTGTTATTTTCAAGGGCTGAGATGACCTCTCTTCTCTCAAACCATTTAACATCAGTCATTTCATCCTTGTCCATATTGATATCAGTAGTAACCGCCTCTGCGTGGCAACCTATCATTAAAGAATAAGGTAACGGCCAAGGTTGAGATGAATGGTATCTAACATTCTTGACCTCTATTCCTGCTTCTTCCATCACTTCTCGAGCCACGGCTTCTTCAATTGATTCACCTTGATCAACGAATCCTGCTAGTGCTGAATAAGTGTTAGTTCTTTGAAGTCTTCCTCTGGATTGCCCTAATAAACACTTATCCCCATCATGTACCACGACTATTATGACCGGATCGGTTCTTGGAAAATGATCAGTGCCGCATCCGGTACAATTCCGTACTTGGCCAGCTCTCTTCATTTGGGTTTTTGATCCGCAAGCCGAACAGAACTTGTACCGTTGGTGCCAGTAGACTTGTATTCTTGCCTGAGCGGCGATTCCTGCTTCCTTCGGGTCTAGAAATTCACCACATGATCTAACATCAATGAATCTCAGGGAAGGGCTTAAATTCCGGATTACTGCATCTGAAAAACGATCAATTGATACCTCTATTGCAAAGTGATATACATCGTCCGATATCCCTAGAAAAATAGGTTCTGATTCGTACCCGAAATCATCCAACTGAACACGTGAGAGCCAAAACAGATTGGATTCAGGACCTGTATTAACCAGTAAATTGAGTTCTCTTAATGGCAAAAAACGACTTTTCGGGTCCACCATCATATTGGTTATTTCAGATTCATTTCTTCTCTCTTTTTCTCCCCTATTTAGAGGGTTTCTTGCAAATACGTGTCCGTATCCCTGTAAAGTCATAAAAATCTCCTAAATCGGATATTATGGTATTAGAACACATTCATGGTGTGAAGGTGGATTTGTTTTTTTGTTAGGGACTTTCTTAAGTTTTTAATGCTGTCGTCTAAGGCATAATTATTTTGATTGACTCTCTTCGTGGCATGAGCACAAAATAGAGTCACAATAACCAAATCCAAGAATATAAGGAGACTAACCAATGGTATATGAAACCCGAATTTATGAGGCACACCCCGGTAAGTTGCCAGCCCTCAACGATAGGTTTCGTAACCATACTATGAGGATTTTTGAAAAACATGGAATAGAAAATATAGGATATTGGACCTCGGAGGTTGGTGAATTTAGCGATAGGTTAACTTACATAATTGCTTTTAAAGATCAAGGGCATAGAGAGAAAGCTTGGAATGCCTTTAGGGATGATCCTGAGTGGAACAAGGTAAGAACCGAATCAGAATTGGAGGGGCCAATAGTGAAAAGAGTATTTAATAATTTGCTGACACCGACCGACTATTCCCCTTTGCAATAGCTTGTGAATCGATATTGACCTCTTCTAAAAAAGCGAATTTTCAACAGTGGTGGGGATCCTTCACGTTTAAGGATTTCCGGTTTTTGTGGGTATCTACCTTCTTTCAATCAGTCGGGTTTGGAATGGACAGCGTGGCCTTGGGGTGGATTGTTTTCGAGAAAACAGATTCTGCATTTATGGTTGGATTATTAGCTGCCCTTCGAATGTGTCCATTGTTTTTGTTGGGTATATTCTCTGGACTTATAGCCGACAAGGTCGAAAGGCGAATCTTCCTCCGTATCTTTACCGTACTCGCCGGAAGCCTCATGTCCTTGCTCGGAGTTATAATAATTGGCGGCTACGGCCACGTTTGGGTAATTATGTTGTTAGCCACCTTTATGGGTGCTGCCTTTGCATTTATCCTCACTTTGAGACAAGCATATACTTTTGACATTGTTGGACCAGCTCTTTCTTTGAACGGATTATCCATGCTTCAAATAGCTTCTCAAACGGGAGGTGTTTTTGGGTCTTTGATTTCAGGCATTTTGATATCTACACTGGGACCGGGATTGCAATTTATTGTTATAGGGTTAATGTATCTAATTTCCTTTTTAATTTTGTTTGAGACGACTGAATCTGGCCAATCTGCATCTACAAGAAAAGAGAGTTTCAGTGCTAATTTAAAAGGATATATCAGCTTAATTCAGCAGTATCCCGTGTTACTTATCCTTATGTGCTTGGCTTCAATTACCGAAATATTTGGTTTCACACATATGAGCCTAATTCCAGTTTTTGCGAAGGAAATTTTATCGGTTGGGCCTATTGGGTTGGGAGTGTTGACAGCTCTACGTCAGGTTGGAGGATTCTTGGGTCTTTTTGCGTTGGCTTTGTTAGGAGATTACAATAAAAAAGGACAGCTGATGTTTTACATCGCTGTTTTTTTTGGTGTAGGCCAAATCTTTTTGTCATTTTCAGATAACTTGTATCTGTTTGCAATTTTTTTATTGTTTGTTAATGCCTGCGCTATGTCTGTGGATACTTTGTATAAAACCTTGATGCAACAAAATGTTCCCAATGAGCACCGAGGGAGGGCAATGGGATCTTGGGTCCTAAGTATTGGAACTGCTCCTGTTGGGCATTTAAGCATTGGTGGAATTGCCGGAGCTTTTGGAGCACCAATGGCTGTTCTATTTAACGGGATAATGCTTACTTTGGCGAGTGTTTCAACCTTTATTTGCCTGCCGAAAATCAGGAAATTGCCTTAAAGTTCCTGATAAATCACACCTATATCATTAAGGAAGTAGGGGTTTGCAAAAGGCGTTTCACTTCTATTAGAAATTGAGCCCCTTCGGCGCCGTCGACGATTCTATGATCAGCTGAAATGGTAGCTGTCATAACCTGTCCGACAACTATCTCTCCGTCAATAACTATTGGTTTCTCTGATACGGTGCCTACGGCCAGTACAGCGCTTTGAGGCGGATGTATTATTGCAACGAAACTGCTGACATCAAACATTCCTAGGTTACTAATGGCGAATGTGCCGCCAGTGTATTCCTGGGGGCTCAGGGTGCCGCTTGACGATCTTTCAGCCAAGTCTTTGACCATCTGGGATATTTGTCGCAGTGATTTTTCGCCACAGTCTAAAATAGCTGGGACTATCAATCCTTCGGCATCTGCGATGGCTACGGCTATGTTAATTTTGTCGTTGTACTGAATTCCATCATCTTGATAGTAAGCGTTGAATTTGGGATATTTTTGTAAAGCTTGAATACACGCTTTCACAATTAAGTCATTCACTGTCAATCTAACGCCATCATCTTTTAGTTGGTCATTAATTTGTCTTCGAAGAGACATAGCGTTGGTCATATTTATTTCTGCTGAAACATAAAAATGAGGTTTTTCAGTTTTGCTTTTAACGGTCACTCTTGCTATTTGTTGACGCATTTTACTTATCGGTTGCTTTTCCCCTGGCATGAATGGCACAGGCACTGGTTCTACATTCGCTGTGACTGTTGCCTTGGGTATTGTTGTCTCCAATGAAACAGGGGGAGTTGATTGTGGAGAAAGGTCTGGTTTGTATTTTTCGACATCTTTTTTTATGATTCTGCCACCTGGTCCTGAACCAGGTACATTAGCGAGGGTTATGCTACGTTCCTTGGCTATGCGACGTGCAATAGGGGTAGCTAGTATTCGGCCTGTGGATGGTGGTCCACTAATGACCTCTGTGGTTTCATGGAACTGCTCCGGCTCATCGGCTGGGTCAGAATCTTCCGTTTCAGAATCACTGGTGGTCGTTGTTTGTTCAATCATGGTATCTGAGACATCGCCCACTTCCTCACCCGCATTGCCAATAACAGCTATGGTCTGGCCCACAGGTACTATGGTTCCTTCTGGTGTTACTATCTTAAGAAGAACCCCTTCTGAATCTGATTCAAATTCAACGACTGCCTTATCAGTTTCTATTTCGGCGACGGCTTCGTTCCGGTTTACCTTTGAACCCTCTTCTTTTAACCAACGAACCACTGTGCCTTCCAGCATGTCATATCCCATTTGGGGCATTTTTAATTCAGTGGACATATCTGACTCATCTCCATTAAAGACCGAAGTTATATTTAACTGATTCTACTATCCAATTTGAACTTGGGATCATAAGTTGTTCTATATTTCTAGCGTAGGGCGCTGGCACATCTGGTCCGTTTATTCTTATGATAGGACCATCAAGGTAATCAAATGCCGCCTCTTGTATATCGCTGGCGATTGTTCCCGAAAAACCACCTGTTTTCCAAGTTTCTTCTACAATGGCAACCCTATTGGTTTTTTTAACCGATTCAATAACTGTATCCAAATCTAACGGAGAAAGGCACCTTAAATCTATCACTTCCGAGGAAATGTTATCTTCCTCCAGTTTTGCAGCTGCTTCTTCGGCCACACGAACCATCCCTGAATATGCAACCAGGGTCACATCAGTGCCTGGTTTTGCTATCCTTGCCTTTCCTAAAGGCACCTCATAATACTCCTCGGGAACCTCGCCCTTCACCCTATATAAAAGTGCATGCTCTGCAAAAATTATAGGGTTATTGTCCTTTCTGCAAGACCTGAACATGCCTAAGGCGTCGTACGGTGTAGCTGGTACAACAACCCTAAGGCCAGGTACCGAAGCATACCAATTCTCAAAACTTTGCGAATGGGTTGCTGCCAGTTGAGCTCCGCCTCCAGTAACCGTCCGTATAATAAGTGGTACTTGCAATTGGCCATTAGACATATAACTTAGTTTTGCCGCGTGGTTTATTATTTGATCCATCGCAACCAGGGTAAAATTTATTGTCATCACTTCAACTATTGGTCGCATGCCAATCATTGCTGAACCAATTCCAGCGCCGACAAATACCGATTCAGATATAGGCGTATCCCTAACCCTCTCTTCTCCATATTTTTCCAAGAAACCCTTGGTGACCGCGTAAGCTCCCCCATATGCACCGATATCTTCACCCATAAGGAACGATCTGTCGTCCTCATCAAGAGCTTCTCTCAAAGCTTTCGCCATAGCATCTCTCAATAGCATTTCTGCCATTTTTAATTCCCCTCCGGTTCCGCATAAATGTGGGTATAGAGGTCTTCAGCAGTAGGCTCTGGGCTTTGTTCGGCAAATTCCCTTGCCTCTTGAACCAGGATATCTATTTGCTCTGCAATAAGTGCGATATCGTTGCCGTCTACTTTGCCTGTCTCTATGCAAACATCTCTGAACTTGTCGATTGGATCACGTGTCCTGTTTTCTTGAACTTCCTCATTATCTCTGTAATTTGATGGATCTGCCATGGAATGTCCATGGAACCGATAGGCCATAGATTCGATAAACACTGGGCCTTGCCCTTCTCGGACTTTTGCGACGCCTTCATTGACAGTTTCTCTCACTGCCATCACGTCCATACCGTCTATTTGAACGGCTGGGATCTTATACGGCTCAGCGGCCCCATATATACTGGAACCACCGGCTCGAGAACGATTCACATCTGTACCCATGCCATAAAGATTATTTTCCAGCATGAACACCACTGGCAGTTTCCATAATGAGGCTATGTTCATAGCTTCATGGAATTCACCTTCACTCACAGCTCCATCTCCAAAAAAACACATTACTACACTATCTAAGTGTTTTAACTTCAGTCCAAGTGCTATCCCGATTGCTAACGGAAGTTGGCCTCCGACGATTGCATGACCGCCCATAAAATGTTTTTCAATGTCAAACAGGTGCATGGAACCTCCCTTGCCACCACTGCACCCGGTAGATTTTCCACATAACTCGGCCATGGCGGCTTTTGGGTCAATGCCCCTAGCTAAAGCGTGGCCGTGGTCCCGGTAATGGCTTATGACGTAGTCGTCTTCCCGCAGGGGTGGTATAGCTCCTACCGCTATCGCCTCCTCACCGATATATGTATGTAAGAAGCCTCTTACAAGACCCTTTCTATACAAACGTTCGGCTTCTTCTTCAAAACGTCTTATCAAAAGCATCTGGCTGAAAATATCCAACGCTGCTTGTTTTTCCATGTTTTCTAAATTTGAGGCAGTGGTCACTTTTTGCTCTTCTTTAAATGTGGATTGCTTCACCGTTTGAGTCTAAAGCTGCTTCTTTTAAAGTCTCAGATATTGTTGGATGAGGGTGAACTAACCATCCAAGCTCTGTGGTTGTTCCTTCCAATAATTTTGTCATTGATAATTCAGCAAGAAGTTCTGTCACCTCCGGCCCTATCATATGTGCCCCGAGTATCTCTCCGATTTCGGGGTCTATGACTAGTTTAATAATTCCTTCTGTACGCCCGAGTGCAATCGCTTTGCCACTAGCAGAAAAGGGGAATCTTCCTATTTTGGTCTCAATGCCATGTTCTTTAGCTTGTGCTTCGGTCATTCCAAAACTGGCGACTTGCGGTTCACAATATATAGCTCTCGGCATTAATTGATAGTTAACTGGGGCGGGATTTAATCCCGCTATGTATTCAACGGCAGTCACAGCTTGAGCAGAGGCCACGTGAGCCAAGAGCATTTTTCCAGTCACATCTCCAATTGCGTAAACACCTGAGACATTTGTTTCCATATTTTCACCAACTGTTATGAAACCTTTATTGGTGGTTATTCCTGCCCTCTCTAAACCTATTCCGTCTGTGTTGGGTTGTACCCCCACGGCAACTAGTACTTTGTCAGAAGTGATTAAATGTTCTTCTTCGTTTGTTACTAATGTGACCAAAGCTATTCCAGTTGAAGCCTCTATTGATTTTACGGTTACCCCAACTTTTATATCTATTTCTCTTTCTGCGAAGGATTTTCTTAGTAGATCACTAATCTCTGAGTCTTCGTTAGGTATAATTCTATCCATCATTTCCACTAGGGTTACTTTCGCACCGTAGCTTCTATATATGTGTGCGAACTCTACCCCTGTGGCACCGGCACCTATTATTGTAATATGATCAGGAATTTCTGACATGTTTAGCGCATCGCGGCTACTGATTACTACCTGATGGTCAATAGGCATAGAATCAATATCTTTTTGCCTGGCCCCGGTTGCGATTATTATGTTTTCGGAGGTAAATTTTAAACTATTTTCCATGATTTCTATTTCATGGGGTCCGGCTAACTTTCCGGTTCCTTCAATAAGTTCAACCTGGTTTTACTTAATAAATATTGGACACCGGAGGTCAACTTATCGACAACCTCTCGACTACGCGAGATAGCCTTAGAAAAATCGTATGTTAGGTTTTCGAATGTAATTCCAAATTCTTCAGCGTTGTTAACCAAGTTAAGCACTTCGGCGTTTCTGAGGAGCGACTTGCTTGGTATACATCCCCAATTAAGACAAACTCCGCCGACGGAATCTTTTTCTACAATTGCTGTTTTTAAGCCAAGCTGAGCTGCTCTTATAGCAGCCACATATCCCCCTGGACCTGCGCCCAAAACAACTACGTCATAATCAGCCATATAGATCACCTTTCAGAACAGAGCCTTTCAGAACAGAGCCTTAAGGATTCCGGACATCTAATTATAGTCATGAAATGCTTAAAAATGCTGCCCTAAATAATTGAACGATCATTATACACCATAAGCTGACTGGTGGCTGACTGGTAGGAGTAATCTTGTTTATTCACCGCCCAAACATATTTTCTTATGTTTGGGCGGTGAATAAAGAAATTACTTTCAATTAAATTCCTTGACACTGATAAATCTCGGCAATAGGATGTATTCTCGGCTTGGTATAGGCCGAGGTAGCTCAGTCGGTAGAGCACAGCACTGAAAATGCTGGTGTCGCCAGTTCGATTCTGGCCCTCGGCACGCCCTAAGGCATAGATCTGTATTGATTCGGCTTGACTAGCGGAAGTGGCTCAGTGGTAGAGCATCTCCTTGCCAAGGAGAAGGTCGCGGGTTCGAATCCCGTCTTCCGCTCCAAATTTAACTTTCAGCACTTTTGGAATTTAACTAGGGTGTAATCCTCAGTTATGTCATCAAAAACCACTGAAACTGGCATGTTTATGTACACTTCTTCCGGTTCGCACCCTGATATACTCGAAGGGATTTTAGGGCCCTCATCCAGTTGAACTATGGCATAAATATGACCGTTCGCCGATTGAAAGGACGGATGAACCGCCTGCCTGACATGGGTGTAAGTGTACACGTGTCCCCTACCAGACATTTTCTTCCAGTCGAGATCCTTGGAAAAGCAATTTGGACAAACTTCTCGAGGGTAGAAAAAAATGTTTGAACATGAATTGCAGTATGGAATAATCAATTCTCCGCGCTTAGCAGCTTCCCAAAAAGGCTTAGTCAAGTCGGCATTGGATGGTATGGGTACTGGTTTATCGTATGCTGAAGTCATTTTAAAACCTCGATAATTGTTTTTAATGGCCTAGAGTGTGTTCTCGGACCCGAGAACTAGCGAGCACATCTCGCTCGCTGTGCCTCCTCAACCATTCACCAGACATAAGTCACTTTTCTCTACTTGTCTTGACCCAGCCTTGCCCATTATTTGTCGCGCACCTTCTATCACATGCCTGAATCCACCTGCCAATCCTGGCTGACCACCAGAAAGCTGACCACCGTCCGTGTTTATAGGAAATGTACCTTTATATGTTGTATCAGTTTCTTCGTAAAAGGGGCCTATTTCTCCCTTCTCTACAAGACCGGCATCTTCAATACACATAGCTGCTAATATGGTGTAGCAGTCATAGAATTCTGCGAATTCTATGTCGCTTGGGTTGTACCCAGCCATTTCCAAGGCCCTTCTTACGGAGTCAACTGCTGGGGTTTCTGTAAATTTGTCTCGTTGCCATATATTGGCTTCACCTTGCTTTAATCCTACGCCAAGTACATACGCAGGTTTGTTTTTCATATTTTTGGCTCGTTCAGGAGTAGTAATTATCAGTGCGGCAGCACCGTCACACGGCATGACAGACTCCAATAACTTTAGAGGCTCATTGATATATCTTGAATTTAAAACATCTTCGGCGCTTATGGGTTGTCCATTGAAAACAGCATTCTCATTCTCTAAGGCATTGAATCTTTGGTCTGCTGCCATTTTGGCTAATTGCTCTTCTGTTGTGCCATATTCATGGATGTGCCTTCGATACATTAGACCGTAACCAGTATTAGCTCCGGGGGCCATGCCATGAGGTTCTTCCCACTCAGACCTCACGCTGGGGACAGAAGCTCCACGGCCGGCCGGCCGTCCTGCCCTCTCAGCATCCTGCCGAGAATTACCCATCACTACCAGAACGGTGTTACAAATTCCACTACTGACTGCAGAGGTGGCTACCATTGTAGCTGTTGCTCCGCTGGCTCCCTGCATTGAGACTCCGGTTGCAAAATTAGGTTTAATGTCCATGTATTCCGCTATGGCGGGTGGGAGTGCCACACCGTCTGTAACAAGACCGTCTATATCATTTTTGGTGATGCCTGCATCTGCTATTGCCAAACCAGCAGCCTCAGCACATAGCCCGTACATGCTTCGCCCCTCATAAATACGGCGAGTCGGAACTTCCCCAATGCCAACTATGGCTCCTCTTCCTCTCAAGGTCATGTATCTTCCTCCTAAATTTTAATCATCCCCTAAATCGGAAATAACAGCATAATTCCCCAAACTGCAAACCCTATGCCTGTGATTCGAGACACCCAATCTCCTTTGGGTGCTACTTTCTCAACAAGGACCAAAGCAGTCAGTACTGCAATCCAAAGCAGGTTCATTGCACCTCAAACGAATGATAGTGTCATTAGCAACCAACAGCAACCAACAGCAACCAACAGCA
>QGNN01000007.1 GCA_003228105.1 Chloroflexota bacterium
AACATAGTCGGGAACGTATGGGAATGGCAACAAGATTGGTTCAGCAATTCCTCCAGCGATATAGATGCCAAATATGACCCTAAGGGTCCGGATTTGGGTACATCAAAAACCATAAAAGGAGGATCATACCTCTGTCATGAATCATATTGTAATCGCTATCGAGTGGCCGCCAGAAGTGCAAATACACCCGATAGTTCTACCGGCAATCTGGGATTTAGATGTGTTTCCGACATTAAAACCTAACATTGTTGATAGCGGAATTAAAAACCTTGCGATACAATTTTGCCGGTTGAGCCAAATCCTGAATACTTCCCCAAAGAGTATTAGTTCACATTATACAAATGGGCAGTTAGGTGACCAATAAAATGACTAGTAATGAAATAAGGGAAGCCTTCCTAAAATATTTTGAAAGTAAAGGGCATCTCAGAGTCCCAAGCTCATCTTTAATACCCGTCGGTGATCCTACTCTATTACTGACAATCGCCGGAATGAATCAATTCAAACCATATTTTTCTGGCCAACAGACCCCGCCAAGACAAAGATTGACCTCTGCTCAAAAATGTTTCAGAACCCCGGATATAGATATAGTCGGGGATGCCACTCACAACACATTATTTGAGATGTTAGGTAACTTTAGTATCGGCGATTATTTCAAAAAAGAAGCCATTGAATATGCTTTGGAATTTTTAATTGGTGAATTAAATCTCCCAAAGGAAAAGTTTTACATTACTATCCACCACACAGACGATGAAGCCCAAGAAATGTGGGAAAACATTGGGGTTCCCAAGGAACGTATATATCGATTCGGGGATGAAGACAATTGGTGGGGTCCTCCGATACATGGCAATGAAGGGCCATGCGGGCCATGTAGTGAATTACATTATGATTTTGGATCGGACAGAGGGTGTCTCAGAAATGACTGCGCTCCTAATTGTGAAAATCTAATGTTAACTGGTGAAAAATGCACTCGGTTCGTGGAACTATGGAACTTGGTATTCATGCAGTATTACCATCACCCCGATGGGACCAGAGAAAAATTACCTGCACCAAGTATTGACACTGGGATGGGTTTGGAAAGAGCCACCATCGTCATGCAAGACGTAGAAACAATGTACGAGACAGATATATTCGCCTCTCTGGTAACGCAGGTTTGTTCAATCAGTGGACGCAAATACGGGAAAGATTTGGAGACTGATTATGCTATTAGAGCAATTGCAGAACATACAAGAAGCTCCACATTTTTGACAGCTGATGGAGTGGTCCCAGGTAACGAAGGCAGGGGTTATGTACTAAGACGGGTTATTCGGAGAGCCATCAGACTTGCTCGAAAACTTGGATTGCAGGAAGCATTCATGTCACCTATTGCTGAATCCGTGATAGAAAAAATGGGAGTGACCTACCCAGAACTATACAACCATAAGGAATTTATTTTAAGCGTCCTAACATTAGAGGAGGAACGATTCCAACAGGCTTTCGAGAATGGCTTTACCATGCTAGAGGAAGCGATGGGAAATTCTTCCACTTTGGAAGGGGGTCTAGTTTTTAAACTCTGGGATACTTATGGATTCCCAATGGAAATGACTCAGGAAATAGCTGCAGAGAGAAATATTACCGTGGATATGGCCGGTTTCGAAAAAGAGATGCAGGCACAGAAAAACCGGGCCCGATCTCACGCACAATTCGATGGCGATCACGCCCGAGTTCGTTTATACGAAGAGTTAGGGGTTGGTAATACTAACTTCACCGGCTATGAAACACTGGACGGAAAAAGCGTTGTAGTTGGTTTAATTTCAATGGGTCTATCTGTTGCTGAAGTTTCGCAAGGTCAAGAATTGGAGATGATTTTACAAGAAACTCCATTTTATGCCGAGGGAGGCGGACAGGTGGGGGATGGTGGCACCATTGGTAATTCAGAATGTGAAATGGCAGTTCACGACACAAAAGAATCGATCCCGGGTCTCATTGTGCATTATGGGTTCTTGTCAAAAGGAACCATTTCAATCGGGAACTCAGTGCAGAGTCATGTTGATCCAACAAGAAGAGATGACACCGCCAGAAACCATACTGCTACTCATATGCTACACGCCGCCCTGCGACATGTGCTCGGGCCTCATGTAAGACAGGCAGGGTCCCTTGTTACAGCATCCAGACTCCGATTCGATTTCAGCCACATAAAGGCTGTTACTCCAGAGGAGATGTGGCAGGTGCAATTCCTAGTCAACGAAAAAATAAGACATAATGCAGAGATTAATAGGAGCGAGGATACCTACAGCGGAGCCATTAAAAAAGGTGCCCTAGCTTTTTTTGGAGACAAATATGGAGACACAGTACGCTTGGTAGAAATTTCTAACGGGGATACTTTCAGTTTTGAAGTATGTGGTGGAACCCATGTGAACCAAACCGGAGAAGTTGGAGCTGTATATATTTTGGGTGAATCTAGTATTGGCGCTGGCATGAGAAGAATAGAAGCCATCAGTGGCAGAGAGGCAGAGAGACTTGTTTGGCAAAACATGCAACGAGATTCCAGAATCGCGGATATATTGCAAACCACTCCATCGGATATTGAAAACAGGGTAACAGCTATTTCAGGACAAATATCCTCGGCTAATAATCAAATCCAAAAATTAGAAAGACAAATGTCGGCCTTGGCTGCCACAGCCTTGCTAGATGAGGTACAAATAGTCAACGAAATCAAGGTCTTAATATCAGTTACAGAAGATCCTTCAGCAGAACTATTACGATCAACAGGAGATTGGCTCCGAGACAAGTTAGGAACAGGTGTCGTAGCTATAGGTTCTATAGTGAAGGGAAACCCAATGGTAGTTTGCATGATAACTCCAGACCTGGTCGAAAAGGGTTTAAACGCTGCAAACATAGTTCAAAAAGTGGCCAAAATAATCGGCGGCGGTGGCGGTGGAAAGCCTGAATCGGCCCAAGCCGGCGGAAAAGATTCCAATAAATTAAGAGAAGCTTTGTCCATTATTCCTAGTATGATTTCAGACCTATCTAGAGGAGAGTAGCATCTGAACCCCGGAAGTATATTGGCTCTAGATGTAGGAACTGTCCGTATAGGGGTAGCTGCCAGTGACCCTACACAGACGATTTCCACTCCATTACGGAGTCTAACTCGGAAAAACCCATTCTTGAAAATAAGAGAAATATGCTCAGATAGAGACGTTGTATTGATCCTAATAGGGATGCCGTATTTACCTTCTGGAAAATCAGGTACTCAAGCCCAAATAACAGCCGAGTTTATTAATGACCTGAAAATATCTACTGAGATCCCCATCCGAACCATAGATGAAAGAATGAGCACTATTGAGGCAAAAAAACGACTTAAAGAGGCAGGTCATAAAAACACCAGCAGAACAAAAAACAAAGGAATCATTGACTCTGCCGCCGCCGCCGTATTGCTGGACGAATATATTAGTTCCCTTTAAGAGTAATTTAAAATCTTACAACCATTTGCACTTGGGTAGATGGTTTTATCAGGGCTTCAAAAGCTTCCTGTATACCATCTAAGGGCAAAAAATCAGTGTCCAGCAGCATTGGTTCCAGGTCAACTTTGCCATTTGATATCAAATCAAGAGCTACTCTCCAATCATAAGGTTCAGCACCAAAAGTGGTGTTTAACTGAATTTCTTTTCCTGCCCAATCAACTGGGAGCATTGGCACATTTTCCCAAGCTAAAGCAACGAGCATAACACTTCCCTTTTTCCGAACCATATTTAGAGCAGCATCCAAGGTAGACGAGGCAGCCGCACATTCAAATACAACGTGAGGGCCATCTCCCTCTGCCAAATTAACTACTGTGGAGATGACATCCTCACGGGACGGGTCCACAACGGCATCAGCACCAAATTGTAAAGCCGTATCTCTACGGGTAGCAGAGGGTTCTGAGACTATTATTTTTCGCGCTCCAGCAGCTCTCGCGGCTTGCATAGTTAGTAAACCGATGGGCCCTGCACCCAAAACAGCTACCACATCGCCTAATTTCATATTTGACAATCTGAGCGCCCTAACTGCAACGGAACAGGGTTCCGTTAGTGCTGCCTTTAAATCACTAACGTTGTCAGGAATCGACAAAGGTGCCCAATCATTCAACAAGGTGAATTCAGAGTACCCTCTTTTCCGGGTGTCAGTAAATCCTTCTAATCGATAGTTGTATTGTTCCTGCCTTCTCAACGGGGCTTCCAGTCCCGGCGGAGGTGTACCACCGCCCCCAATGACTCTGTCACCTTCTTTCCACATGGTAACTCCCGGGCCCACGGCGGCTACAGAGCCACTAAATTCATGTCCCATTACAGTACCAGCTGGAGCAATATCATAAAGAAAAGCATGAACATCAGTCCCACAAATGGCACTATAACTAACTTTCACTAAAATTTCCCCTGGCCCAGGCTCAGGAACAGGTAGATCTTCAATAACAAGTTCCTGTTTCCCTTTGTATACAGCTGCTTTCATGTCATCACTCCCAAAGTCAATGATATTAAATGAGTGCATTATAAATACCTAAATCAAAAAAGGGGAAATTTAAACAGGCCAGCGGCGTCCTAAGAAAATCTTAGGCGCCGCTGGCCTGTTTAAAAGTGCAGGTAAGTCGTGTAAGTGATCTAGTCCTTTACACCCTTATCCCGTAGATAATCGATAGCTGCCTGAACCGTAGTTATTGATTCGGCGTCTTCGTCAGATATTTCTATTTCAACATCATCAGAACTAAATTCTTCCTCAAAAGCCATTATCAATTCAACCAAATCAAGTGAATCTGCGTTCAAATCATCTGTAAACGAAGCTCCAGGCAAAACTTCAGCCTCATCTACACTTAATTTTTCTGCTACAACAGCTTGAATTTTTTCAAGTAGCGACATTTGATGCCTCCATTTTATTTATTACGTGCTAAACAGTGATACCAATTTTCATATAAGACCCAAGAACCCCATTGACAAAGTTAGGAGAACTTTCTGACCCAAATCTTTTTGCCAACTCAACGGCTTCGTTAAGCACCGCTTTTTCAGGAACTTTGTCTTTACACCATACTAATTCTGCAATTGCCATTCGAAGAATATTGCGATCCACTATTGCTATTTGCGTCAAAGGCCAATCCGGAGCTAACTCACTGATTATAGTATCGATTGACGCGAAGTTTTCAAGTACATTTGCAACTATGTCACCAGCAAATATGTGAAAGCTATTTTCAAATTCATATACGTTAAAGCCCCTTTCAAGAACCTCCATTGCATCATGACCCACAGAGTCATATTCACACAAAGCTTGCAGGCTCAAAACTCTCGCTTCTCTTCTACTATAGATACGGGATTTATATTCCATTTCAACTACGAGTTCTTCGCTAATTCCTGCTGATTGCTACAATAGACTCTATATCATTGATACTAGATACATTCGCAGCTCTATCAATCTTTTTTACCATTCCCCCTAAAGACCGTCCTGGTCCTATCTCGAGAAAATTTGTTATCCCTGACTTTATCATGAAGTCAACAGATTTTTTCCATTGCACACACCCTGAGATTTGAGTTATCAATTCTCCTTTTATTTCGTCACCTGTTTGGAGAGGGTTTCCTGTACAATTAGCTACAATAGGCACATCTGGATCATTGAATTTCAGCCCATCGATGAATTCCATAAGGCCAGCTTTCGCAGGCTCCATTAACCCAGAATGAAAAGCCCCTCCAACTTTCAAAGGAACGACTTTTTTCGCTCCCCTAGCATTTGCCATATCCATTGCTCTAGCTACAGCAATTTTTTCCCCACTTATCACGATTTGTTCATGAGTGTTGATATTTGATATATATACGCCAGATTCTCTCGCTATTTCCTGTAAAACCATTTCATCCAACCCCAAAATTGCGGCCATGGTCCCCGGATTTGAATCGCAAGCATTTTGCATCAGTTCCCCACGTTCTTGAACTAGCAAAGCCGTGTCCATAACTGACAAAACTCCTGACGCCGCAAGGGCTGTATACTCGCCAAGGCTATGTCCTGCCATTAGGTATGGAACAGGCATGAATTCTTGTGTAATGTTTTCTTTCATTGCTTCCATACAAGCCAAACTCACTGCCATGATTCCGGGTTGGGCATTCTTGGTCTCGCGCAAATCATCTTCCGAACCTTCAAACATGATTTTAGATAGAGGCCTACCTAAAGCTTCATCGACCATCTCAAACACTTGCCTGCCGGAGTCCGAACCTTCGTAAAGCTCCAGCCCCATTCCGACAGATTGAGCACCCTGACCAGGGAATAGAAAAGCTGTCTTGGAATTTCTTGCAAAGGTGAGTGTCATATTAATGTCCTTTAGTAAGCTACGCCCGAGGTTTTATACAACTGTTTGATCAGATGTTTGATCAGAGTTGGTCACGTTACGGCCATTATAAGTGCCACAGCTCGCGCATGCCCTGTGGGGCATGCGAGGAAGGTGGCACTGAGGGCAATTAGAAAGTGAGGCAGGTTTTATAGAGTTATGAGCATTCCGACCCCCTTTTCTTTTCTTGGAGTGTTTTTTCTTGGGTAGTGGTGGCATATTGGTTCCCTTGTTTATTATTCCGTTGGCCTAAAAGACTCTAATAGAGCAGCCAATTTAGTATTCTTTTTATTATTTCTGCAATTACATTTTTCTTTATTGAGGTTTATACCGCAATCTACGCACAATGCCTTACAATATTCTTTGCATTTAGAATTGATAGATGCGTGCAATGAAATATATTGGCGCACCGCATCGGATAAATCCAATACATTATCCTCTCCGATATAAAAATTGTCTTCACCTATTCCTTCTAATTCGTTTCTTTCACCAGTAACTAAATTTAACAACGGGAAGTACTCTTCCTCTATCGCTAAATCTAAGGGTTCAATATATTGATCTAGACAACTCCCGCATTGCCTACCAATTTTAGCCGACAAACAAGCACTTACCCATACTCCTACATCAGTTTTGGTAAGTAAAACTGAACCATCAACATCGCACTTAAATTCAGATCGACCCATTTTGAGGGTACTGCTTACACTTTCTAACTTTTTGTTACCACTACTCGCCTTGAGCAGCGTAGCTACTTTAAAGTCCATAGCACGCCTTATGCTGTCCATTCAAAGAGACAATTCAAACAAATACTATATCTTTGGCAAGGGAACTCGGTCAACCAAAGTACAAGCTATTTTTAATCAATTATTTAACACTTAATGTATTTAGAATAAAAGTGTTTGAAAATCCGTTACGGTTAGATTACATTGGCTGACGTAACAAAAATATCCGCTGGAACCTACCAACCACCCGATGAAAAAGGCAAAACAATGACATCTCCAGAAAAAACCTATGACGTAGTGATAGTGGGGGCCGGAAACGCCGCCTTAACTTCAGCACTATCTGCGGCATCAAAAGGTGCAAAAGTGGCAATTCTTGAAAAAGCCCCTGAACACCTACGAGGAGGTAATTCTTATTTCACAGGTGGACTTTTCCGATTTGCATACAATGGGATAGAAGATATTTCAAAGTTATTACCTGAAATAACATCAGACGAAAAACAAAATATAGATGTGGGATCCTACAATGAATCTGAATTTTATTCTGATGTTATGAGGGTTACTGAAGGTTTATCAGACCCTTCCTTACTTCAAATACTAACATCTCAATCATTCCTCACCATGCTATGGATGCGAAATCAAGGGGTCCCATGGATACTTGCCTATGGCAGACAAGCTTTTGAACATGAGGGTAAACAAAAATTCTGGGGAGGATTGATTGTAGAAGCAGTCGGTGGAGGTAAAGGGTTGTCCGATAGGCTTTTTGAATTGGTTGAACGAAACAATATCGAAGTACTGTATCAAACTAGCGGCACAGATTTATCGGTCGACCAACAAGGACACATCGAAGGAATAGTTGCGAAATCAAAATATGGATACGAGAAAATCTCCTGTAAATCAGTTGTACTGGCTTGTGGAGGCTTCGAAGCAAACTCAGAAATGCGAACCAGATATTTAGGACCAGGTTGGGAACTAGCAAAGGTTCGAGGAACCCAATATAACACCGGTGATGGTATAAATATGGCTCTTCGAATCGGGGCACAATCTCACGGGCACTGGAGTGGGTGCCATGCGGTTGCTTGGGATTTAAATGCACCTCCTCACGGTGATAGAAATGTGGGAGACCTTTTTCAAAAACACTCTTACCCATTTGGGCTGATAGTAAATGTTGATGGAGAAAGATTTGTCGATGAAGGTGCGGATTTGAGAAACTACACCTATGCAAAATACGGCCGCGAAATATTAAAACAACCTCAGAGGGTTGCCTTTCAACTTTTTGACCAAAAGACTAAACATCTATTAAGAGATGAATATTTTATTCCCCAAATGACGATGGTGGAAGCTGAAACAATAGAAGAATTGGCTGTCGGGTTAGACATTACTCCTGAACAGTTACAAATAACTGTTCAGGACTTCAATGGGGCAGTGCAAGACGGTGATTTTAATCCTACCGCCCTTGACGGGAAGCACACTGAGGGAATTACCCCCCCCAAATCCAACTGGGCGCAAAAATTAGATACACCTCCTTATTTAGGGTATGCAGTAACCTGTGGAATAACATTTACATTTGGTGGCCTGAAAATAGATACGAACACACAAGTCCAAGACAATTCTGATATGCCCATACCTGGGCTTTACGCTGCAGGAGAACTCACTGGAGGGTTGTTTTACAACAACTATCCCGGAGGATCCGGTCTAATGTCTGGCGCAGTATTTGGGAAAATAGCCGGTGAGAATGCCGCAAAGGAAGCCTTAGTTTAGAGAATTCTTGACCAAATTCACATATAAACCTAAAGTATGGGTTCTTGCTATGATAAGAAAACTATCGATTGACCTAGATTAGTCAATATAGAGGAGAATCTCATAATGCCATACGGTAGTGGGGACTATACATACGAAGTCGATCAAGATTGGGGCAGGTTACCAGAGGGGTACGAATTCAATCAGGTGGCAGGGGTAGCGGTGGATAAGGAAGATAATGTATACCTTTATAACCGAAGTGAACATCAGGTCATGGTATTTAAAAAAAATGGTGATTTTTTAAAATCCTGGGATGTTAAATTTTCCAATCCTCATGGAATGCACATAGGACCAGATGGGAATTTTTATTTTGCTGACCGTGATGCCCATGTCGTCCTTAAATACAGTCCAGACCAAACACTTCTACTTACTCTCGGCACTTACCATGTTGAATCAAATACCGGCTACAGTGGAAATCTGATGGTAGTTCCGCACCCGGCTGGACCCTTTAATCTGCCGACGGGGGTAGTTGTCGCTGACGACGGTAATATTTTCGTGTCGGATGGTTACGGAAATTGTAGATTCCATAAGTTCTCCCCTGATGGTGCGTTACTAGATACTTGGGGTGAAGCAGGAAAAAATAACCCCATGGATTTTCATCTTCCCCATGGAATAGGCCTAAACAATGATGGATTACTAGCAATCTGTGACCGCGAAAACCACAGAATCCAATTTACCGATCAAGATGGGGAATTCATGTTTATTTGGGATGGATTCTTACAACCAACCGATATAGTCTTCGGACCAGATGGAGAAGCATACGTATCGGAATTGCAACACAGAATTTCAATATTAGATGCAGAAGGGAACTTGATAAGCCGGTGGGCAGATGAGAGTAGCTCATCCGCGGGTCATTTCATTGCCCCTCACGGAATCGCTGTGGACTCTTCGAAAGATATCTATGTTGGAGAGGTTTTGGAAGGAAGGCGAATACAAAAATTTATTAGGCAATAATCGAAAAATAAAAATAATTTAGGAGACATTAAATGAACGGTGACCAATTAATGGCCAGTTTACTGAAAAAAGAAGGAACCGAATGGATTTCCTGTTTCCCGGCTCAAACCTTGATTGAAGCTTGCTCACAGGAAGGAATCAGACCTATCCTCTGCAGACAAGAACGAGCTGGGGTAAATATGGCCGACGCATATAGTCGGATCCACAATGGTAACAAGATCGGGGTATTTACCATGCAAAATGGTCCAGGCGCAGAAAATGCATTTGGCGGAGTAGCACAAGCTTTTGCGGATAATGTACCCATGCTACTGATACCAGGGGGATCCACTGAAAGAAGAGTAGGGGTCCATCCCGGATTTGACGCAATTCCAAATTATCAACATATAACTAAATGGGCAGGCCGTATTAACACGATCGAGCGCATACCAGAAATGGTTAGCCAAGCATTCACTCATTTGAGAAATGGAAGACCTGGTCCCGTATTACTCGAATTGCCAGGTGATGTTGCCCATGCCGAAGTTCCAGCAGATATAGAAGAATACCAACCCAGTCGTTCATATAAATCATACGCAGCAAACGAAGATGTGAGGGATATAGTCACCGCTTTGCTAAAGGCAGAAGCACCTGTTATAAACGCAGGCCAAGGCACATTGTACGCAGAAGCCACAGATGAACTAATAGAATTTGCAGAGCTAGTCAATGTTCCGGTCATGACCACCCTTGCGGGTAAAAGCGCCTATCCAGAAGATCATGCCCTAGCATTAGGCACTGGAGGCAATACGGGCACCTTAATGGTTGACAGATTTCTCCAAAACACAGATTTCGTTTTGGGAATAGGAACTAGTTTCGCAATATCAAACTTCACTGCACCAATGCCTCAGGAGGCCACCAAGGCACAAATTACCAATACCGCTGAGGATATTAACAGAGATTACCGTGTCGAATACGGTGCGGTCGGTGATGCTAAATTAGTTTTGCAGCAATTGATTGAGGAAGCAAAATCCCAGCTAGGCGAGCATGGAAGGGGTGATGTGCACGGGGTAAAAGAAAAGATATCCATAATAAAAGATGAATTCATGAAAGAATGGGGACCAAGATTAAATTCAGATGAAACTCCTATGAGTCCATACCGAGTATTCAATGAGATGATGAAGGCTATCGATCCCAGAAATGCGATAGTCACTCATGACTCCGGGTATCCTAGAAATCAGCTTGTTCCCTTTTGGCCGGCCCTCGCTCCTCGCTCCTATATAGGTTGGGGCAAATCAACACAACTGGGATACGGCCTAGGATTAGCGCTTGGCGCCAAAGTTGCAGCACCGGATAAACTAGTCATAAATGTTATGGGAGATGCTGCATTTGGTATGTCAGGTTTGGATATAGAGACTGCTAGCCGATCTGGACTTGGAACAATAACGGTCGTATTGAATAATGGTGTCATGACACACTATTACGACCACTTTCCGCACGCGACGGAGAATTGGAAGAGTAATGAATTAGGTGGTATATATTCTGACACAGCAAAAAGTCTGGGAGCACATGGTGAACGAATACATAATCCGGATGAAATAGGTCCGGCAATGACAAGAGCTGTAGAAGTTGCTAACGGTGGGCAACCTGTACTACTGGAAATGATTACCAAAGAAGAAGAAAATATCTCAACCTATGGAAGATAGGCGATAAAATTCTGTGTGCACGCTGACTTTTATTCTATATTGTCGCCGTGTACACAGAATTCATAGCTAATGGTCTGAATTTGCGTTTGTATTGCCTCAGCCCATCAATATTTAGGTCGCTAGCGTCATTGACTAACTTATAATCCCTTAACATCCCAAAAGTTTTCCACCTAAGATATTCCGATAACCCATCAATTCCTATCACAGTCTTTGCCACAAAAAAGCAGGCCGTATTTTGGTTTATAGGGCCAGCCATAGAAAACCCAACCAGTTTTTTATCTACCTCAACCCCCCAAGCCATTAAGTCTTCCGTATCAAAATCACCAATGGAATTAAGGGCGGCTCGTGTATAGCCCCAGTCCAACAGAAATTTATTTTTCCTCCCTTGAAGAGAACGCCATTTCCCCAGCATTTCCAAGGCTGCAGGAACATCGTTTTTTTCCATTTGAAAAAATATGGGGTTTTTCCTGGTTGCCCTATTAATTTTCTTTCTAATATCTCTAAACATTCCACCTTCTAAACGAAATACCACATTTGGATCATAAAGATATTCATTCTCTCTCTTTTCAATATGGATATCTTCCCTAAATATATTTCGGAGATGTAAAACGTCTGAAGAATCAACCCATAAAATTCGCATTTCTGACTGATTCAGAGAATCCTTAATGCGTGAAAGATAAGTCTTTGTTTCCGAAGTCAAAGTGGAGGGGGGTATAACGAGGTCAATTCGATTAGAGTTTTTTCCAGTTATGTGTTGGAACAAAAAAAATGAGTTTCCTTTTCGAGCCAGATAGAGGGGTCTTCCAGGTGGTAAACTGTAGCAAGCAAGGTAGGGAGCAAAATAAACCCAGGAGTCTCTTTCTATTTTGTTGAATGTTTCCTTCAGCGAAGCAATATCAAATACTGTTAAAACTTTATAATTGTCTGTTATATTTTGAAGTAGTTTCCTCAGTTTGATGTCTCCTTGGAATTCGTATAAATGAGATTAAGGGAAGTCGGGTCTGAGGTTTTTATATATCCAGATGAGAAAAATTTCCCCATCTTGCTTATCCCAGCATGCTTTTGTGAGCCGACATATTCGTTGAAAGCAGGGATTAGTTCTTGAGGTGAGAGGCCCATACTTGCTATGTTTTTGAACAAACGGGCATTTTCAACTGGGATTAGATTCGAATAGGATACAAACCCTAAACCGTTCGTTCTTTTTTTTAACATTTCCGCACCAACGGAAATGAACCTCGTCAAACCCTCAACTGTATACGGCGGATCTGTAATAAATACATCCTGAGAATTTTTGTAACATGATGGGATTTCCTCAATAAAATCGATCTTATTCAAGCGTATCTCAAAATTAAGTTTAAAGCTCATAGATTCAATGAAATTTAATATTCTCTCATCAATATCAAAAACGGTTAAGCTATTTATTTTTAATCCGAATTGTGTAGTAAAAAGAAACATGGCAAGTGAAGTCAAATCATCATCCCCTAATATTGCTATATCCCTCCCCTCTATTGAGTCATTTTGATGGAAATACATAAGTCTTTTAAAACACGTCAAGGAGGTCGCATGGGATTGATCAAGACTATAGTCAGGAGAAGGTCTTTGTTTCGTCAATTCATCGAATTGAGAGACCAACCTGGTTACTGTATCTGAAACTTCATACTGGCAATTAAAGTCAGGAATCTTAGTGTCAAGTATTCCAATAGAACGCAAAAGCTTCATTCCTGTGTCCGTCAAAATCGCACCTCCTTTCCTTGAAAGGAGTTTCCTTTTCTCTAATTCCCGGCGAGTTGCTGAAAGTGCTGGTACAGGAATGCCGGTCGCCCTCGAAATATCATGTATAGGTACCGTTCCTCCTCTAAGTATTTCCCTCATGATTAGCCTAACCCCCTGATACCCCTCCTGCAATCGTGAATCCACAGAAACTTGAATTAACATTTCCTCGGCCTCGGACTTATCCATAAATTACACATACCCCTCGATAATACTAATTTTATGCTGTCGGAATGATAAAACGTAATTCCACAGCTTACTTCATCTCCAAATGATAAATAATGGAAATGTTATACTCCGCCTCATCTTAGCGGTAAGTACAAAATTTAGGGAGAGCATGTTATGTTGGTAATAGATGCTATTTCACAAATTCTAAAGAAAGTTAGAAGCGGTATTCCGATTTTAACTGTGGTCCTTAATAATTCAACGATGGCCATAGAGACAGCTCACATGGCTTCCTCACATGAACTGTACAGTACCAGGGATTTGGGTGGTGATTATGCAGATATGGCTAGAGCTATGGGTGGCTGGAGTGAAAGAATCGATGATCCGGCAAAAATACAAGACGCATTCCTTAGGGCAAAAAAGGCAACTGAAAACGGACACTCTGCGCTCCTGGAATTTATAACCTCGGAAGAGCAGGATTTTTCGTTCAGGGGAGCATTACGTTAGCGATGTATTCCCGTAAATTTTTGCTGCCATATATTAGATGAAAAAGGTTAGTTCATATGAAGGATATCTTAACCGTTACCTTGTTGGGAACAGGTACTCCTGTTCCTTTAATAGAAAGAATGGGATGCAGTATTTTGGTGCAGGCTGGAGAGGACAGCATATTAATCGATTGTGGTAGAGGAGCTGCGCAAAGGATCAACCAGACTGAAACTCATATAAATTCAGTGACCACCGTATTGTTGACTCATTTACACTACGATCATTACATCGGAGTCCCTGATTTATGGCTCACAGGATGGCTCTACGGCAGGACACAGGCAATGTCAGTGTATGGCCCCTCAGGTACAACAAACATGATTCACCACTTATCCAAGGCGTTTGAGATAGATGTCCACATACGAAGAGATCTAGACGAGAAGTTTGATCCAGAAGGCGTACTAATTTCAGGACATGACATTGTTCCTGGATTTATTTATGAAAAATCAGGGTTGCAGATTCAATCCTTTGAGGTAGATCATTATCCTGTTCCAGATGCAATGGGATACATAATCACTTACGGGAAGAGGAAAGTAGTAATCTCAGGTGACACTAGATACATGCCTACCATGGCTTCAATTGCAAAAGAAGCTGACCTTCTAATTCACGAAGTTGCAGCGCCTGAAGCAATATGGAAAAGATCAACTATGATCGGTAGAAACCCTGAACACACCAAGAAAATTATCGATCATCATGCGACGCCGTCACAAGTAGGCTCGATTTTCGCGGAATCAACACCTAGATTAGGAGCCTTGTATCATATTGTGGGAGGCCCTGGAGCGGAAGAAGAGATATCAGAAACCATCAAAAAGGTGTACAACGGAGATTTCCTCATACCAGATGACCTCACTGTTATTGAAATTGGAGACGAGATCAAAATATCCAAGGTGCCTAGTTGAATATTACCAACCTAACCTCGATCAATTATCTCAAGTGTCTTCTTCTTCACTAACTCCTTATCATAGCTACCAAAACTAAGGGCAGCAGTTCGATGAGGGTCACCACTAAAAAACCTTTCGTACAAAACTTGGCGGCCACCAAATGAACTTATACTAATATCCCAGCCCATACGAAAAAGCTTGGTCCGTTGCTTGGCATCCAGTGTATCAGTCGATAAATACTCTTCAAGCAATTCTCCAATATCGGAATCGAAGTCTGCCTCAGTCGGAACAGCGATTAGACTACTAGATCCAATAAGTTGCAAAATCTCAATTAACCTAGGATATACAGATGTGAAAGAAGATTTCGCAGCAGACAGAGAAGCAGAATCTGGCTCCATGACCCCCCATTCGTTCATTTTAGCATTAGAGATGGAAGCTTCAAGGCAAGCTTTACTAATCTCATAAGGGGTTATCAACTCTGAAGCAAGAGCTTGTATATATGGAATTCCATTCGTACTTAAAGCTTCTGTCATTAAAGCTGCTAACCCAAGCACAAATTCCGCCTTAGCCATATTTTTGGTCACTATTTGTTGGTTAATATGGGGTCCTGCTCTAGTGTTCGAAAAAGCGGAATTGGATATTTCAACATTATTGAAAATAAATACTTTTTCCCAAGGTACAAATACATCGTCAAATATAACGATTGCATCACCCTCGTCAAATTTTGATGACAGCGGATGGTCAAAAGAAGATCTGCCGACAGACAATGCTTCCCTGCACAAGAATTTTAGTCCTGGGGTGTCGCAAGACACACCAAAAGCCAAAGCGTACTTTGATGCTTCCTTATCGGTTGGTACCACCGAAGATGGAAATACTAATATTTCGTCGGAGAGCGGGGCAAGAGTAGCTAATATACGAGCACCTTTCACTATGATCCCATCGTCTCTCTCACGTTTAACATGTAATCCGAGATCATCACCTTTAGCATAGGAAGGGTATTTCTTTGTTTTGCGTACATTTACCAAGGTATGCGTGAGAGTTAAATCATTTTCCATCACATATCTGAAGTAATTCTGGATATTTTGGCCAAACGTTCTATCCTCTCTGCCAAAAAAATCAGAGGCAGCTGAACAAGCCATCAATATTACATTCATGTAGTCGGGAGTCCTAGCCAAAACTCCGCCACTAAATCTTGCCCAATTAAGCATCATATTGCCTCTTTGAATCAAATGATCCTTTGAGGTGGGTGTAATGAAGGAAAGTCCTTCAGATTTATCATTACTCTCTGGGTTGAAAGTCATTTTTGAAGAAAGGCCAACATCATGTTGCATTTCGTACAAAGATGCTATGGAGTCGGCACAACCCGAGAAGGCTCTGTGACTGGTTACATCTTTAACCTTCTCACCTTCAATCCAGAGATCTTTTGGGTGTAACCGTAACCTTTCCAGATATTGGTTTCCGTTCTTAGCTGGCACTTTGCACCTACTATCCCGTCACAAGCCTCTAGGATGAGGAGGTGATTTCAGTGTCAGTTAATTTTTTTGCTTTTAAACCATCGAGAGAATCTGGAAAATCTCCAGCGAACAAATATCCGTCTTTCGGCCAAGATGATTTGGGCATTTCGTAGAAAATTTCGATCTCGTTACCATCAGGGTCAGATATGTAAAACCCTAAAGACACTCCATGATCCGCGATGCTTCTAATTTCTAAGCCCTCAGCAACGCACTTCCGATGTATTTCCTTAACATCCTCCAATGATTCCATTTCCCATGCAAAATGTGCGAGAGAGTGAGTAGCAGAATCCTCTATGTCATCAGATTTAATAAGAGCTAGCTCATGAGAAGCATCCTCTCGAGCACTCATAAATATCATGGTCCCAGTGGGCCGTCTGGTAGTTACATGTAACCCCAGAATATTAGTGTAAAAATTTTCAGAATCATCAATATCATTTGCACGTAGGACAATATGTCCTAGCTGTTTTACTTTTACCATAATTAGTAACCTCCCACTAAATGACCTTTGAAATAAAATAACCCCAGTGAAACGATATCTTCTCTTTATACCTCAGCAGTTAAACAAGGAATGGTAGGTTTAATCCTATCCCTCTCTTGGAAACCAATAGCAACCATATTCGTCAACGCAGGGGGCACAATGGGCAACTAAATGACCGGGAGAAACTTCTCTCATGACGATCTCATTAGCGTCACAGGCTGGGTCAGGGGACGGACAGAGAGGGTCGTAACTGCAGGCGGACGGTGGAGACATCGGGCTCGGAACACCCCCTCTCAATACTATCCTTTCTCTATCAGCCTCCATTAGAGGGTCTGGTATTGGAACAGCAGACAACAAAGCTTTGGTATATGGGTGAACTGGATTATCGTATAGCTCATTTCTCTCTGCTATCTCGACGATATGACCTAGGTACATAACCGCAATCCGATCACTAATGTGCTTCACCACTGATAAATCATGGGCGATGAATAGATATGTAAGGCCCAAATCTTCCTGAAGATCTTCAAGCAGGTTGATTATTTGCGCCTGAATCGACACGTCCAAAGCAGACACCGGCTCATCGCACACTATGAAACTGGGATTAACCGCTAGAGCCCTGGCTATACCTATCCTTTGTCTCTGGCCTCCACTAAATTCATGGGGATATCTATCTGCCATGTACGGGCTCAGACCACAAGTCGTTAGCAACTCTGAAACCCTATCTCTATATTCACCTTTGCTAGCAGTCAACTTGTGCACTTTTAAAGGTTCGCCAACTATATCTCCACAAGTCATACGAGGATTCAAAGATCCATATGGATCCTGAAATATCACTTGCATTTCCCTTCGCATCCTACGAAGTTGGCCTGCATTTAGGCTAGTAACATCCACGCCATCGAAGAAAACTTCACCTGCTGTAGGTTTATACAATTGCAGGATGCATCTGCCAGTAGTTGTCTTACCACATCCACTTTCGCCTACAAGGCCAAGGGCCTCACCCTTTTTTATGGTAAAGCTCACATCATCTACAGCTTTTATTTCGGCGACTTTCTTCTGAAAAATAATGCCTTCATTGACTGGGAAATACATCTTAAGATTGCTAACTTCGAGTAAAGTATCCCCCACCTGAGCCTTTGAGGCGCCATCTGTTTTTGTAACCATTTTCACTCCACAAAACACGATTAACTATTTATAACAAAATCTCATAGGTTTTTAACTAAGAATCTCTTGGAAACCACCTACAGGCATATTCTTGTTCGCAATGAGCGCAAAATGCAACCCAGTGGTTAGGCTCTACTTCTCTGAGAACTGGCTCTCCAGTTAAGCATTCAGGGCTTGGTGACGGGCAATTAGATTGAAATCCGCAACCCGACGGCCTATTACCAAGATTAGGGGGCATCCCTTCAATAGCTTCCAACCGTTCACGAGTATTATCGTCCGCATCCAACCGCGGAACCGAGTTAAGTAACCCTATCGTGTAAGGATGCATTGGGTTCTTATAAATCTCCACTGCACTAGAAGTTTCAACGATTTTACCGACGTACATAACAATCACACGGTCGGCATATCTAGCAACTACTCCCAGGTTATGGGTAATTATTATTAAAGCTGTGCCTAAATCCTTAGACAGATCCTGCATCAGTTCTAATATTTGTGCCTGAATAGTGACATCAAGTGCAGTAGTCGGCTCATCTGCAATAATTAGCTGCGGATTACAGCTTAACGCCATGGCAATCATAACTCTCTGGCGCATTCCACCACTGAACTGGTGAGGATAATCGTCTAAACGAGTTACCGAGTCAGGAATACCTACCAGGGTAAGCAATTCTGCTGCCCTTTCCTTCGCATTGGTTTTGTTCATTTTTTGATGCAATTCCAGAGTCTCAGTTATCTGGCGACCTACAGTAAGAACTGGGTTTAGAGATGTCATTGGCTCCTGGAAAACCATAGAAATGTCGTTGCCGCGAATAGCCCTCATCTCCTTCTCGTCCATCTGGACTAGATCTTCACCACGAAACAATACTTCACCCTCTACAATTCGACCAGGTGGGCTTGCTACCAATCGCATAATGGACATGGCGCCCACACTTTTGCCACATCCACTTTCCCCAACAATTCCTACTACCTCACCCTCTGCAACTTCATACGAAATTCCATCAACTGCTTTCACTACCCCATCTGCGGTGAAAAAATGAGTCTTTAGATTTTTGACTTCGAGCAACGGAGCCATACGACATTCCCCCTATGTTGCTTCTTCAGGTTTTTTAAATCCGAATAACCAAACTTGATTTTGTGTATCACATTCTAATAAACCGATCCAATAGTAACAACTTATAAATGCATTGATTTCATGGAAATTATTTAAACATACGACCATCAGCAAACGAATTCAGATTTTGAACAACCATATCAGCAGCATAATCCGTGCTGATTTCACTAGAGTTAATGGTGAAATGGAATAGATTGGGATTATCTGGTTCATCCAGTTCAAAATACTTTTTAAAAAAATGTTTTCTGGCCTGATCTCTTTGTTCAAGAGTGGCAATAGCCTTTCTCTTATTGATAGTTTCTCGACTCATCAAGATCTTCACTCTATCCTCAAATGAAGCTACCACTCCCACTCGCAAAACATTAGGCATGTCCTTCAAAATCACGTGCCCACCTCTCCCAATGAATACAACATCACCATCCGCTGCCATTTCTTTCATGGTAGATTCTATAGCTTCGATATATACGTCGTCCTCCACTTCATGACCTCTCGTTATTATCGGCTGTGGGATATCCTCATACTCTTCTGTTAATAAGGCCGTAATACCTGGCCCGAAATATGGGTCACCAGCCGACCCGGTAACAGCTGAACGCTCAAAAAGTCTCTGTATCACGTGTATCCATTTCTCCGATCGGGTTGGAAGCTTCTCCTCTTTTTGGTGTAAAGCCTGAACGGTAGCACCCACATTTTTAGCTATATTGGACAGAAAGATCCTATCTACATAGTCAGCCTCTATTTTTTGTGCAACTAAAGGACCTATGTCCCTCGCACCTCCTCCAGACATACCTCCAAGTGTTATCGTATACATTTGTCACCTCCATTGGATTATGTTTCTTCCGAATCTAAATATCATGGAGTCAAAAGCAGTGTAAAACCTCTAAATCGAATGCTGACAAACATTAGTACGCATGTCAACTTTTATCAAAATTCTACTAAGGAGAACAACCCTTCATCCTCCAAAATTTCTGGAATACAAAGATCTTTCAAAATTATGACTGTGTTGATACCTACTATAATCCCGTCCATTTCTTCGATTAATGCCCTTGAAGCCTGGATAGTTCCACCAGTGGCAACCAAGTCATCAACTAATACCACCCTTTGAGAGGGTTGTATTACATCTGAATGGATTTGAAGTACGCCGGAGCCATATTCCAGATCATATTTAACCTCCCGAACCGAATATGGTAATTTACCTTCTTTCCTTATCGGCACAAATGGTAGCTTCATCTCGTAGGCAAGAGCGGAGCCAAAAATAAACCCTCTTGACTCTATGCCAACGATCACATCAGGAGAAATTGTTTTTGACTTTTTTGCGAAAGCATCAACACAATATCGAAATGACTCTTGATGATAAAGTAAAGGTGTAATATCTCTAAACAATATTCCTGGTTTAGGAAAATCTGGAATATCTCTTATATATTGCTTTAAGTTCATTACCTAACCATTAGGACCGTGATTTACAGGGCACCACGATGATAAATCCAAACTCAATGGAATTGGAGGAGATCTTATATGGTAAGTGAGAAAAGGGAAACCACAATCAAAAAAGGTTCGGAGCCAAAATATATCTCTCTTTGTAAAAACAAAATATAGCCTTCCCTTGAATCACATAGCGGTAAGGTAATTTGTTTGATGAAAGGTCTCATTGGCCTGAGTCCCGCCACATTAATGCAAATAACTTCCTCTAATAACGTTCATTCATGGGACAGTAGTTAAAATTCATGGTCTTCTCTCCGGGAATAATTTGTCGAACGGGAGACTGTAAGGGTATTGAAACCCATTTCCCAGCGACCAAAGAACGTGATCCCGGTAGAAGACAGAAGACCCGTCTATGGATACCGTAAATCTATGAACTCACAGAATGATATTTCAGAGTTCGTCACCTGTTCAGAAAGCGGAATATGGACAAGAATCGAGTCAATGGGGGCTTGTATATTAGGCATGTGGACAAGCATGACTTCCACCACACCAATGGAGGTAATACTCCTTCCTAGGTATCATAGCCCTTCCCATTGGGAACAGACTAGATATGCACCAGGAAATATGGGCACTTCTAAAGAGTTGTAGGATAGAGAAATGTCATATAGATCTCGAAGGATAGAATTGACAAAGACTACTAAAGTAAGCCTAATGACATCTTTGGACATCGATCATTGAATTCGATTTCTTAAGATATATGTTAATCCGATGGAGGTAACAGAATGATTGGAGTTCTAACACATCACTGGGCCGAGCAAGGCAAAGTCGAAAATGCTATACATATTTTAAACGGAAACGGTGAAGCTCAAAGTAAGGCGCCAGGGTTCATAAATAGAACCACCCTGCTATCCAAAACAGACCCAACGCAAATCAGTTCATTGGTAGTTTGGGAAAGCGATCATATTTACGATGAATGGAAGGAAAGCGCCGAAAGGGCAAAAGCGATGAAAAATGCAGAGGACCTGTGGAGCCGGACACCCGAATCAGAAAGGTTCGACATACCTTAGACAAGGTGCCTCTTTAAAGTTAGCCCTCAAATGAGCTAAAAACAACGCATGCATTCTGGCCACCAAACCCAAAATTATTAGACAGAACTGTATTCACTTTAGCTTTTCTCGCCACATTGGGAACATAGTCCAAATCACAATGAGGGTCCGGATTATTGTAGTTGATAGTGGGTGGAATAAGATTTGACTGTATAGTTTTTACGGTGGCGACTGCTTCAATAGCACCTGCTCCACCTAGGGCATGCCCAATCATGGATTTATTCGAACTTATGGGAATTTTATAAGCTAGATCACCAAAAGCAAGTTTGATTGCTTTGGTCTCCGAAGCGTCATTTAATGGCGTTGAGGTTCCATGAGCATTGATATAATCAATATCTTCTAGTAGCTTGTCGCCATTTTCAATAGCCCATTTGATAGCCCTTGCAGCGCCTTCTCCATTTGCATCAGGCTGCACAGCATGATACGCATCTGATGAAACGGCATAACCTATAATTTCTCCCTTGATATCTGCGCCTCTTTCTTGGGCGTGGTCTAAGGTTTCCATTATGAGGATTCCAGCTCCTTCGGCCGGAACGAAGCCATCTCGGTTTGAATCAAACGGTTTACTCGCATCTTGGGGATTCCCATCAAATCTACTTAGAGCCTTTATAACGTGAAATCCTGCAAGCCCAATTCTGCTTATACCTGCCTCACAACCGCCGGCCACTATGACATCCGCCGCACCTCTTCTGATGGCCTCATAGGCCTCCCCAATCGCTTGATTGCCTGCAGCACATGCAGTTATAACAGTCGAGGAATACCCTTTCAAATTGAATACTCGGCTAACTTGGGCTGCAGCCATATTAGGAAGTATCATCGGTATGAAAAAGGGACTTACTTTCATCCCTCCTTTTTCAAAAAGAATCTTTGCATTGTCTTCTGTAGTAGGGAAGCCGCCATTACCATTACCCATCACAACGCCCATTCGGTCGTTATTTAATGACAAATCTAAACCAGAATCTTCAATTGCGGTAGCAGCAGCAGCTACGGCAAACTGGGAAAACCTGGCCATTCTTCGAGCCTCTTTTGGATTTGTATATTGGCCCGCATCAAATCCTGTAACTTCCCCCGCTATGTCACTCGGAAATCCTTCAGTATCACATAAGGTAATTTTATTTATTCCAGAGTGTCCGTTAGACAAGCCATCCCAAAATTCCTCTACCGTTTGGCCTAAAGGGGACATCACTCCTAACCCGGTTATTACTACCCTTGTACCGTCTTTTGCCATTGTTTTTGCCAACCCTTTAGTGTCATTTAATCGTTTTGATTCATACCCATCTATTATTTTAGGGCAAATTTGGATAAATCTCCGGCGGAATTTCTTTAATAACTTCAGAAACCTCTGCAGCAACAGACAAAGACCCAGTACCCAATATTAAATCATTCTGGCCTGCCAAACTAAAGGCGTGGTCTAAACCTTCAGAAACACTACCATATGCCTTGGTCGTGACAATATCGCAATTGGCGGAAGCTATTCTAACAATTTCCGCCCCGATAGCCTTGGGGTGCCTCGAAGATACTGGAATTAGCACGGGATTTAGTGACTTCAAAGGTTCCAACATATTGACAATATCATGGCCTCCAATCGCACCGAAAACTATTATAACTTTGCAGTTAACCATATAATCATTAACAGTTTCCACCAACCGTTCCATTGAGTATGGATTGTGGGCCCCATCGACTATTAAAGTCGGGCCTAATGTTTCTAACACTTCGAACCTGGCTGGCCAACAAACCTTGGACAGCCCAACTTCAACTGCATCATCATCAATTAGATATCCTAATTGCTTTAAAGTCTCAATAGCACATATGGCAGTAAGGGCATTTTCCGTCTGGTGAATTCCAAGTAATGGTAGTTTGAATTCGTAATTTCGTAGTGGGGTTCTTACGTGGAGATACTGGCCAGACAAATCTTTATTTTTTATATCGACAGAATAATCATCACTAACTTTTTTTACCGGTGCATTACAATCAGCTGCAATTTCTGTCATAACATTCATCGACTCCCAGTGTTGAGGAGATGTGACTACTGGAATTTCATCTTTTATGATTCCTGCTTTCTCAGAAGCGATTTTAGCTAAGGTATCTCCTAATATATTGACATGGTCAAGGCTGATAGAAGTGATTACGGAAACGATGGGTAATAATATGTTCGTCGCGTCCAACCTACCACCTAATCCCGTTTCCACCACTTGGAAATCGACATTCGATTCACGAAAAAAATGGAATGCTGCTGACACCATAAATTCAAACCAAGTAACTTCACCATATTGACTATTTTGCCCAGTCTCCAAAACCACCGGCCAGATCTGTTTAACAAGATTGGTAAAATCATTTTTGGAGATCGGTTCAGGCCCTATCCTAATCCTTTCGGTTAACGAATATAGATGAGGTGAAGTTGCTAAGCCCACTTTGTATCCAGCTGAACCTAATATAGCGGTAATCATGGCTGCGGTGGTACCTTTTCCTTTGGTGCCAGCTATGTGAACAGAAGGAACGCCTAAGTGGGGGTTGCCCAACAGAGCACAGAGGAAACGCATCCTTTCCAAGTGAAAAAATGAGTGTTCAGGACTATGCTTGCCTCTTTCAAAATCGGCTAAAGTAAGCGTTTGGTCAACGGCACGGTAGTAGGCACGATCTTTTCCCAAAGGCGCTAGAACTGAGTCTGAAGGGGTAATGATCCTGTAGCGACTGAGGACTGTAAAGATTTAAAATCTACCACACCAGTCCCTTTTAAATCTGATTTGTTAGATGCAGCACGGGATGTACGCGAGCCACCACGTTTGGAGGAATTCAAGGTATCAATAGAACCTGCTTCAGTGATCAAGGAATTTATTCTTTCAACCAACGTTTTAGCTTTCTGTATACTATCTTCAGATATGTGGACTTTGAAATCCTCGAAGTTTTCCAGAAGATATGCTGCAGGCACATATCGATCAAAAACACCCCCGGCGGTTCCCGTTTTCGCGAAATATGCTTTCAGTCTTTCCACGATTCTTGGATTACTCTCCGTGATGGACCTCATAGTCAATGTTTGTTCAAGTTGATTAGCATAAGAAAGATTGACCAATTCCAAATAAATCTTCGGCTCAAATAAATCCTCGATGTCCGCGTCTCTTACTCTAGAAACTTGTACCCACTTTACCGGGTTCTCGCCTTCTAATTCGTTTTTCCTGTTAATAGCCTCTATCTTTTCCTTGTTGGTAAGAGTTAAGTCCATCATCACTGCGACACTAACATAGTTATCCCCGAGAAGCGTGAGAAAGGTGGAAAGGTTATCCGTCCTACCTACAGGTATTATTACCCACCTTGGATCAATCCTTATACCTGACTCAGCTGCCACCATATCACCTAAAACTTGCAGGTATATCAAATCCGAAGGAGAGTTAACCATCAAACAGTGGGGAGATAGAAATAGAGTTTGGGCCATCTGGTACCCCAAAGCCATCTGCAAGGGGAATACAGTCTCCTTGTCATTATTAACAGGATCGTCACTTACCACAGTGCCTACACCATCCATGTCTTGAACTAATCTAATTCGATGCAATTTCTCCAAATCAATCATAAAAGGTGAATGGGTAGTGTAAAGAACCTGACATCTTGGTGAAAGCCTTTCATCCATGAATCTCAAGAAATCTTTTTGGGCCATTGCATGAAGTGCTGTGCCCGGCTCATCGAGTAGAATTATCAAGTCGCCGTTTTCTGTTTCTTCCAGATGCGAAAAATACGATAAAAAAGAAAAAAACCAAACAAACCCCTTCGATCTCTCATCAAATGACACGGTGACACGGTGCCTCGCATTTTCTATTCTTACGTGTAAAATTTTTCCTTGATTCAAAGGAGCAGCATCCCTAGGGTCGGCCTGAGATACATCAAATTCAACTTTTAATTGGCGGTTTTGTTGCCAATATTCAAATATCTCATCAGTTATGGTTATTGAGGCAGATTCTAATTCAACTTTTATGTCCTCATACCCTAAATCTTTTTCCAAATCCTTTAGAGAAACTCCCGATAAAGTTAACAGCGACAGGAATGTCCTATCGGCATCATCAAAAGGTCCTCCATTTTCAGCCCTCTGTCTGAGCTCATTGATAGATATTTTTCCTCTCATGAGGCTGTAATTGTCAAAGTAAACGAATTTTGGAAGCCATTTTTCCAAAAATTGCTCTGAAATTCCCTCCGAAACATTACTAACGTCTTTCACAGACTGCACAGCACTTTGAAAGGAAGTTGGAGCAGGTGTTGCAGGCTGAGTAAAAGTCGTCATGTTGAGAGGTTGGGCAATTGATTCTGCAAGGCTAATTTTCCAATTTCGTTCATTTTTGTAATTCTTGGTGACGATAACCTTGTTTGAAGCTAATATCCCATTACCAAAATTCGCCTCGATTTCAGATATTTCCTCATCATTCAGCTCAAATTCTGCCTGTGCCACCTCGCATGGATTTTGATCATGAATTTTTTTATATTTGATATACCCTTTTCGGGGGTAATCTCTAATGTCAAAAGTATCTTCTTCACCGGAAATAGAGTTAATCTTTCTAATAGCTTGAAGAAATGCTGTTTTACCAGACTCGTTTTTACCTACCAGAGCCGTAACATCATCAACTCTAACCCATGAGGAATCGTCAATACTTCTATAGTTGATTACCCTAGCCTGAGTTAGTTTCATATCTTCTCCACCTCTACGATTTACACCTTATCGTACCTTTAATATTTCTTACCCTAAAGAACACGTTCCCATTATATGAATGGCCAGTTCAAACTAACCATAGGGGGGCGTCAAAGGCAAGGCATTTATGTACAGTGTTTGATAGGCTTGGTATTCCCATCTCGAACAGGTTTCGAGTGCAAATTATACTTGGCTATACCCACTACCCACACGATCTCGATCAACCCCTGTACCTTTGGCTTCATTTATCCAACCGAATTCTTTAAGAATCTGCTGACTATATGTCACTCTACCTGTTACTTTATCTATGGGTTCAGTAGCCAATAATAGTGCTGCTTTGGCCATTAATTCCGGATGCTCACCTCGTGGATCATCCATGCCTGTTACCAAATTATGAAAAACGGTTCCGGGTGTAGGAACTACTTGGGAGGGAGACACACAAGTTACCGAAATTCCATCACCATATACTTCCTGAGCTAAACCTTGGGTAAATCTCTCTAAAGCTGCCTTCTCGGCTCCGTAGCAAGTACCACCAGGGTTTGACGGAACATTTGAATAGGGGCCACGACCTGGACCGATCGCCGCTCCGGAGGAAATGTTTACAATACTCCCAGATCCAGTTGAAATCATATCTTCCAATGCTAACTGGCTTAGAATAAATGGAGCGTGGAAATTGACTGCCCAGGACCTCATCCAGCGGTTAATCGGATAGTCCCTCACAGGAATAAAATATGTCAAAGCAGCATTATTAACCAGCACATCGACTTTTCCATATAATTCATGTGTCTCGGCAAAAAGGCGCTCGCAGTCTTCAGGCAGTGATATATTGACAGTAACTGGCTCGGCCTCACCCCCAGCTTCCTTGATATCACTCACTGTTTTTTGCAATGAACCTTCCAGCGGATGATCCCCCTCTTTTAAAGTTCTTGCTGCACAAACTACTTTTCCTCCTTCTTTGGCAAAAACCCTAGCAATCTCTGCTCCAATGCCTCTGCTTGCACCAGTTACTACGACAGTTTTTCCATCCAAGGTACCCATAACATTTCTCCTTATATAGTTCCCATAACGAACTGATGATCCTACCACCAAATAGGAATTCGTTAAAGGATTTTATTTTACAAGGTCATCTTCACACAAGATACCCGTTCAATTTGTTGACCCATTTATGGATAAAAATTTATAATCTTGGATAAATAATCCTTAATTTGCCCCGAGTCCATGCGAGGTTCTACCAGTTGTGAATTTGAGACCAGTTATATTGGCAGGTGGTTCAGGTAAACGTTTGTGGCCCCTTTCCCGAAATCAATACCCCAAACCTTTTCTCACCAATAATAGTCATACATCTTTAATCCAAAACACCGTACAGCGATCACTAAATTTGGATTTAGCTCTCCCTGTCATCGTTTGCAACGAACAAAATCGATTTTTACTGATTGATCACCTGAATTCCATATCAGCTCAAGTTGAAAAAATTCTTCTGGAACCTTTACCCAAAAATACAGCCCCCGCCTTGACGCTCGCAGCACTCTATATTTTAGAGAATTTGGGAGACCATATTTTATTTTCAATGCCTTCCGACCATTTCATAGAGGAAGATGATGATTTCTTTGAGGCGGTAGGCACTGCCTCAAAACTCGCAGCGGACGGAGGGATAGTTACATTTGGAATAGATGTTGAAACCCCCGACATAAACTTTGGCTACATCCAAAAAGGTAAATCTACAAAAAGTGCTTACTATGAATTGAAAGGGTTTCACGAAAAACCAGATTTTAAGACCGCACAAAAAATGCATGAATCTAAAGAATTTCTATGGAACAGCGGGATGTTTTTTGTAAAAGCTAGTTCATGGGTTCACAACTTAAAAATTCATTCTCCAAGAATTTTAGAAGCCTGTGAAAGATCCATTCAAAATGGCACAGAAGATGGCATATTTTTTCGTCCTGGACCTGAATCACTAGGTGATTGTCCAAGTAAATCTATCGATCATGCAGTCATGGAGAACCTGAAGCATTCTGAGAATGTCTTTAAGAATTGGGTGGTTCCCTTAAAATCATCATGGTCAGATTTAGGATCGTGGAGTTCTTTCATGGGGTCTCAAATTCCTGATAAATCCAATAACCTGCTGCAGGGCGATGTTATTACTGATTCTGTCCAAAATTCCATAATCGTGAGCGACCACCGGACTGTGGCGGCTTCCCATATTGACAATCTGATCATTGTGGAGACACCGGATGCAATATTGGTAGCAGATAGGAATCAGGAACACGAAATTAAAGACTTAGTGAATAAAATCCCGGTTGAAAGCACGGTGATTTTCGAAAGCCACAAAAAAGTATTTCGACCATGGGGACATTATGAAATTGTTGATAGTGGAAAAGAATTCCAGGTTAAAAGGCTAACTGTGTTTCCGAAACACGCGCTTTCATTGCAAATACATAACCACAGAACAGAACATTGGGTGGTGGTATCTGGAGTTGCAACAGTTACAAAGGGCAGTGAGACAATGACACTAGAAAAGAATCAATCAACGTACATACCAAGGCAAGTCCAACATAGATTGGAAAATAACAAAGACGAAAATCTTGAAATAATAGAAGTGCAATCGGGTTCATACTTTGGAGAAGACGACATTGTTAGACTCGATGATAGGTATGATAGGGCTTCCGACATATCGAATTTATGAGCAACCGATAGGGGCAATTTTATATGAAGGAAATACCACTCATATTTCCATTTGCGTTGTTGGTCATAATCATAGCGTTGATGTTTTCCACAGCCTATGGATTAGCTGATAGTACGATAAAATCAAAAGGAGCCTCAACAAGTCAATATAATTGGGAAGAAAAAGCTGCTTTTTGGGTTTGTCTTTTTCATTAAATTCCAGTATTAAATTAGGAGATTAGTATGAAAATTCTCGACGGCAAAGTAGCCATCGTCACGGGTGCCGCGACAGGAATTGGTTACGGAATATCCAAACGTCTCGCCAACGATGGAGCAAACTTGGTAATGGTAGATTTGGACGCCAGTATGATGGAGCAATCAGCTAGTGAAATTGCGGCCAGAACACAGGAAGTAAAAATCTCCATTGGTGATGTTTCCGACCCTAAAACAGCTCAAGAAGCGGTCAATAAAGCAATTACTAAATGGGGAAAGATAGACATACTAGTAAATAATGCCGGTATAGGTGGAGTTAACGGAAATATTTGGGAATTAGACGTGGAGGAAATGGATAGAGTGTACCGAACTAATCTTCGAGGGGTCTTTTCCTTTTGTCACGAGATAATCCCTCATATGTTAGAAAAAGATTACGGGAGAATTGTTAACATCGCCTCGATCGCTGGTAAGGAAGGGAATCCACGTATGGTTCCGTATTCGTCCACCAAAGCTGCGGTGATCGGCCTTACAAAATCTATAGGCAAAGAACTGGCAGGCACCGGAGTTTTGGCAAATTGTGTTACTCCTGCAGTGGTTCAAACTCGTATATTAGAGGAATTTACTCCGGAGCAAGTTCAATATATGGTGGATAGAATACCTATTGGAAGAACTGGTGAAATATCCGAAATAGCTGCTTTGGTGGCTTGGTTGTCGTCTAATGAATGCTCTTTCAGTACAGGCGCCGTATTCGACATAAGCGGAGGACGCGCCACTTACTGACCTTAATTTGAATAAAGCAATTAGGGAGATATTGGAATTAGATAAGTTTCCCTTATATCTGAAAGGTGTTTACTCCTACTTCAGCACCAACTGAAACCACCCCACCTTTCTCTACAAATGCCAAGAGACCCCTCTTTCCGTCAATTTCTTCCTTCAAACCAGGTCGTATTTCATCCATACGAGAGCAAGGTTCGCAATCTCCGGTGATTTCCAATACCACGTCGGCCCCTAAAGAAACCCTATCCCCAGCGGAAATAGTTGATAAATCTAATCCTTCCAAAGTTACGTTTTCACGTACTTGACCAGGCTCAAGATCAAAATGGTTCAATGTCTCTACATCCATGATCAATACTTGCCTTTGTGAACGCAGCCCATCGGAGCGCAAATGCCTGTCACCGTGCATACCGTGCCCGGTAATAAACTTAGCCTGAGTAACCTCTTCCATCGGCTCACGGCTTCCCAAACATAATCGTAATGAAACTATTGAACCGGCCATAATGAGTAACCTCCATGGGGCATTCATGCTTCTGCCCCCATTTTACACCTTTTTAAAAAAGGTCCGTTGTATAATCGCGCTCACGTCCAATAAATTAAAACCGAAAGATAAATAGACCAATCACATTAAGGACACTTATATGGATTCACAAGTAACAATTGGTAATGGCGCTTTTAAATATAACGTAGTCGATAATTGGGAACAGATGCCATCTGGCTACTCGTGGCCTGAAACGGCAGGTGTTGCTACGGATGAGAATGACAATGTATACGTTTTTAACCGCGGTGAGCATCCTATGATGGTATTTGATAAAGATGGAAAATTCCTAAAGTCATGGGGGGAAGGTGTATTCACGAGAGCGCATGGTGTAAGTAGAGGACCAGACAACACCTTATATTGCACCGATGATGGCGATCATACTGTTAGGCAATGCACCCTTGACGGAAAGGTGTTAATGACAATAGGAAACCCAGGAAATCCTTCAGGATTATTCAGTGGAGAACCTTTCAATAGATGTACCCATACGGCAACAGACCCAGAAACGGGCGACATTTTTGTGACCGATGGCTACGGGAACTCTCGAATACATAAATATTCCCCTGACGGAAACCTCCTGCACTCATGGGGAGGGCCTGGAACTGGCGAAGGTGAATTTAACATCATACACAACATTGCAACAGACAAAAATGGGTATATTTACATCTGCGACAGAGAGAATCACAGGATACAAGTTTTTGATAAGAGCGGAAATTTCGAAGCCGCTTGGTCAAATGTGCACAGGCCCTGTGCTATTTACATAGATGCGCAACAAAGAATTTATGTTGCGGAGTTAGGTTATGGAAACAATGTAAGTAAAAAGGTACCAAACATAGGCCCCAGGGTGAGTGTTTTGGATCAATCCGGAAAAGTATTAGAACGAATTGGAGATATGGGATATGGATTTGAAATCGGTCAATTCGCTGCGCCGCATGGCTTGTGCCTTGATTCCAATTTGAGCATATATGTCGCAGAAGTAGCTAGAACAAATATGAGTCATTACACTACTCCTCCTGATGTCCTCAGAAGCTTCCAAAAACTGGTCAAAACCTAGTAACCGCCCATAGTAGATGCTAATCTACCTCGAACAACCAATCCGAAAGAACCATTAACCAATCGAACGAAGGAGGGTGGAAATGGCAGCAACTAAAGCACACAGTGAGTTGGTCCAAAAAATGACCGAAGCTGGTTCCAAATTTTTAGAAAGCCTTTCTCCAGACCAAAAAAACAAGGCTTGTTTCGAATATTTGGATGGGGAAAGAATATTTTGGTACTACCCTCCTATGAACCGCCACGGCTTAGCCTTGAGGGACATGGAATCCAACCAAAGGGATTTAGCCTTTAAGTTGATGTCAACTGGTCTGACTAACAAATCATATGAGCAAGCTAAACAAATAATTGCTCTTGAAAACGTATTGGGACCTCTTGAGAAAGAGAGAGGTGTGAAATCATTCAAAAGAGATCCTGAATTGTATTATTTCACTATATTTGGAACACCTGGTGGAGATGACCCCTGGGCCTGGAGGGCAGAAGGACATCACGTTTCGCTACATTTCAGCGTCTGGAAAGGTGAAATCATATCTATGACGCCTTTTTTCTTTGGTGCTAACCCTGCCGAGGTCAGACAAGGACCCAAAAATGGTCTGCGAATCCTGAGCCATCGGGAAGATATTGCGTTCGACTTAATGAATAATTTTGATGAAGGGCAGAAAAAGAAGGCGATAATTTATGGAGCCGCACCCTACGACATAATTACATACAACAGCTCCAAAGTTTCCTTACCTGCTCAGGAAGGCCTATCAATCTCAAAAATGACAGGAACGCAACGAGAAATTATCGAGTCTTTAATATCAGAATACATCAATCAAGTGCCCGAAGAATTGGCACAGAAAAAATTTGACGACCTTGAAAAATATGGGTTGGAAAATGTTCATTTTGCCTGGGGTGGTGCTACTGATGCTAGCGGTGAACACTACTACAGAATTCACGGAGGAAATTTCGTGGTGGAATTCGACAACAAACAAAACAGTGCGAACCATATACATTCTGTATGGCGCGATGTAGACAACGATTTCGCCGAAGATGTCATGAGGCAGCACCTACTGGCCTACCACGTACTCTAGGATCATTTTTTAAGAGGGAGGAAATGGATTTCTCCCTCTTAAAAAACATTAAACCTCTCTAAATTCACCTTCAACGGTATTCTCTGGATCATCCTGTGAAGGAGTTTCTTCCTCCGGCGGCGCTCCAGCTGCCTCACCGGTTTTGCTGTAAACTTCCTGACCTATCTTTTGAAGAGTTTCCTGAAGTTGCTGAAGGGCAGATTCAATAGTGGCATTGTCTTCCCCCTCCAAAGCAGCCTTCAAATCAGATATTTTTTGCTCCACCTCATCTTTAAGTGAAGCATCAACATGCTCCTCATTTTCTTTAACCAATGTCTCTGCTGCGAATACAGCCGATTGAGCCGTGTTTCGAATTTCAACCATCTCACGTTTTTGCCGATCTTCTTCTGCATGTTGCTCAGCTTCATCAATCATTTGGTCTATTTCATCTTGAGATAATCCTGAACTGGCAGTTATTGTGATTCTTTGTTCTTTACCTGTACCTTTATCAGTGGCTGAAACATTTAGAATTCCATTGGCATCTATATCAAATGTGACCTCCACTTGAGGAACGCCTCTCGGGGCCGGTAAAATACCATCGAGATTAAATCTTCCGATGGTCTTATTCTCAACTGCCATTGACCTTTCACCTTGCAATACGTGTACCTCAACAGAAGGCTGGTTATCAGAGGCAGTTGTGAAAGTTTCACTTTTTGAAGTGGGTATAGTCGTATTTCTCTGTATCAACGGTGTAGTTACACTTCCTAAGGTTTCTATACCCAAAGTCAGCGGAGTTACATCTAACAGCAAAATATCCTTAACATCACCTTGCAAGACACCAGCCTGCACAGCAGCACCGATCGCCACGACTTCATCTGGATTTACTCCTTGATGAACCTGCTTACCAAAGAAATCTTCTACTGCCTTTTGTACAACCGGCATCCGAGTCATACCGCCCACCAGGATAATCTCATCAATTTCAGATGAACTAACCTCAGCATCAGTCATAGCCTTCCTACAAGGCCCTATTGTTTGTTGGACCAAATCATTCACTAATTGCTCTAATGTTGACCTTTCCATTGTCTCAACTAAATGTTTCGGCCCAGAGGCATCTGCTGTAATAAACGGTAAATTGATTTCTGTCTGCATTAAGGTAGAAAGTTCGATTTTTGCCCTCTCTGCTGACTCTCTAAGTCTTTGTAGAGCCATTCGATCACTCTTCAAATCAATCCCTTGGTCTTGTTTGAACTTATCGCAGATCCAATCAATAATAAGTTGATCAAAATCATCTCCTCCCAAATGAGTGTCTCCGTTGGTTGCTTTAACCTCAAAAACCCCATCCCCCATCTGAAGAACCGTAATATCGAAGGTACCACCCCCCAGGTCATATACTGCTATAGTCTGGTCGCTTTCGTTATCTAAACCGTATGCAAGTGCTGCCGCTGTCGGTTCATTAATGATTCTCATTACCTCTAGGCCTGCGATTTTTCCGGCATCCCTCGTAGCATTCCTTTGACTATCATCGAAATATGCGGGCACAGTAATCACCGCTTGGGTAATTTCTTCGCCTAATTTGGATTCTGCATCCTGTTTCAGTTTCTGAAGAACCATAGCAGCAACTTCTGGAGGAGCGTAGTTCTTATCCCCCATAGAAACATGAGCATCGCCATTTGCGTGTTCAACCACCGAGAATGGAATTGACTCTTTATTCTTAGAGACAGAATCATCCCCATACTTCATTCCCATGAAGCGTTTTACTGAAAAAACCGTATTATCGGGATTTGTAACCGCCTGCCTCTTAGCCGTTGTTCCAACATATCTTTCATTAGATCTAGGATTAATACCTACCACTGATGGGGTTGTCCGATTACCTTCAGCATTTTCAATCACCCGAGGTTCGCCACCTTCTATAATTGACATACATGAATTGGTAGTACCTAAATCAATACCGAGAATTTTCGGCATTACTTGTCCTCCTGTTTACTTAATTGGTCTTCTTGATTTTCTTGCTCAGTAAATTTCGAAACGATTACCCTTGCAGGCCTGATGATTCTTTCATTTAGTCGATATCCTTGCTGAATCACATTAAGTATCAACCCATCTTCAATATCAGAATTTTCTTCATACAAAAGGGCCTCATGTTCTCGAGGGTCAAAAGATTTACCCAGAGATTCGATCTGACTCACACCCTCTAACTCCAGTGCTTTTTCCAAATTCCGCAGTACCAATTCGACTCCCTCTGTCCATTCGATTTGGGCCTCCTCAGGAACATTTTCAACAGCCCTTTCTAAGTCATCAACTATAGAAATAAATCTTGAAATCACTCCGAATTGAACTGCCCTTTTGGCTTCTTCCATTTCCTGGTTAGCCCGATTTCTATAGTTAACTAAATCAGCTTGTGCCCGTTGGGCGATCAATTTGTAATGGTCTATTTCTTCGTTTAAATCAACTGGTGTTTCCGGTGCATCTGACGAATATTCTTCACTCCCAAGGTTATTCGACTCTTGATCGTCTGACTCTGGGGTTGGGTCTCCGGATATTTCTTTTTCTTTCAAATATTCTCTCCCTGAGATAAAAATACAAATTTAAGAAGGCCTAGTCTTTAATATCTTGAACATTTCATTTAGACAATTTTCCAAATATTTTTTCAATTCACCCTTTTCAGCCTGATCCAAACCCGATTTCATTTTCAGCATCTGGTTAAACATACCTAGTGAAAGCTCTACACCTGCTAAATTCAGACCTAAGTCACCCACTAAATGTTTGATAAGTCTCAGCCTGACTATATCTTCCTCAGAATATAATCGGAGCATCCCAACAGTTCTTGAGGGCCTTACTAACCCCGATCTTTCGTATTTACGCAAGGTCTGTGGATGCATTTCTAGCAGCCGTGCAGCCACGCTAATAACATAGAGTCCATCCGGTGAGGCATAGGCACTTTCATTGCTTCTCGTTCGTGGCCTACCCCGCCCTGACCTAGGACTACCTTGATTGACAGAAACCCCAAGTCGAATCACGCGCTGGTTCGAATCAGGACCTTGTCTCCCAGAGTCTCTATGTGGCATAAAATATTTCTATACTCCGATTGGATGTATACTGAAGCTTAGGTTTTTAATTGAATAAATGTTATAAGTTGATCCGTTTCGTGTCAACTTATATTATATCGATCATTAACTACATTCCAACCAATATTCTAATGTCAGCGAGCACTCTTATGAGAAAACGGTTATGACACCTGATTTAGTTATTTTTGACTGTGACGGTGTACTTGTTGATAGTGAAATCATATCTAACTCAGTGCTTTCCGAGTCATTGGAAACCGTTGGGTTAGATATCCCACCAGATGTATGTATCGACCTATTCCTTGGAAAATCCTGGGATTATTGTTTTAGTGTGATAAAAAAACGTTTGGGAACAGACCCTCCTCATAATTTTCATGAAACTTACATGGAAAAACTGTTTGTCCAGTTTGAAAAAAACTTGAAACCGGTCGAAGATATACATTTCGCCTTGGAAAACATACCTTACCCAAAATGTGTGGCATCCAGCGGGCCACACCTAAAAATAAGTAAAACCTTATCTGTCACAGGTTTACTGGAGAGATTTGGTGAGCACGTATACAGTGGAGATGATGTGAAATCCGGAAAACCAGCCCCAGACCTTTTTCTACACGCAGCAGTGAAAATGAGTGCTACTCCCTCAAATACTTTGGTGATAGAAGACTCAACAGCTGGTGTAGAGGCGGCCTATAGTGCTGGAATGACTCCGCTAGCATTCTGCTCAAAAAAAACTAACCCAGCATTTGGACAATCGAAAACCATAGTTTTTCGTAGCATGAGAGAATTGCCCGATCTGATAAATAGGTTGTAATCAGCAATCGGAGGAAGTTGTGAACGACGAAATTGAATCTCTGTTGAAAGGGTCTATTGATCTTAACGTATACGCTGCCCCTGACGTCCCCAAAAGGCGAATGGATGCCTTGGAAACGGCGAGAGCAGCCTACGAAGCTGGAATGGGCGGGTTCGTATTAAAATCACACAATTACCTCACATACCCTATGACCTACGCTTTATCTCAAATGTATCCAGGGCTAGGAATATACGGATCAATTTCATTAAATTCACCTGTAGGAGGAATTAATCCAGAAGCGGTGGAAACAGCGGCTCGATTAGGTACAAAAGTTGTCTTTATGCCTACTATTTCAGCCAGGTTTCACTTATCAAAACCCAGCTCTGGGAAAAGTCTATATATATTAGACGAATCAGAGAAGCTCACTGATGACACTCTTGACGTAATTGATATCGTTCAGGCAAACGATATGGTCTTGGCCTCAGGATATATTTCACCATTAGAGACGATAAAATTATTTGGCGCCGCCAAAAATCATGGCGTAAAAAAGATGATCGCAACTCATCCTGAAGAACTCCTTGAAGACCAATTGAAAGATTTGACCACCCTAGGAGTCTACATGGAATACAGCTTCCTTTCATGTATGCCTTTAACAGCAAAAATAAGTCCTGTGGCTTTGTCAGCGCAGATACTCAAAGCTGGCATTGAAAGATCCGTAGTAACAACTGCTTTTGGGCAGCCAGTAAACCCTCCACCATCTGAAGGCATGAGAATGGCCATAGCCGCTTTACTGGATTCAGGAATGTCACCGGAGAATATTTCTCGATTGGTAAAAGATAACCCTAGCGAGTTATTAAGTTAGTTAAAAAATCTCCACTCCTGTTGATAAACTCTGGACCTGGTGTTTCCTCTCATCTTTATTCTGACTTTTGTCTTGTTATATTGAATGCTAAAAAAGCTAGCAGCAACCAAGCAAATATAAATAATAAGGCCCCGAAAGGGGCTACAGCACCCAGCCAATTAAAAGAGCTCAAACTTATCGTGTACAAGCTACCACAGAATATGACCGTGCCCACCAAAATCAACCACGGTATATAAAAAAAGAGCCTGTTGAATTCAAATTTGAAATTCAATATTATTCCGATAAGAATCAAAGCCACTGAGTGAAACATCTGGAATCTGACGGAAGTTTCATAGGTATTTTTAGAATCCATATCCATGACAGGATCGAGCCAATGAGCTCCCAGTGCTCCAACCAAAACGGATAAGAAAGCTAATATTGAACCCACACCTATCCAATAACTAGCAATAGTTTTCAAATATCAGCCTTGGTCAATAACATCTATAGGTTCTCTGCGGGGAATATTCCCCATTTTTTTCAATTGATTGGTTAATCTGATTCGTTCCTCCAATAACCAGTCGAACTGAACATCGCATCCAGCAATTGGGCCGGGATAATATCTTATTTCTTCATTTAATTCTTTTAGTTTATTCTTGAGGTTTGATTCCAATTTATTACCTTAGCCGGCCATTCTGATAATTGCTCAGGCCGCATGATAGCAGGGAGAAACTTGACCTTTACACCTTTTTGCCCAAAAAGCCTATGCGGGCAAATTAATTTTGTATTATGAGGATACACGAGGGTACAATTCCAGACATCTACAAAAAGACATATTTTATACACGGAGACACTGATGAGCGAGATGCCCGCAGCGATATCAACTGGGTTGGGAGAATGGCGGTGTGATGCTATAGATATCCCCAAAATGGAACCTGGAAAAGTATTAGTAAAAACGAATCTGGCATCGATATGTGGTAGTGACTTACACATAACTTATATGGGCTGGAATGCACATGAATTCCCTCTTCCTCACGGTTACCCCGGACACGAAGGTATTGGACAAATAGTAGACCCTGGTGATACAGATTTTGCCGAAGGGGAATTAGTCCTCACTGTGCCAAATATTTGGAACTCCAAGTGCTTCGCAGGCTACCAATTAATTGATCCTAATTTCCTTCTACGGGTACCAACAGGTGTTCCAGAGACGCACCTACTAATGGCACAACAGCTTGGGACAGTGGTTTTTGGAACAAGAAAATTACCGACATTAGTCGGAAAAACTATAGCCATTTTAGGACAAGGTTCTGTTGGTTTATTCCACGATTTTATGTTACGGAAACTCGGAGCTCATAAAATCATAGGAATCGAACCAGTAGCAGAGAGGTTGCAAGCTGGCCGCAATATGGGAATTGACGAAGCAATTGATGTTACAGGCGACAAAGCTACAGAGGCCGTGATGGACATTACATCCGGTGAAGGTGCGGACCTGGTCATAGAAGCTGTAGGCAGTGTTGACACTTTGAATCAATCTTTGAAATTAGTTAAGCCTTTCGGAAAATTGGCAGTGTTTGGGTTGCCTCCAACTATGGAAAAAGTTCCTTTTGATTGGGATACCTTTTTCCGTAAATGCATAGACATGCATTCAGTGTTTGGAGCCCAAGACGAGCCTGGTTTGCCGGCCTTCCAACTAGCTATGGACTACATAGAAAATAAGGAAATTGATATGGCACCCTTCGTTACTCACCAATTTCCAATATCTGAAATACAGAACGCTTTTAACCTGGCCGACTCTCGTGAGGATGGAGCCTTAAAAGTTTCCCTTACCTTTGAGTGAAAATAAGGAGATTAAATGGGGAAATCACTTGAATATTCTACGATAGAGGAATTGTCTGAACTACTAAGGTCTTCAAAAATTTCAACAAAAGAATTGGTACTTCATTTACTGGATCGTTCTAAAAAACTTGACCCAAATTTGAATGTGTGGGTAACGCTCAACCCAAATTTGGAAACCGAAAACTATAGCCAGGAGAGTACTAATAAATTAGCCGGTATACCTATAGGCATAAAGGACATTTATTGCACCCGTGACATGAGAACAACCTGTTGTTCTCCAATATATGAAAATTATGAGCCTGAGTATGACGCCCGAACGGTAAAAATGCTAAGAGATTCCCAGGCTGTGATCATGGGTAAAACCGTAACCACTCAATTTGCTTGTGGAGATCCTCCTCCTACCAAAAATCCCTGGAATTTTTCAAGAACACCAGGAGGGTCCAGTAGTGGTTCAGCAGTCGGAGTAGCTTCAGGGATGTTCCCGGCTGCCCTAGGGTCTCAAACTGCAGGTTCCGTTTTAAGGCCTGCGTCATATAACGGTATCGTTGGATTCAAACCGACATACGGTCTCGTCAGTAGGCAAGGAGTTTTCCCAGTAGCATTATCTCTTGACACAATGGGATGGTTTACCCGCTCGGTAAAAGATGCTGCAATCCTGTTGCGGCATTTATCTGGTTATGATGCCGAAGATAAGGATTCGGTGGAAGTGGATAGCAAACCATATATTTCGATTCCTAAACCGATCTCCCGACCACCTCATATCGGCGTTGTAGAAGATTTCTACTATGAAAATTCAGATCACAGCACTATGAAAAATTTTGCTCTTTTATTGGAGAGACTTTCAAAGGCAGGGGCGATAATAGAGACTGCGGATACACAACTTGATTTTAATAGCATCTTAGACTCTCACAGAGTCATCATGAATTGCGAGGCAGCACATACCCATAAAGATAATTTTAAAAAAAGGCCTGATGACTTTGCTCCCAGAGTAAAAGAAGTAATCGAAAATGGTTTGAATACCCCAACGCATCTTTATATACAATCAAAGCATTTTCAACAGAATTACATTAAGCAAGTATCAAAATTGTCAAAGAAATACGATGCTTTGATAATGCCAACAAGTCTGTCAGGTGCTCCAACCTCAGAGACTACGGGGGAACCTATCTTTCAAGCTCCGTGGACAATGGCCGGGGTGCCAGCAATCTCTTTGCCATACGCTTTGGACAATGACGGTATGCCACTGGGAGTACAAATAATATCGGACCACTTTGACGAATCGAATTTACTATCGACTTCAATGTGGATTGAGTCGGTGGTGAATTTCACCCATAAGCCACCTCTGCTTAATGATTAAAAGTCCTGTCAGACCCTTGGGGTTTTTCCAATAGTATGGCTAGATTGGATACATGGTTGGAAAGACTAGGAAACCGGTGGTTCTTCTATGGCTGGCTTATAGTATTTTCTTCTTTCACATCAAGCATGATAAATGCCGGCACTGGTAGCTATGCTTTAGGATTTTTCATCATACCGATGGGTGAGGAGATAGGAATATCCAGAACTCAGTTTTCAGTAATTCCTATATTTAAACTCGCCACAATTCCAATACTTCCCCTATTAGGCCTATTGGTGGATAGAAGGCATGGAGGAAGAATAATAGTTTCCGTTGGCAGTTTGGTCGGGGGTACTGCCTTGGCTTTTACCTCTCAAATAGACAAAGTGTGGCAGTTCTACATGTTGTACGGAATTATTTATGGCTTTGGCACTGCTGCCATGGGTAGTCAATTGGTTGGTCCATCATTAATGGCCAAATGGTTTGTGAGAATGAGAGGAAGAGCGATGGCCATTGGCACCATGGGCATATCGGCCGGTGGTGTTGTAGTCGCGCCTGTTGCAGGTTTGGCCATCTCCACCCTTGGATGGAGAGCAGCTTGGGTAGTATTGGGAATGATGGCGGTAGTCGCTATCGTCCCCGTATCATCACTATTTCTTAGGAGAAGCCCCGAAGACATTGGGCTACTGCCTGATGGAAATGCATCGGACTCGAATGCAAAAGTTACCGCAGATAATGAAGTAAATTCCTGGACCCTGAAACAATCCATACGGAACACCCAATTCTGGATACTTTTGCTAATTCAGTGTCTAGGCCTTTCGGGTTTGGTGGTCGTACTATTTCACGAAGTCGCCTATATTCAAGACAAAGGACTAAATATACAGTCAGCAACCTTGATAGCGACCTCATTAGCCACCTCAGCCATGATTAGCAAACTCCCTTTCGGCTATCTAGCAGAAAAAATGGATATAAGAAGAGTCCTTGCGCTTTGCTTAATACCTGCTGGATTATCAACCTACATGATCATACCCATCGATTCTGTTTGGATTTTGGTGATTTGGGGAGTTATACATGGGTTTTTTATGGGGGGATTCCCTACTTTAACTAATGTGGCATTACCTGAATATTTTGGGCGCCAGTATATGGGAAGCATTAGAGGAGTTATTGCGCCTATCACCATGATTGTTTCGGCATTGTGCCCACTAATAGCCGGTATTCTTTGGGAAGAAAGTTACAGTTACTCAGTGGCATTTTTCTTGTTCGGGTCCGCATGGATAATCGGAGGCCTACTAACTTTCACATTAAGTAAACCAAAGGATCCACCTGTTGTTAAAAATATTGCAAACCAAAAAGTACAAGGTTGACGTGATATTTTTTGCTCTGGTGATAATATGATGTCAATTGTTATGGAGGATAAACATGGCCCCACCCATTGAATTCATAGGTTTAATACCATCTTGGATCTTAGTATACGTAGCAACATTAGGTTGCTTTGGAGCCGCAGCCTCCTTTTTATACATCAGGATGTTTAAACCTATATTGCAAGGAAAACCTTCTGGAAGAACGGATCAGCTCCCCAAAAGAATCCTTGGAGCCATACCTTACATCCTGGGCCAAAAAAAAGTCCTCCAAAGTACCGATGTAGTGAGTGACAGAGCAGGGATGGCACACGCCATCATATTTTGGGGCTTCTTGTCCTTCTCCCTAAGCTACCTGATCTTTATATACGGTGATTCAATCAACCCTAATTTCTCAAAAACCTTACTTTCTGAAGCTGGATTAACAATTTTCGGAACCTACTTAGATATTTTGGCCGTAGCCTTGCTGTCCGTGATAGTTTTAGCTGTAATGCGAAGATGGGTATTTACTGCTAATAGGTTGAGGTTTGACTTAACTCAGAAAAGAGAGGCTGCCATAATACTTGCCTTGATAGCCTTCTTGATGATCAGCACCATAATAGGGGAGGCCTTTTATGTTGCTGCACAAAACGTCCATTCTCATTCCCCAATAGGGAATTTTTTGGGGGATATATTAAACAACGGTGGCTTTGACAGGGATGCGTCTTCTTTTATATACCAGATAAGCTGGTGGATACATCTGACCATAATACTGGGATTCTCCGTCTATATTCCAATATCTAAACATGTTCACCTGGTTGGAGCTCCAATCGGTTTTGTTACACGGCAGTTAGGTGCTAAAGGAACGTTGACAACAATAACTGATTTTGAAACAGCCGAGTCTTTCGGGGCATCCAAAATGAAAGATTTTAACCAAAAACAGCTACTTGATGCCTTCGCATGTGCTGTCTGCGGTAGATGTACAGACGTATGTCCTGCAAACCTAACAGGAAAAACGCTCTCTCCGATGCATATAGTGCAAGGGCTCAGGTACCATATTGCCGATGCCACCTCGGTTGATACCGAAGAGGATATACCCAATATCATCGGATCACGAATAGAGAAGCAAGCTGTATGGGACTGTCTAACATGTGGTGCTTGCACCGAGGTATGTCCAGTCGGCAATGAACCATTCCATCCTATAGTAGATATGCGACGCTATATGGTCATGGAAGAACCAGACATACCAGAAGGAGCAGAGGGAGCGCTGCGAAATCTGGAACAAAGAGGGCATCCATGGAGTGGCACTACATTCACCAGAGAGAGTTGGTATGAGGGTCTTGATGTAAAAACATTCTCTGAAAACCCAGAGGCTGAATATCTCCTATGGGTGGGATGCACTAGTGCCTTGGAACAGAGGAGTCAGAGCATTCCCAGAGCCATGGTTTCTATTCTCAATCGAGCTGAGGTAGATTTTGCCATATTGGGTACCGAAGAAACTTGTAGTGGGGATCCAGCCAGAAGAATGGGCAATGAATATTTATATCAAATGTTGGCCATGCAAAACATAGAAACTTTTAACAAGTATGGCATAAAAAAGATTCTCACCAGTTGCCCTCATTGCTTTAACAACATCAAAAATGAATACCCTCATCTTGGTGGCAAGTACGAGGTAATGCACTACAGCGAATTAATCTCAGACCTTATTGAGAAAGAAAAAATTAAACCTGTAGTCACCATAAATACCACTTTGGCATATCATGACTCATGTTATTTAGGAAGGCATAATGGCATCTATGAGGCGCCGAGACAGATTGCTAAATCTATACCAGGGTTGGAATTAGTGGAAATGAAAAAATGCAGAGGAAACGGATTCTGCTGTGGAGCTGGGGGCGGCCACATGTGGTATGAGGAAGAAGGTAATCAAAGGGTTAACCATTCCAGAACAGATCAGTTCTTGGAAACAGGTGCCGATACAGTAGGAGTTTCATGCCCATTTTGTATGCAGATGATGGAAGAGGGTGTCCAATCCAAGGGAGAAGGCAGGTCCAAGCAGGTGAAAGACTTGGTAGAGCTAGTAGAAGAAAGTCTTGGTTAACTGTTATCTTTTTCAGATTCTTCCACAGCAACATATTTTGAAGGGCATTTAACTATCACATTTTGACTATCAAATTCCTGCCCTGGGGTATGAGCGCCTTCAAGAATAATTTCTGAATGCTCATTAAAAAATAAATCTGGTAACACTCCGTTATGAACTGCTTCAATTTCACTTATTCCATCCATCAATGAAAAACTCGCTGATGTGGACCCTTCAACCCTATGAAAAGACCCTGGTTTTAGCTTTCCACTAACCCTCACCATACGTCCTTCAGCAGTAGGAGGCTGTCTGGATATCTCACTCACAGTATAGTAATAAACGGTTGCCCCTTGAAAAGCCATGTAGGCGAAATAGCCTAGGGCGGCGCACAATACAAGAGCGGCAAAAAGAAACTTGCCTCGATTGCTTGTCATTTTGGATTCGGAAATATAACTGTCGTTACCCTGGTCATTCATTTTAGCTGTTATTCTTTTTCAGAAATAATTTTTTTTAGCATAGCTACTTCATTTCTCATTTCTTTTAACCTTCGAGAAAGAAAGAAAATATATCCGAAAAATATAGCCCATACTAAAAAAAACACTGTAAATAAATATTTTAAATTTGCGTCAGGATCATTTTGTTTGGCTTCGCTAACTAATGCCGAATCGGCAAAAACAAAAGACTTTTCCAAAACAAACATAGACACAGCAACGATAGATATGAATGACACTAATCCAAGAAACCTACTAATTAAGGGATACATACTGATGAACCTCGTCTAAATCATCTTCGCATTTTCTCATTTGAACTCTTTCTAACATCACATAAACATAAAAAATGGTAAATGTAACCAACGATACAATGAATGTTATGTACATTTTGCCATCTAAGTCAGAATCTGATTCTGCGAGCGGCCCAATATTTAGATTGGGATGGGCAGTCCTCCACCAAATCGACGCCAAATATATAACCGGCGCATCAATAGCCCCTATCAAAGCCACAACCGAAGCATACCTCCGCCCTTGAGACCCCGGGGTGGAGAAGGAACGAACCATGAGATAACCGACGTATACAAACCAAAGAATTAAGGTAGTAGTGAGTTTAGGATCCCAAGACCACCAAACTCCCCAAACTGGTTTGGCCCATACTGCTCCAGTTATCAATATTAGAGTAGCAAATATAACTCCTAACTCAGCGGCAGAATATGCAATAGAGTCCCATAGGTTTTTTCTTGTTAACAGATGGATCACACTGGCTATACCGACTACAAAAATGGAAACCATTCCGATCCAGCCAAGAGGAACATGGACATAGAATATTCGTTGCGAAACACCTAGGTTCTGTTCAGTAGGCACCCACATAAAAACCATATATACGGTCACGAGCATGAAAGTGCAGCTAGCGGCAAATAGTATCGTTTTCATTTCCTAAAATTAACCCTTAATCTGCAAGAATTAAAGACTTCAATCTATCGATTAAAACTGATGCTAGTGAATTATATCACTATCTATTCAGAATAATTAGAGAGCTAGCTAGTAACAGCCCCAACTGAAGCCGAGGACACTAATTTGGCATATTTGGCCAAAACGCCTCTCTCGTAATTGGGTTTTCTTGGGCTCCATTTTAATCTTCTATCTTCTAACTCTTTAGCAGTCAGTTTTACGCTCAGGTCCCGTGCTTCTATATCCAGGTTAATTATGTCCCCATCCTCTATCAACGCGATTGGCCCCCCTACTGCCGCCTCCGGGGAGACATGGCCTATTGAACCACCTCTAGTTGCCCCTGAGAATCTACCGTCAGTAATAAGAACTGTCGTTTCCCCCAACCCAGCACCCATGATTGCTCCCGTCACAGCCAGCATTTCCTGCATTCCTGGTCCGCCTTTAGGTCCCTCTTATCTTATGACAACCACATCACCATCCTTGATAGATCCCCTAGTAACAGCCTCAAAAGCACTACGCTCTCCATCAAATACTCTTGCTGGTCCTTCATGTTTTTCAATCTTGGTTCCGGCAACTTTTATGACAGCTCCTTCAGGAGTTAAATTACCTTTAAGGATAGCTAGTCCTCCAGTTGAATTTTTTGCATTAGGAACCGAAAAAATCACTCTTTCATCTGGCTTTGTATCAACATCAGAAAGGTTCTCTTCTAGGGTTTTACCATTTATAGCTTTGGCATCGCCATGTAACATTCCTGCATCTAGCAATTCCTTTAGTACTACTTGAACTCCTCCAGACTTGTCGACATCAGACATTACATAATTTCCTCCAGGTCGTAGATCAGTTAGGTATGGTGTCTCTCTTGAAAGAATATCGAAATCATCTATTGTTAATTCGACCTCTGCCTCTCTCGCAATGGCCAAAAGGTGAAGAACAGCATTAGTAGACCCTCCCATCGCCAACACTAACCTTATCCCATTCTCAAAAGCCTTCCGGGTCATGATATCCCTAGGTTTAATCCCATTTTCAAGCATGTAATATAAATGTTTGCCTGCCTCGTGAGCCACATCCAAATTTCGAGGGTCCACTGCAGGAATAGATGCGGCACCGGGTATCGACATACCCATCGCCTCAATAGCTGATGCCATAGTGTTCGCTGTAAACATGCCGGAACAGGCTCCTTCTCCAGGACAAGCCACCCGCTCCATGGCTATCAATTCTTCTAACGAAATTTGCCGAGTCGAGAATGCCCCAACCGCTTCATACATATCTTGGACATTTATATCCTTACCTGCATAGTTGCCTGGAAGAATGGCGCCTCCATAAACAAAAACCGATGGTATGTTGAGGCGCGCCATGGACATCATGGCCCCTGGCATATTTTTGTCGCATGCCGCTACAACGGCCAAACCGTCCATCCCTTCAGTAAAACACACGGTTTCAATAGAATCTGCAATCACTTCGCGACTTACCAAAGATCCCTTCATACCCTCCGTCCCCATCGATATTCCGTCGCTAATCGTGATGGTGCCAAACATAAAAGGTACACTCTAGGCATCCCGTATACCTTCTTTCACCTTATCTGCGATCCTTGTCAAATGCACATTGCACGGGGTGACATCGCTGGCCAAATTAGCAACAGCAATAAATGGTTTTTCCATATCCTCGTCGGTTAGTCCAACGGCACGTAGCATAGATCTCGCTGGGGCTCGATCTGGGCCCAGACTGACTTTCGCAGATTTATGTTTCAGTAATTTTAATTTTTTTGTGTTGGTGGTCATTTTTCACTTCCTTAAATTTGGGTTCAGAGGTCGATTGGATCATTTTTATGACCTCAAATTATCCTACTTAGGAGGTATTTAGCGCTGGCATTATATATGACAAGCCCCTGCTATCCCAGTTTAATACTGGGATAGCAGGGGCTTTTATTAAGGAGCCGTTTTTAGGTATTTGTTGGACCGTATCTGGCTATTAATGCAATCACTCTGGGGTCTATTGAGTCCGGTATTTGACTTCCTGAATCATGGTAGGCAATTGCTAAGTGAGCGTCTCTATGCAGTTGCTCACTTTCTGGCATCCCTTTGTAGTCGGTATTAAGTTCACCAAAAAGGCCATCGATATGTTCTTTTTCAAATGTGCTCCGACTAGTCATGCCGATATCGCCGGTATCTTAAAATCTTTATAATCCGGCATCATAAATAGATTCTTCGGACAAGATATCTCCCAATTTCTCCACGAATTCCTGTTTCTCGTCTTCGCTGACTTTGCCTTTTCCCTCGATTTTCTGTTTGAACTGAGTGAATAGCCATTCATCTTTTGTTCCGTGGGGTATATCAAAAAATTCTCTGTTAAACGAAGGAAGTTTCCCGGGGCCGTAGTAACCCTTGCCCCGAATTTCATAGCCTTCCAAGTTATCCGTTCCTTTTCCTAGAACTTCTCCTGTCTCGACAAAATGCTCCATCACAGGGGCCATACCATAGCGCTGTACCGGACAGACTAGCATGCAAACCCCGCAACCTTCGTAGGTAGCCATGACAGGTCGGCATCGATCGTACATTAATTTGTGCTTTTCAACACCCCTCCAAAAGACCTTCTCTTTAACCAAAGCTCTTCCAGGGCATCGATTGACACAAACCTGACACATTTCACAGAACTTATGTATGCCATAATCGACTGGGTCATCGTAGGTTACTATTGCATCTGTGCTAATAATAAGAAGTCTAGATCTGTTACCAAAATGGGGTGAAAGCAGCTGCCCATTAGCACCAAGTTGTCCCAGACCCGCCTCGACAAACATCGGTATGTACGCAGCACTATTGTCGTTTGGACTATGTACCTGCGCTCTGTAACCTAAATCTCTAATGAAATCAGCAAGATCCAGGGCTAGTGCACCCTCTTCCTCATATGTTCCAAAGTGGGCAAATTCAGCTTCCATACTTGGTATAGTTTGGGTTTGCCAATAATCCTGTTCAAGTGCCAAACATATCGCATGCTCATACTTTACCCAGGCTTTTTTGCTTTTGTAAGCATATTTTCTATCGAATTTTGTAAACCCTACCTCACCAAACCCAAGTTTCCTTGCTTTCTCTCTGATCTCTTCAGTCACATCCTTAGCGGGAGTGACATCTCCAGTTGGCTGTTTATTTCCTGATACATATGCCGCTTCAACAAGTGGTTTATTGACTTCATCGTGATGTTTACGGTATTCATACATCTCCCCGGTATAAACCGTCCACGTCCATTCCCTATCCGCAGCCTTCTCGATGTTCTGGCTAACAATTGGATAGTTTCGAGAGTACCAAGCTACATCATTATCCTTTTTAACTATCCCTGGTACCGTCGCCAGTTCCTCTGCCACTGGAATCTCCACGGAATCGTGATCTTGAGTCCTACCTGGTCTCTTAACGGTATGGTGAATTTCCTTTAAGGTCATTCCAAATCCCTCCAAAGACATCTTTAGCGATCCTGACCATGATATTAATGATCATAATAAATTGTATCTACACAAAGTTTAGTTTAGTAATTGTACGCCTACAAGTCAATGAAATACTGTTGGTTTATCCATGACCAATCATTTCTATCACTTCGAGATCACACCCAGAGAATAGCCTCTGTATACATCTCCCAACCTTAACCACGCAACTGAATTAACAAAACATCCCGATAAAACAAGAACACTATATTGAAAACTAGAAATGTGGCTCAGCACTGAATCACAACCAGAAGACCTACCTAGCACAGATGCGTTTAAAGAAATGGTTTTCCATCTGAGCCCTCTAAATAAAAACCTTAAAGGGAAAATAAATCAGGGAAAAGGCTCCCAAAAGTGTTCATCCGGTTCGAAGTGAAAGGGCAGTGCCTAAAATCTGATTTTGGCTGCCTGCAATAAAATCATTTTCGATGTCATTTTTTTGTTGGCTTTCTTAAAAGTAGCGAACCAAATTATATCGGCAATTTCAAAGGGGCCTCTTTTTAGGAATCCCCGCCTTTCTAGGATAAATATCAGGAGTTTCTGCTATTTTTCGTATAACCACCAGCTTACCTGGTAACAACGGCAATTTATCACCAACATTAACGACACTGTCTATTTGCCCACCTAATAAATTCAAAGCAGTCTCTGATCGATCAATTTCAGGCTGAACCCGTGAGCTTTTCATAGCAATGAAGGTACCTCCAACGCTACAAAATGGTAAAGCGAGCTCAAGTAAAACAGGAAGGCTTGCAACAGCTCTTGATACAACTACAGAATACTTTTCTCTATGTTTTCTATTTTTTGCTATATCTTCTGCCCTCCCCACAATTGTATCCACATTAGTCAGGTTCATTTCATTGACAGCAAAATCAATGAAATCGATTTTTTTCTTAACAGAATCCAACATAACCAGGTAATTTCCTGGAAACATCACCTTTAACGGAATCCCAGGCATACCGAACCCTGACCCTATATCCAGTATGCTTTCCCTTCCATCAAATAGTGATGGAACTGCCATGACAACACTTAGAGAATCCAAATAATGTCTGAGAACCACCTCAGGCCAGTCCAACACCTTAGTCAGATTAACCTTAGAATTGGCGTCAACCAGTAAATCGTGGAAAAGCATCATTTTGGATATAGCGGTCTTCTGAGGAATTATCTTTAATGAAGAAAGACCAGAATAGAATCTTCCTATATCCCGATTCTCAGGAGGGTTTGAAGCATTTTGTCTGGGAACAGAAAACAATTATTTCACGTATTCCTGAATTTTCCTGAATTTTTCATGAGACAAAATCGTCTCTTTTCAACCGAAATTAACCAGTAGCAAAAATGTCTAACCATATTGTACGATGTGCCTAAACTAGTACTGTCAGTATTCTCGCAGCAATTTTTATTGGAATTTTTATCCCTGAAGTACTACTATGCGGAACATGTTTGTGGTAATGTTGCTACTACGCGTAACTAAATAACTAAGACTAACAAATCATTGGTCAAGGAGGCAGCGTGCAAGCTATGTTCAGGACCAAGACATTAATAATCATGACCGCATTGATGGTGTCGTTTTTAATACCGACAGTAGCCTTTGCAGAATCCGATACCCTTACTTTCGGTACAGCCGTAGTAACGGATGATCAGGCTGTTAACGACTCCTTAGTCGTTTCAATGGCGGGGGTTACTCCCCTTGGGGAAGGTAGTGCATATAATGCAGTGCTCGTATCATCAGATGGTACTAAATCTTTAGATTTAGGAGAGTTATCTGTAATCCAACCAGTTCTTCAAGGTGTTCTCCAAGCGACTGGAAACGTAAATTTCGTTTACGACAGTACCTCGGAAGGATATGACGGTGAAGATCTCCTCACGACCTATAGCCGGATTAAGTTGACGATCGGGCCGGGTGGGTCTACAGCCTACAGTGATAACGTACCAGTGAATGCTGCCGTTTATATCAGTTCCGTAATGGCTGATCTTAATAGCATAGATGCGCATTTAGCAGCAGCAATAGCTAGCGCTTTCTCTGCTCAATCCTCATCAGACATTGATGAGGTAAAAGCTCAGATAGGTGCTGCCGTTGCGGATGCCTCCACAATTAGCGATCTCGCAAATGGTTTAGGAGCTAACGCTACTGCCGCAGCTGCTGAAGATACTGAAGACAGCAATCTAGCTGAAGGTGCTGCCGGAGTAATAGCGTCTGCAGCCAACATTTCAACTTGGATTAATGCTGCGAAGGCTACTGCGGACGATGACATTACTCCCCAAACCAATGCAGCGGTCGCAAATATTTTCGCATCAAAAATTTTCAACGAACTGTCGGCAGCTAGGAATGGCTGGGATGGGAATACAGATGGAAGCATTTCTTCCTCTACCGGAGAGGGAGGGGTCGCTCAGGCTAGAGCCAGCGCCCAGCAAATGGCCACTCTAACCTTAGAAGCTAAGGATCTCGGAGAAAATGAAGCATCGACCGTGCCGGGGGAATCAGGCGGTAGTGTCCTAGGGCTTGGACTACCAAGCGTTGGGGAAAGAATAATTAGAGATCTCATGTTACTGTCAGGCCTGCTTGGTATCGCGATGGTAGGAATTGGTTCTGTTATCCTTTCAAGGAACAGAACATAATTCAGATATAAAATTCCTTTGGATAAAAAAACCCCGTTCGAGAGAGCGGGGTTTTTTTATGCCTACCGTAGTGAATAATAATAGTAAGACTAACTTCTACATTATTCTAGTAGCAATTTACTTGATCGGTATATTGAATCTATCTTGTGCATCAAATAACCCACTTTCGACCGCAAGCCAAACCAGGACGGCAAAGCAAATACTAGACCAGAGTGGAACAATAATGAACTCTGTCTCGTCTTTTGAATTCCATTTGTCGCATAAGAATATAAACGGCACTCGAATTGGTGATTTGGTCTTATCGAAAGCAACCGGGCTAATATCTGATAATAATTCAATGTTTATTGAAGCCAATTTTTTGTTTGGCAATTTGACCCTTTCTGGCGGTTTCTCAACGGTCGACAATACTACTTTTTTCTTAAACCCACTTACTCAAAAATGGGAAATGACTGAAGATTCCATAACCCCTCTTTCCTTTTTTGATCCCGAGAAAGGAATCAATAAAATACTATCCAGCACTACTTCCCCGAAATTCAGATCTAATAGCGAGAAATATTGGAATATAGAAGGATCTATGCCGGCTTCATCACTTTCTAATTTGATCGGAGATACAAGTGATAATAACGTTGAAATAATTGTGTGGATAGACAAAGATTCCCTCTACCTAACCAGAGCGATTATTTTTGGTCAATTGAATGGATATGATGATTCAGCAAATATAAATGAAATCCAAAGAATAATTGACATATCCCGATTTAATGAAGAAATAGTTATTGAGAACCCTTTAAACTAGTATTTACAGATAAGTACATGAGGAAACTTGCCAATAAAAATGTAATTCTAATACCTATTTTTGCAGGTATATTTTTTGCTGCAGACGATCAAACGGTGATCGTAACGATACTTCCCCAGATAATGTCGGATTTAATGGTGGAAGTGACCGAACTGGATAAGGCCATGTGGACAGTTACGGGTTACTTATTAGGGTACGTATCTGTAATGCCTATTATGGGCAGGGTTTCCGATATATATGGACGTAAATTTATCTATGTAGTTTCTATGTCAGTTTTTATGCTGGGGTCAGTTGGTACGGGATTGACTAATTCCATGGGATTTTTGGAATCTTATGCATACCATGATAGTACTTTAATCAGAAGTTGTGTATCTGGCATTTTAGAAATCACAACCTCTCTAGATTGGATCATTGGCGCTCGAATAATCCAAGCTGTCGGGGCTGGCGCCTTGATCCCAATTACGATAGCAATCATTAGTGATATTTATTCTGGTAATGAAAGAGCTATCCCTTTGGGTTTAACCGGGGCGGCGGCAGAAGCCGGCGCAGTCACAGGTCCTTTATGGGGGGGAATAATCACTCAGTTTTTTTCATGGCAGTGGGTGTTTTGGTTAAACATACCAATCGGATTACTCGTAATAGCGGGTATTTTATTTCTTGTCCCGAACTCTAAAGGCACCACACATAAAATAGATTATCTTGGCTCAGCCGTAATAGTCGCCGCAATCTGCTTTATCACGTTGGGATGCTCACAATCTGGAAGTAACACACCATTTTTAGTGATTTTTATATCTATTGGGGTGTCTTTATTAATTGGTTATTACCTACTATCAAAGCTGAATGATAATTCAGTCGTACCAATTGAACTATTTAAAAACATCCAATTCTTGGCTGCGAACACCTTACATTTATTCTATGGAGCAACCCTTATCATAAGTATGGTGACAATACCACTGATGGTAAATACCGTCCTATCTGGCACCTCTCTGGAGGGAGGGTTAATTCTAATGAGAATGACAATCGCTATCCCCGTAGGGGCGGTGATGGGGGGCTGGCTTAGCAAACATTATGATCTCAGGATACCAGCGATATCTGGGCTTATATTTTGTTTTGTAGCTCTACTATTTATGAGCCGCTGGAACGAATTAATTGGGGATCCACTGATGTCATATCATTTATTAGTGGCTGGGTTTGGCTTCGGCTTGACGATAGCCCCAATTACGACATCAGCTATCAATAGCTCCAGTAAGCGTTACCAAGGTTCAGCAGCTGGAATAATCAGCTCTTCACGATTCCTGGGGATGACTTTTGGGATTGCTGCCCTATCAGCTTGGGGATCTCAAAGATTCCAAGATTTACTGCTAAGTATAGATTTAAAAATTCCTGGTACTGGAGTTCTTGGAAATTCCACGTCGGAATTTGAAAATCAATTAATCCAAGCAGGAATAAATTTATTCCACGATTTCTTTATGATCGGTTCAGTACTTTGTCTAATAGGAATATTCCCATGTCTTTTTTTGGTAAAAACCAGAATGGCCAAAGATCCCTGGGCATAGCACGGGCGATCATTTTAATTGGTGAACCTACCCCCATCCACGTTAATGGACTGACCTGTAATGTTTTCGGCGAGATCGGATGCTAAAAAGGCCACCATACTTCCAATATCTTCCGGAGTCTGCTCTCTTTGAAGCGGAATCAAAGTTTTAACAGTTTGATCGAAAAGCTTTTTACCTTCAAGACCTTCGGTTTTAAGACTGCCTCCAAATTAAGATTTTTTCGATCCCTGATGTGTTCTGAAACAATTTCATCAACTGAATTTTCATTAGTAACATCCATTTGCCCCTACCAAGACCAAAACCGAACATATACCGCTCCCTCCACCTGTGACTATAGCTTCTTTACCAGACAAATTAATCATATTTAGTCCGACCTCAAAATCTTCTTCCATTCCGAAGTTACAAATCTTTTGCCCTGGTACATTACAATGGGCCTTTTGATTAACCTAGGTTCTTTAATCATTAGATCCAACATTTCGGAAGCAGTTATATTTGATTTTTCCAAACCTAACTTTTTGAAAGAGGGGCTTCTCCAAGAAAATAGCTCCGAAGGATTATCTCCTGATAAAACCTCCTGAAGTTCATCTAAAGAAAATGGGGTGTTGAAAAAATCTCTTATTTCACAGTCAAATCCAGCCTGCGAAAGCTCCGCTTTCGCTTTTGTACAGCTACTTCAACGATTCCAACCGTAAAACGACAAATGCTGCATGCAAACCTCCAACGTTACAAGCCGGTTATTCGACCACCCTGATCACATTACCTATCATTCTAACAACATCTAGTTCCTTTAAGCTCGATATAGCCCTCGTTACAGAACTTTCGCTGGCTTCGTGAGTCATAATGACCAATTCAGCATTTGTAGATTGATCACCTAATCCTTTTTGGATAAAAGATGAAATGCTGATCCCGCAATCTCCTAGCACTGCAGCAATTCTAGCTAGTACTCCTGGTTGATCGTCAGCTTCAAGTCTAAAGTAATATTTGGTTATCAATGTATCTATTGATCTAATCTCTATCCCATCCGATAACCGGACCGGGTCTAGTAAGTCAGTGCCACCAGCAATGGTTCGGGCGATGTTGACAATATCTGCCACTACGGCACTACTGGTGGGCATAGAGCCCGCGCCCGGTCCATGAAACAATACCCTATCTAACAAATCCGTCTCTACTTCCACGGCATTCAGAACATCATCCACCTTAGCTAACATTTGCTCCTTTGGTATCAATGCAGGATGAACTCTTCCTAATACACTAGAATCGGTTCGAGTAGCTATGGCTAACAGCTTTATCGAATATCCTAATTCTTTAGCGTATGAAAAATCCTTATCCGTAAGGCTGGTTATCCCTTCAGTAAATATATCAGTATGTTTCACGCTAGCCCTGAACGCTAAAGTAGACAGTATCGATAATTTATATGCCGCATCTATCCCCTCTACGTCACTGGTTGGATCTGATTCAGCATAGCCCAATTCTTGGGCCTCCTGCAGCACTTGCTGATAATCAGCTTGTTCGTTCGCCATTCGAGTTAGAATATAATTGGTAGTCCCATTGATGATAGCTTTAATAGATTTGATGTCGTTAGCCACCAAATCACGCATCAAGGGTGAAATAATTGGTATTCCTCCGCCCACACTTGCTTCAAAAAGTACTCTAACATTATTTTCTCTAGCCAAAGAGAATATCTCAGAGCCATGTTTTGATATCACTTCTTTGTTGGCGGTAACTACATGTTTCCCGTTTTTTACCGCTGCCAGAATCAATTCCAATGCTGGGTGTTCACCACCCATCAGTTCCACAACAATATTTACTGATTCATCATTTATTAATTCTTCAGGATTATCGCCTAAAATATTTTGAGAAACCATGAATCCTCTTTGCATCGACGTATCACGAACTGCTACTTTCATTAGCTTTAATGGTGATCCGACGTGACTATGCAATGCGGTAGAGTTTTCAGTTATTGCCCTCGCTACCCCTGATCCAACTACTCCCATTCCAATGAGTCCAACCCCTATGGAATTTCTCATAATACGCCTCTACCTCGAATTCAATATTGATTGGAACGGGTCCGGTGTTGGGGTTGGGGCACGAGATGACAACCGTAGCTGTTGAAAGACCCAATCGTAAATATCCGAATTGAAAATAGCATAGACGTCATGGTTGCTTCTTTCGTCGTTAACCCAATCTTGTAGTGCCTTCGATTTTAATTCCTCGCGTACTTCAAATGACAATTCTTTCGCCGCTTGGCGATCGGAGATCATAAAAAAGAAAGTCTGGGTGAGGTTGTCTTTGTTTTTGACAGGCTCACTTAATTCTCCAGGCTCTAGTAAGAAGAAGTCACGCTCGTAATCTAGGATAACTCCTTTGGCAATCCAACCCATGTCTCCTCCCAACCTGACTTTTTCTGGTATATCTACTGAAAATTCTCGCGCTATTGCAATATAAGCTAGCTGAAATTGCTTTGGATCTATGATATCCCTGACCGCATCCTCATATTTCAGTTGCATTATGTCCATTTCACCAGTTTGTGGCATCACAATTCGGAAAAGGTGAACTTGCTCCGCTACAAACGGAACCGACTCTCCGACCTGCTGTCTAAATTTTTCCCTAAGGATCGCCTTCTGCACTATTGACCTATGGGTTGATTCATCTATCTGAATAGTATTCAAATAGCTCAAATGTCGCTCAGAGGTTTCTCGGGAAATCTGTTCCTCCGATTTACCTAAGGCCATTTGCTTCTTCGGCCGCATGATAAGAGCGATTTGGTCATCTATCTCCTCGTCAGAAATAAAAATTCCCTGAGAAGGGCCCATTTGCATCAAAATCTCATTTTCTACCATCAATTGCAGAGACTCAAATATCCCAGCACTAGCATCAAATGTGCTTCCCATAAATTCCGAACTTTTTTGTCTTATTCTCACTAGCTCAACCAGATCTCCTCTTGTGTACTCAACGCCATCCACTTTCACCACTAACTCCCTATGTGGCATTACAAACACCACAATGTATCCGGCTATGAATATTGAGATAACTAACAAAAAGGATATTCCTAAGAGGCCCATAGTTAGTTTTTGGCGACGTCTTAGCACAGGCTGCTGCATAGCAACTCTTCTTTTATCTACACGTGAAGGGCGACCAGAACTCACTTGATTTAAGACTTTCCTGGAATGATTAATTATTCACACGAGGGGGAACATACAGGTTACCTATGACCTAGGCCTGTAATGAACGGGCAAAGCACCTTTCTGGGCAGGGGAAAAAGGAAGTAAGGCCAAGTGGCGGGCCTTCTTCACAGCTGTTGCCAAAGATCTTTGGCATTTCGCACACATACCACTTTTTCGACGAGCCTCTATCATGTACCTTTCAGAAAGAAATTTCTTAAGATAATCAACATCCTTATAGTCCAGTTCTTTTTTATCCAC
>QGNN01000008.1 GCA_003228105.1 Chloroflexota bacterium
GCTTCGGTGGTGTGCTTTAGCCCCGTTACATTTTCCGCGCAAAATTCCTCGACTAGTGAGCTATTACGCACTCTTTAAAGGATGGCTGCTTCTAAGCCAACCTCCTAGCTGTTTTAGCAATTTAACTTCGTTTCACACTTAGCACACACTTGGGGACCTTAGCCTGCGGTCTGGGCTGTTTCCCTCTCGACAATGGAGCTTATCCCCCACTGTCTCACTGCCCGGGACCATCTTGCGGCATTCGTGGTTTGGTTAAGTTTGGTAGGCTCACGCCCCCTTACCTATCCAGTGCCCTACCTCCACAAGACTACCCGAACGCTGTACCTAAATACATTTCGGGGAGAACCAGCTATCTCCGTGTTCGATTGGCATTTTACCCCTACCCTCAGCTCATCCCAGCCTTTTGTACCAGACACGGGTTCGGTCCTTCACCCAGAGACTATCTGGGCTTCAACCTGGCCAAGGGTAGATCACACGGTTTCGGGTCTAATCCATACAACTTAACGCCCTATTCAGACTCGCTTTCGCTATGGCTCCGGAATTCCAATTCCTTAACCGTGCTGCACAAATTAACTCGCCGGCTCATTCTTCAATAGGCACGCAGTTAGCCCGACGCATCGAGCCTTCTACGGCTTGTAAGATTACGGTTTCAGGTCTATTTCACTCCCCTCTCGGGGTACTTTTCACCTTTCCTTCACAGTACTGGTTCACTATCGGTGTCCAAGAGTATTTAGCCTTGGAGAGTGGTCTCCCCAGATTCCCACAAGATTTCTCGTGTCTCGCGGTACTTAACAAATTCTCAAGAGTTTCGTCACTTTCGCCTACAGGACTATCACCTTCTACGGTCGTCCTTTCCAGGTGCGTTTGGCTAGTTCAGAAATTTCTTACTCTTCGCCCTCATTTGAGGTTTAGGCGGAGAAATGTTGCAACACCAAACGGACATAGGACCTCACTCCACTAAGCCCGCCTGGTTTAGGCTATTCCCCTTTCGTTCGCCACTACTAGGGGAATCTCGGTTGATTTATACTCCTCGCGTTAATTAGATGTTTCAGTTCACGCGGTTCCCTTTCCTTACGGAATGTCCTGGTATGACCCAGAACGGGTTTCCCCATTCGGGTATCCCCGGTTAAGCTTGTTAGACAGCTAGCCGAGGCTTATCGCAGTCTTACTACGCCCTTCTTCGGCTCTTGGACCCAAGGCATCCACCGTAATCCCTTAATAACTTGACCCACATTAAGGCAATTCTATTGTTCTTATTTTGCCTGTTCCTGGCTTTTGGTGCATAAAATAAAACCAAAAGCCGTGACCTCATTTCTGAGGTCGGGACTCGTTATAATTCGACAGAATTCAGTTGTTAAGGTGCAAAAAAAAAGCCGGGGAAAATCCCCAGACCGAAGTCAGGATTCTATAGAATGTTTAAATCTCTGTAGTAACCCTATTCGAAAACTCTAAGCATGAAGTCTATACCTGACTGAGTGGCTAGTCAACATGGAATACCGACCAATTTTTATCTATCAACATACGTAACCTGCAGTATAATCTGCTCCATAATGAAAATAGAAAAACAAAACATCACAATAAACCTTTTTGACGGTGAAGGCATAATTCATGAAGGGGACACATTTATATTGACCAACCAACGATTGATGGTTTCAAGCAAACCAGGTCGAAATTCCAATGTGTGGGGTGAGGCCCAGTTGGAAGAATGTTTGGACCCAAAATTGAAAAATGCAGGAAAGTCACCCAGGAAGTGGTTGGGGTACAGATTATTAGCTATAGGATTTGCTATGGTCGGGCTTCAAATGATTCCGTACCTCTTTTTTGGAGCCAATATATTAGGTAAATTCCCCAGTTTAATAGAATCGTTTTATTTTTTGGCCTCTATGCTCACAACAACGGCCGGAACATATTTAACTTTAGGGAGCTATTTGAATAGACCGCCGCACACATCAATCTTATTTGGAGTTCCGGGTTCCAAGGACCTTTTGGCTGTTTTACCTGGTTGGGATAGCGAAGAAGCCGATGAACTTGTATCCAAATATAGAAGAGCTAAAAGAAATATGTAGGCTGGTCTTTCAATTACAAGGGACGTTTAGCTACAAAGTTTTGGAGGCCAAACATGATAGAAAGCATTGGGACATTGTACGCAGGCCATATTGATCTTGAATCAGTTGGATTTGATTCGATTCCTGCCAATGACCGGATTTATACAGAACAGGAACTGAACACCGTTTATTCCAAAGCTGAATCAATAGCCAAAGTGATGGACTCCAATGGGTATGATATTTTGTGGATAGCAGAACATCACTTTCAAAGAGAGGGGTACGAGTGCATTCCTAATGTGCTAATGCTAGCTATCCATTTAGCTCATTTAACAAAAAACATAAGGATCGGATGCGGGTTCAATGTGTCACCGATGTGGCACCCATTAAGAATGGCAGAAGATTATGCAACGGCTGAAATATTAACCAATCAACGGGTCGTTTTTGGGGTGGGTAGAGGTTATCACACGAGAGAAGTTGAATCTTTCGGTAATCCAATGGTGGACGGAGATGCCAACCGGGAGTTATTTGAGGAACAGGTAGATGTCATGTTTAAGGCATTTCATTCAGAATCCTTTTCCCATGTGGGTAAAAATTATGTCATTCCTCCTGAGATTCCATACCGGGGGTACGAACTAAAGGAAATAACCCTAGTGCCTAGGCCACTGCAACGTCCCGTAGAGTGCTGGCAACCCATAGTCAGCGCCAGCGAAAGGGGGTTATCTTTTATGGCCAAACATGGCATCAAAGGAGTCATTGGAGGGGGTGCTGCTCCTGGGGGAGCTAGCGAGAATGTTATCAAAGACTGGCAGAGAATACAGTCACAATATGGGATCGAAACAGATCTCGGCGGAAATTTGTGTATAGGCTTTTCATTCCACATAGCAGATAGCGAAAAACAAGCAATTGAGGAGGCCAGGCCGTTTTATGAAGAAAACATGAAAATGTTTGCTCCTTTAGGAATGGTAAAAGGCCTTACTGATGAACAAATCGGGCAATTGTCCAAAGGATCGCATTTTGCTAAAAATGCAAATTTACCCACTCTTGAACAAGCAATAGAATCAGGGAGCTGGTTGGTAGGTACCCCGGAATCGATCACGGAAAAATTATTAGAAATACAAGGCAGATACCTAGGTCTCAAAGCTATTAACGTTGGTCAAGTAATAGGAACGCCAGAAAAAATAATACTTGAGCAACTGGATCGGTTCGGTAAGGAAATCATGCCTAAGATAAAAAAACAACAATTTTCAAAGGCTTGATACCTTAGAGGTGAAATTCTGTGACCAGGCGGAAAGTAAGTCATTGCATGAACGCTTCGAAGTTTTCCTCCTAACCCAAAGTTCCCAGATCCAAACCCTGCCTCCACTGCCATTTTATTGTGACTAAAATCTCCTCTTTTGACCCTGTACTGCATTTCATTAAATGAATAATTACCAGCAGGTTGTCGACAATTATTCAGCCTTCATTCCTGTATTATTCGCTCTATGGATAAGTATTTAACAAGAGAAAATTACGGGTTTTTACTTGGACTGATCGGAGTTGTAGTTTTCTCATCAACTTTACCAATTACTAGGCATTTGGCCCAAATCGGGTTTACGTCTCTTGAAATAGGCTTTGGAAGAGGTTTTATTGCAGGCCTCGCCTCCCTTCTAATTCTTTTGTTCAAGGGCCACCTTAAATTCGAAAAGCTGCCACATAGGTCAGATTTCACTAAATTGGTCATTACCGCTATAGGGGTGGTTTTTGGGTTTCCTATTTTCACTGCGGTTGCTATGCAGACGATTCCCGCTGGAAATGGAGGCATTGTGCTTGCAGCTGTTCCGCTTTCAACCGCGATTTTCGCTGGGTTTTTATCTGAAGAGAAACCAAGCGTTCGATTTTGGATAATAGCCATCTTGGGGTTTATAAGTGTAATCATTTTTCGATTACTTACCACGGATTCATCGATATGGGATATGGGATTGGGAGATTTGGCACTATTTCTTTGCGTTTTACTAGGAGGTATGGGCTATGCCCAGGGAGGTATCCTAGGAAAAAGAATGAGTGGCTGGAGGGTCATATGCTGGTCATTAGTAATAAGCCTTCCCGTGGTTGTGCCGTTAACTTTAATAAATTTTGATTTTACTCATTTAGTACAGATTACCGGTGATTCTCCCAAATCAATCATTTTATTTACATTTTTATGCCTATTCAATAATTTGATTGGATTCTTTTTCTTTTATGAAGGAATGGGGATGGGAGGAGTAGCAAGAGTTAGCCAAATAGATTTATTCAGGCCATTTCTAACGTTCTTTTTCTCGGTTGTATTTCTTGCAGAAAAAATGAGTGTTATATCCATATTTTTCTTATTGTTGATTATAGTAATTGTTTATTCGAGCAAGAGAAGTAAAATTATCTGAATGCTTTATCTTGGGTGACTTGTCCAATTCTCAGTTTTCCTAAGTTCTCGATATGCTGTTTCTGAATACTAGAGGCAACCTGGGTGTATAAATCAGCAGTAATGGCGATACTAGCATGACCCAAATTTCCTGGGGCTACTTTCAAAGGTTCGCTAGAAAATAAAAACCCCGACGCACGTGAATTCCTCAACCTATGAAAATGGCATCCTCCCCTACCCAACTTTTGAGTTTTTGTTGATCCTAGTTTTTGTTGATCCTGGTTTGTCTCATAAGAAACGGATCTGTTTGAGATGGAAGAAGAGGGCAGCCGAAAGGCTATGCGTAAGATTGTAGAGGAAGGTATAAAGGAGTTTGTGTGAATCAAAAAAGCTTCAATTACTGAATGGCAAAACCGCCCCATAGAGAAGCCTCAAGGGCCATGGCATTTTTTATATTTCCTGCCACTACCACAAGGACATTTTTCATTCCGGCCTATTTTGCCAGATGCATTTATCTTTATCCGGTTTGATTCTTGGCATTTTGCGCAAGTACAAGCCACGGGATGTTCTTTATGCCAGTTGGTACGTGATGTCACAATGTTTGTCCTGAGTATTTAAAAACAACACAGCCACACAATTTGGTTAAGTCATGGTTTTTCATAACATTATCACATACCATAGGGCGGTGATTTGTATGCAATAATCGGAGATTGGAGATTAAGGTGCCAGGTCCATTAGACGGTATAAAAATTGTTGAGTTCACCCAAATAATAGCTGCCCCATTTGGAGGCATGTTACTGAGCGACATGGGTGCTGAGATAATTAAAATTGAACCCATCGAAGGTGAACCGTGGAGACTCCACACTGAATTTATACCCAAGGAAAGTAAAACATTCCTTTCGCTGAATCGTGGGAAAAAAAGCCTGCCTTTGGATCTTCAAAGTCGAGAAGGCCTTGAAATCGCTCAGAAACTTGTCGCAGATGCAGATGTGGTAATCATAAACGCCCGACCCGATGTACCTAGGAACTTGGGAATTGACTATGAAACCCTCTCTCAGGTCAACCCAAAATTGATATATTGTGACAATACTGCCTTCGGCCGACAAGGTCCCCATGGGTATAGACCAGGTTATGATTTGATTATTCAAGCTATGAGTGGCCTTTTAGCTGCCGACAATAAGGTTGTTGATGGTGTCCCCCAACAGGTGACTGCAACGGCCGTTGCAGATTACACCACAGGTGTTGCGATTGCCTGGGGAGTCAGTGCCGCCTTGTTTTCGAGGGAACGCACGGGTAAAGGACAAAAGATCGACACGACTTTGCTTTCGACATCCTTACTCATCCAAGGTGGGTTTATGGAAGTGGAAGAACACGGAAAGGAAGAGAAAGATGAATTGGTTGAAACTTTGGGGGCCTTAAGGAAAGCCGGCTTACCATACCAAAGTCTATTGGACCAACAACAGCTTTTTTCGCCATTTAATACCGCATTTCGTATCTATTACACTACATACCAAACTGCCAACGACGTTATTGCCATCGCTTGCTTAAGCAACAGACTTCGGAAAAAAGCCGCCGATGCAATTGGTGTAGTGGATCCAAGGTTTTCAAAAGGCTATGATCCTGAAGATCCATCCATAGTGCCAGCAATAGAATCGCTATCGGAAGAAATGAAATCCATAATACTTACCAAAACAGGTGAAGAATGGCTTTCAATTCTTGATGCAGCGGGAGTCCCGGCTGGTCCTGTGAGGTTTATACAAGAATTGATTAATGACGAACAAGTAATTGCAAATGACATGGTAGTAGAAGTAAACCACTCACTTGCAGGGAAAATTCGAATGGCTGGGCCTATGATACAAATGAGTGAAACGCCTTTGGCAGTGCAATCAGCATCACCTGCTTTGGGAGAACATACCGATGAAATCATGTTCGAATTGGGCTATTCTAAAAGTGAGATTGACGATTTAAAATTCCGAAACATAACCCTCTAGAATTCATTTTTCTCGGCAATATAACAATCCATAGCCATTTTCACGTTGAAGCACTCATGCCTAAGAGATATAATTATTTAGTCGTCCCATAAGGAACTTTCATTTCGAAGAGGAGTACAAAAATAAGGTATGACCTATATTATCGCTGAACCATGTATTGATTTGTTGGATAGAGCTTGCATAGATGTCTGCCCAGTTGACTGCATTTATGAGGCAGAAGAGCATAATATGCTACTGATAAACCCCGAAGAATGCATCGATTGTGCGGCCTGCGAGCCAGTTTGCCCCGTAACTGCCATATTTGCCGAAGACGACGTGCCTGCCGATTGGGATAAATTTACTAACCTGAATTACGAGTATTTCGGCCAGAAAAGATAAAAAGGTGGGCTTGTCTAGCCTTTCTTCAAAATGAAGTTGATTTTTACACAGACCAATCTCTGGATTGGATATTGACAGCTATCAGATTGACTTACTCAGGTGAGTAACCGTCTCAAAGTTGCCGATCACCTCATTCTTGAAAAATTCGGAGATACATTCTCATGAATAAAAATGATAATTCCCCAGATCTAATATCAAAAAGGATTTTGCAGACCCCCTCAGGTAGTTACACCTATTACCCTATCGACTCTGCCGAAAATGCTGGGCTAATAAACATCGATAAAACCCCTTACTCAATAAGAGTTTTATTAGAAAATGTGATACGTAACGCCGATGGAGGCCCTGCAACTGAGGATCATATAAAATTAGTGTCTTCTTGGCGTCCAAATAATAAACCGACTACTGAATTCCCCTACATGCCAGGAAGAGTCCTACTCCAAGACTTCACCGGGGTTCCCGTAGCAGTAGACATAGCAGCCATGAGGGATGCCGTGAGCGAGTTGGGAGCTGATGCATCTATCATCAATCCAATTGTCCGATCAGATATGGTTATAGACCATTCAGTCCAAGTGGATAATTTCTCTGTGCCCAACGCACTCAGCCTGAACATTGAAATGGAATTCGAGAGAAACACTGAAAGGTACCAGTTACTAAAATGGGCTCAAAACGCTTTTGATAATTTTAAAATAATTCCTCCTGGCACCGGAATTGTTCATCAAGTTAACCTAGAGTACTTGGCAGAAGTTGTTTTGAGTGGAGACGATGTAATCAACCCTGTGGCCTTTCTGGATACATGTGTAGGAACTGACTCTCACACTACTATGGTTAATGGTTTAGGAGTATTAGGATGGGGAGTGGGTGGAATCGAGGCCGAAGCAGTCATGCTGGGGCAACCATACTATATGGTCGTACCTGAGGTAGTTGGAGTAAGACTGACTGGGAACCTCCCAAATGGATCCACAGCAACTGATCTGGTTTTATCGATAGTGGAAATGCTACGTTCAGTGGGGGTAGTAGAGAAATTCGTTGAATTTTATGGCCCCGGTTTGAAAGAATTAAGCCTTGCTGACCGAGCCACAATAGCAAACATGGCCCCTGAATATGGGGCAACCTGTGGGTTTTTCCCTATAGATCATCAAACCCTAAAATATCTAAAAGATACTGGACGTGATACAGCAGTAATAGAACTGGTAGAACAGTACTCAAAAACGAATAAATTTTATTATGATGACCAAATGGAACCCGATTACAGTGTAAATATTGATTTTGACATATCTACAGTGATCCCATCCATGGCAGGGCCCAAACGTCCACAAGACAAAATTGCCCTAGAAAACATTCCAGAAAATTTTTTGAAATCTTTTGCTGATTCATCAGGTCGGAACCATAAAATACAAATCAATGAAGAAGAAGTGGAATTTGGCGATGCCGCAGTAGCAATTGCAGCTATAACAAGTTGTACCAACACCTCGAATCCATCTGTTATGGTGGGAGCCGGTTTATTGGCACGAAACGCAAGAGAAAAAGGATTGCAAAGGAAACCATGGGTTAAGTCGAGTTTGGCACCAGGTTCCACTGTAGTGACTAGATATTTAGAAGCTGCAGGATTAAATGAGGATCTTGATTACTTGGGTTTTAACACAGTGGGTTATGGTTGCACCACCTGCATTGGCAATTCAGGACCACTACCACAACCGGTCGCGGAGGCGGTTTCCAATAATGATCTAACTGTAGCAGCGGTTCTAAGTGGGAATAGGAATTTTGAAGGCAGGGTCCACCCCCAAGTTAAAGCTAATTATTTGGCCTCTCCAATGCTGGTAGTGGCCTATGCTATCGCTGGTAGCGTGGATGTCAATCTGATAGAAGACCCAATCGGTCAGGATTCATCAGGAAATGCGGTTTTCCTGAAAGACATTTGGCCCACGCAAGATGATATTTCAAAAACGATATCTTCATGTCTCACACCAGAAATGTTCCAAGAACAATACAGTAAGGTGGTCGATGGCCCTCAAGAGTGGCAAAACCTAGAAACGTCTTCTACTTTAAATTTCAACTGGAACAAAGAGTCTACATATATTCAAAAACCTCCGTATTTTGACAATTTTTCCAAAAACCCTTCTGAAAGAACAGAAATCATCAATGCCCGGGTTCTAGTTTACTTGGAGGATTCAGTAACCACGGATCATATTTCGCCAGCAGGATCTATACCTCCGAGTAGTCCAGCAGGTCAATTTCTACTGGGGAATGACGTCCCTCGTCAGGAATACAACTCATTCGGATCTAGAAGAGGGAATCACGATGTAATGGTTAGAGGTACATTTGCAAATATTAGACTTAGAAATAAGTTAAACCCAAACATGGAAGGCGACTGGACTGTCCATCAGCCTTCCGAAGAAGTTATGCGTATTTACGAAGCTTCAGAAAAATATAAATTTGAAAAAGTTCCTTTAATCATTATTGCAGGTAAAGAATATGGTACCGGCAGTTCGAGAGATTGGGCTGCTAAAGGACCTATGCTCCTTGGGGTTAGAGCCGTAATAGCCGAAAGTTTTGAGAGAATCCACAGGTCAAACCTAATAGGTATGGGAGTTTTACCATTAGTTTTCACAAACGGACAAACAGCTGTGTCGCTTGGCTTAGATGGAACAGAAACATATGATATACCTGGGGTTGCAAATAGTGTAACTCCTTCTTCCATCATTGAAATTACTGCCACCTCAAAAGCAGGTGAGGTGATTAAGTTTGAGCTTTTAACCCGTATAGACACTGAAATTGAAAACGAATATTACAGACACAACGGACTCCTGCCCTATGTACTTCGTCAAATGATGTCTGAAAATTCAGTTTCATGAGAACTGGATTTGAGTCCAAAGGTTTAGTTGTCACGTAATGCTAAGTTCCTTAAGCCGTTCGCCAAGTTGAATTTTCAAGGCCTGATGTTGTTCTGAAGATAATTCATAATCTAAATTCAAAACTTTGGCGGCTTCTATCCCGGCCAATGAAACAAGGTCTATATCAGATGGATCTGCGACTCGAAAAAAGGGAGTCCCACTTTGTCTCCTACCTCCTATCAGATCTCCAGCACCTCGCATTCGCAAATCTTCATCTGCTAACCTGAATCCATCATTTATTCTATGCAAAATATCCATGCGTTCTTTCGAGTCGCCACTTGGGCTGTCAGACATCAAAATGCAATAACTCTGATGTTCTCCCCTACCAACTCGACCCCTGAATTGATGCAATTGAGAGAGCCCAAATCTCTCCGCACCATCGATCAACATTACACTAGCGTTGGGAATATCTACCCCAACTTCGATTACGGATGTGGCCACCAAAATATGTAATTTCCCAGACCGGAAATCGTTCATTACTGACTCCTTTTCTGACAATTTCATTCTTCCATGCAGCAATCCCACTTTCATTTCAGGAAAAATATCCTTTGACAATTTTTCGTACTCTTCAACGGCAGCCCTTGATTGTAAGGATTCTGATTCCTCAATCAATGGGCAAACAACGAATACTTGTCTACCTTTGAAAATCTCCTTTCGTATAAACCGATGTACTTCTTCGCGCTTATCCTGTTCATAGACATATGTTTGAATAGGTTTCCTTCCGACCGGCATCTGGTCTATCACAGACAAATCCAAATCTCCGATCATAGTAAAATATAAGGATCGGGGTATGGGGGTAGCTGACATAAGTAACAGGTGAGGGCGAGGTTCTATATGATCAAATACATTTTTCTGATTTATGCCAAATCGATGCTGTTCATCTACAACAAGTAAAGCCAAATTAGGTATGTCAATTGAATTCTGTATAAGAGCATGGGTTCCAACGATAATGTCGGCCTGACCAGAGCGAATAATTTCTTGGGTAAGGGCTTTTTCTCGGTTTCCCAAGCTCCCGTTTAGCAAAGCAATCGTCAATTTGTTATCGGAACCTTGTAGTTTGGTTTCAATAACGTTCGGCAAACCCTCCATCAAAGGAATTGAACTAGAATCAGAGAAAAAATTCCGTAAAGTCATAAAATGCTGTTCGGACAAAACCTCAGTTGGTACCATCATTGCCGATTGATAACCATCCACTGCCGCCTGTATCATCCCTGTTAAGGCAACCAGTGTTTTTCCGCTTCCTACGTCTCCTTGGAGGACTCGGCGCATGGGGATACCACTATATAAATCCTCACCAATCTCATCCATGCATCTAGATTGAGCTAAGGTGAGTTTAAATGGTAATGTGGAAATAAATTGGTCAAGTACGTCACGGTTTTGATTTAGCGATATCCCGGAAACCTGATTCTTCCAATCAAGTTTTTTCTTACGCATGATCAGCTGTACTAAAAACAATTCGTCAAAAGCCATTCTTCTTCGTGCTCTACTGAAATCTTGAATATTTTTAGGATAATGATATCTAGCAATCGCTTTTTTTATGGGGTAAAGACCTGTCCGGCTGAGCAGAGTTTGTGGTAAATACTCATCTAATTGATCTAAGCTAGAAATAAGGGCCGCATATATTTCCTTTCTTAGCGATTTCATAGAAATACCTTGAGAAAGCCCATATACTGGCACTAATCGGCCTGTGTGCAACCTAGTAAGGCCTGGAATAATATGTTCGTACACCGCATTCTTATATATCGGTCTGCCTTTTTCATATTCCACCTTCCCACTCAGCATCACTTTATGTCCCGGTTTAAGATCTGTAGCTATCCACGGCTGACCATAGAAAATCGCTTTCATTGAGCCTGCAGGATCTAGAAAAACAACTTCCACTCGTTTTCGTTTTTGACTACCTTTCATCGCCAGGGATTTAACAGTCATTTCAGAGGACTGAGTTTCTCCCTCAATCAAATGAGGTATTTCCCGAACATTGCTGAAATCTTCGTGTCGTTCAGGAAAATATAAAATTAAATCCTTAACAGTATCTAGACCTAGGGTTTCCGATATTTTTTTTACTGGCCATCCCTTTCCGTTCTTTTTTAATGATTCAATAGAATCAGCTAAAAATATTTCTTTTCGCTTTCGGTTAGGAAGATTAGCTTTTACCTCAGGGTCTAAGACTTGAATTACTTCTGTCACTGCATGAGCCCGTTGTTGTTTATTCAGCATCGAATAACCTTTCAAAGGCTCCAATATCTGATCAGGAAACATTTTTGTATTTAAAGACAAAAAAGCCTCTATCCCTCCTATCACAGTAGAATCATCGAATTCTGAAGCTATCTCCTGTTTCAGAATCTTTTTCAAGGTTTCCATTATCAAATTGCGACTGACCATAGTTTGCCGATATGCCAACTGATAACTAATTACTTAAAACGGAGATCAGGTAATCATAATGAGGTTGTCCGCCTATATGCAGTTCAACGACATCTTCTTCGAAATTTTCCATATTATGATCCAAAAAATTATTGATCCGTTCGATATCACTGCTATTCATTCCGTTACCCAGAAGAACCGTGACATGTTCTACACTTTGCCTCAATTCCTCTCGAATTACTTCCAGAAATAACTCATCTAGGTTATTTCCAGATTTGTGAATCTCCCCTTCAACCATCACCATTGGTTGTTGTTGATCCACCTTCACCCCGTTTATTTTCACCGATCTAGAAGATCTAAATATCGCGATTGTCTTGATATGAGGTATCAATCGACCCATTATTTCTTTGTTTTGCAAAGCCGATATGTCTGGATCAAAATTAAATAGACATTCTAGTCCTTGTACTTGGGTTTCCGTAGGCAATATCTCAATGGTAGAGGTGAGTAATTCAGCGGCTTGATTAGCCGCCGGAATGACATTTTTGTCATTGGTTAAAAGCAAAATAGAATCTGCTTTAACTTGATTTACCGCCGAAACTATATCATCAACGCTGGGATTCATATCCAATCCCCCGTCAATCACCAGATCAACTCCTAGTTCATTATTCATCCTTACAATTCCGTCCCCATTAACAATGGACAGGAGAGCCGTTTGGTCAGATAAATCAATCTGTAATCTAGGTTCTCTCTTTCTGGAAGAATTTAATATCTCCTGGGACTGAGTTTCCATATTCTCTATGGAAACTGACGCAATACTTCCCACTTTAACAGCTTTAGAAAGGGCATTTCCAGGATCGAGGGTATGAATATGAATCCTGAATATCTTCTGCTCTCCCACAATAACAGTGGAATTACCTAGACCTTCAAAAAGTTTCTCCACAATTTGCAAGTTTTGACTAGTATCCAAAAGAAATTGAGTGCAGTATCCAAAATCATCTTCAGATCCAAAATGATCTGATATAAGATTCTCAACCCCTGCACCACCCTCTTCTGGAAATCTCAGCGCAATAGGGAAGGTATTCGGGTCACTACCGTCAAGAAAAACTAACATGCCTTTCAACATAATCTCAAGCCCATAGCCTCCTGAATCGACCACACCACTTTCCTTCAATATGGGAAGCAATTCCGGTGTCCTATTTACCGATTTTTCTGCCTCCTTCACCAGAGATTGAAACAAATGTTTAACAGAAAGTTTTTTTCCTTTAAGAGAGTCCGCTTTGGTCGCAACGTCTGAAAGCACCGTGAGCATGGTCCCTTCAGAAGGGTTTTTCACAGATTTGAATGCCTTGAGTCGAGCGTTATTGATGGCACCAGCTATAATTTCAAAGTCGATTTTAGACCTATGGCAAGACAAATGCTCAACCAGCCCTTGAAATATTTGGGCCAAAATTATTCCGCTATTACCTCTCCCCTCATAGAGAGCTGCCTCTGCTAGTTGATCCATAAGTTCGTAAAGATTATTGTATGAAGCCGATGACATCCGAGATTGAATTCCATTCAATGTACCGTACATATTGGTACCAGTATCCCCATCGGGAACCGGAAAGACATTTAGAGAATTTATAGCATCAACATGTCGCTTAAAAAAAACAACAGAGGAGCTAAACATTCCCAAAAAAGTATCTGCTGCTGTTAGATTGGAATCCATTATAGGTACACCACAACGAAAATATGCTGGAAGTATAATAAAGGATATGGTATTTTTTAACTTGGATTTCTTCCAATGCTAAGGCGATTTATGAACTGTAAACTGGTTCAACGGCCCATAAACATACACGTAATGAAATTACCGAAAGGCGAAAAATGGCTACATGTGAAGCTCCAAATTGTAAAATTCAGGTACGGACAGGTAATAAAGTCAGCCATTCCAAAAGGCGAACACGAAGGACATGGAGTCCGAATATTCACAAAGCCACCGTTGAAATTGATGGCCAGATGAAAAAAGTCAACATATGCACTCGTTGCTTGAGGACCCAATACAAAACAGCGATGAAAGGTTGAGTATTTAATTAATAAAGCATTGTAGGCTTCTTTATACATCAACCGCTGCGTTGACACTCCTTGCCTTGCCTTACTATTATTAATTCCAATCATTTCTAGTCTTAGCTGCTTGTTTAGTAGCTATATGAATAAGTTCACATATTGAGGTTCACTTGTATGGCTGAATACAGCAAACCCGAAGCAGTTGATTGGGCGAGAGAAAATCTTCGTGGGCAATGGTCCACCCTAATGACCCCTTTTACGCCAGAAGATGAGATAGATGAGGAGGGACTTCGGAGGGATATACGGCATGTGAAATCTTTGGGTACTAAAGGTGCCGGTTGTACCTGGGGTATGGGAGAGTTCTGGACCCTAACCAAAGAGGAAAGGTTGCGAGTCTATGACATTGTGAGCGATGAAGCTGGGAATGGGTGGCCGATCGGAGCCCACGTGTCCCATACCTCTTTAAAAGAAATGCTAGATCTAGCCAGCTATGCAGAACATGTTGGGTTTGATTTATTAATCGTGGCCGCTCCTTATTTTGCTACAAAAACTGAGGACCAGGTGATAGATTGGGTCAGAAAATTAGCTGACAACACAAATTTGGCGATTATGTATTACAACTCCCCACAGTTTGGAACTGTTTTAGATGCAAACGGGTTAGATAGAATTTGCAATATTTCGAATGTAGTAGGAGTAAAAGAAGCTAGTTTCAATCCAGAACTTTCAATTGACACTCACCTAAAAATAGGGAATAAAGCTATCATAAGTACCCCTGATGAATGGATATTCCAGAAAGGAAAAGAACTAGGTTTTGAACAACAAGTTATGTTTGCCAACACCTCTGATTGGAGATTTGACACACCAGATTCCAACTACTACGTACAGTTTATTGACAAAGTGATGGAAGGGGATCTAGATAACGATTTTTATGACACTAACATAAAACCGATTAAAGAGGTTTCAGACAAATGGTGGAAATACACTGTGCAAAAAATGGGAGGGGCTTTGCCTGCCTCCTTATGTAAGTATTGGGGTGAAATTATGGGAATGTCAGGTGGCCACGTCAGAGCACCACTGACGGATCTTACAAATGATGAAAAGGACCAGTTGAAAAATGACATAGCAGCCGCTAAAGGCATTCAGTAAATAGGAACATAGAACAGAAATAGTCATGAATAGTCACGAGGAATACCCGAAATGATTCTTATGGTAAGTGTCCAAGATTTATATGAAGCAAAGCAAGCTCTCAAGGGTGGAGCCGATATAGTCGACGTTAAAAACCTTCAAGAAGCCCTAGTTGGTTCAGCTCATCCGAACGTAGTAAAAGAAATCAGAGACGAAGTTCCAAGTGCCCATCATGCAAGCGTGACTCTGGGAGTGGTGCCTGACCAAATAGGGACAGTTTCTATGGCCGTTTATGCCGCAGGAATCCTTGATGCAACCTCGGTCAAAGTGGGCTTCATGGTGAGGGATTACGAAGTTGCATTAGAAACGTTATTAGCAGCAAAAGAAGCTTTAAAAGGAACGCAAACTAAACTCATCGGTTCACTTTTCGCAGACAACCTACTCCATGACGGTGGCATTGACCCAGACCTGATGGTGAAATTAGCGAAAGAAGGCCAATGTGACGGATTTCTAATAGATACTCTTGTCAAAGACGGTAGAAATTTATTCGATTTTATACCCGAAGAACGTCTCAAAGAAATGGTTTTGGAAGGAAAGGAGTTGGGCATGAGCACGGCTTTATCGGGCCATCTGAAAATGAGTGACCTTGACGAACTTTCAAGGGTTAATCCTGATATAGTAGGGGTCAGGGGAGCTGTGTGCCAAAAGGGCGATCGGGATTCCAGAGTTCATTGGGAATCTGTATCGGAGTTCAAAAAACAACTAGATCTCAGGCAAACCGGTGAAATCAATGTTCACAGTGAACAGGGAGCCCCTTCAGTAAACCAAGAATCGGAGGGATGGATAATAATAGATGGGACCGGAAAGACCTGTGCTGGAATAATAGCAGCTCTTAGTATGCAAATAGGTGAGGATTCTTCATCGTTTGTCGAAGTGATTATCCCTGATGTATTAAACACATATGACCTAATAGTCTGGGCAGAAAAAAATAACCATGACATCGTCACCCAAAGAAAAGATGCAGAAGGCTCTGTAAGAATGCTCATTAAGCCATAATTCTGACGCCATTCAACAATTAGAGATGCACTCGGCAATTAATTTTATCGAGTGTTTTTCTATTATGCTAGGATTAAAGAACTGTTATGGACTCAAATATTTATGAAATAGTTGGATTAATACGGGATATCGCATTCATCATTTGCCTCCTGTTGATTTGCATTTTTTTGTTTTTAACTATTAAAAAAATCAACCGGCTGCTGGAATCGCTTACTAGACACTCTCAAAATGTGGAAAACATCACCGATACCATCGCAGATAGGTTCTCGGGGAGTCTGGGGAGGTTCAGCCGCATTTTAAAATTGTTTAGCTTGATTGGAGGATTTTCCAGAAAAAAACACCGAAAAGGAGACAATTAATGGCTAAAGACAATGGTGGCGGCTTTTCCACTGGACTTATTCTGGGGGCAATTATAGGAACCGTTGCTGGAATACTGATGGCTCCTAAACCTGGGGCTGAAACCCGTTCTGAACTTTTAGAGAAAAGTGATTATTGGCGAGAAAAGGCTGAAAAATTTTCAGACATAATAGTTGAAAGACTAGGTCCGACCCTTGAAACAGTTCGAGATAATGTACCCCCAACGATAGAAAATATAAAAGCCCGAATCGACCCTTTGATAGAGCAGGTGAATTCAAGGTTTGTAGGCCCAGACGCCAGCGCACCTGAGAAACATCAAACAGAGAGAGAGAGAACTAACGACAATTCAGAAAAATCCTTGTAACCTAAGAGCTACATCTCACTTTTGGGGTAAGAGCCGAAGATTTTTAACATGGACACTTTTTTTTGAAGCGACTCCAGTGCCTGTTTTATTTTAGGCGTTTTTCTATGCCCGTCGATATCTACCAGAAAAATATAACGGCCCAAACGTCTTTTATTAGGTCTTGACTCAATCTTTGCAAGATTGATATTTCTAGCTGCAAATTCTGCCAGAGACTCGCTAAGTATACCCGGTCCATCTCCATCAAATTCGAAGCAAAGAGAAGTTTTATCGTTTGAAGTTATTTCGTGATCTTCATGAGAGAGAATAACAAATCGTGTTTCATTGTAGGGGTTGTCTTCCACATTTTTTTTCAGAATTGTGGCTCCATACAAATTGGCGGATCTTTCGCTCGATATGGCGGCTGAATTCGGAGTTGAATCTAACATTTCCTCAACAGCCTTGGCATTGCTTAATGAAGCCATCAGGGTGGCTCTCGGTATATTATTCAGAAGAAATTGCCTGCATTGACCCAATGATTGCGGATGAGAAAATACCGTAGTAATACTTTCAAGGTCGATTTCCTTCTGAGCCATCAAATAATGGTTTATTGGAACAATGACTTCACCACAAATCGATAATGTTGAATCATGAATGAGTAAATCGAGTGTGAAAGTCACTCCCCCCTCAATACTGTTTTCTATCGGAACAACTCCTTGACAGGATTCTCCTTCTTCCACTGATTTTGCAACAGCAGGGATTGATTCAACTGGCAAAAGTTCATCCACATCGTTCCAATGTTTAGCTGCTTGCTCACTGTAAGTTCCGGGAGGACCAAGATAAGCGATTTTACGAATAGTTTTATTCACAAATCCTCCACAAGCATGGGTGCGACAAAACTTTGAATTTTTTCGGTTATAAGCTCTGTCACATCAACGACGATATTAATCCCTAGAAGTTTAAGCAGGTTCGCATTGTCTGGATTAGCACTTATCGCGATAATTCCGTCTACTTCAAAATGGTGCTTGGCTATTTGACATGCAAGCATATTGTCTTCATCAGAACTTAGGGTTGATATGAAAAGATCAGCTCTTTTTGTTCCGGCGGTATCTTGAGTATCGATCCTAGTGCCATCGCCTAGAACCACTACTGAACCCAGTAAGTTGTCTGCAAATTTCTGCTTCTCAGCAATTTTCTCTATCAGTGTTACTTCGGCACCAGAGGCCATCAACCATTCCGATACTTTAATGCCAATAGGACCACACCCTACAATGATTGCGTACAAGATATACCTCTCATTAATCCAATCCGCCCTTAATAGTTTCCATGAGCAAGCCATCAGGATTAATAACTTTAATTCCAAGGTTCTCATACATTGGCGAAAGGTTGGAATCGTTAACTAAGCACATCACTACTGGTATTCGCATGACATGACGTGCTAATTGACCACTCATTAAATTGACAGATGCTTTCGCAGTTACCGCTATCAGAAAGTCTACATCCTGTACTCCGGCCTGTCTCAATGATATTTCTTGGGTTCCGTCCCCAATCGCAGTCACAACTCTAGAGCTTTCTAGCAAGTGGGACGGCAGTGCTGAAAATGCTTCCGGGTCCTTATCAAGGACAATTACTATATTCCCGGAGGATGATAATTCAATTGTTATTTGGGTACCTAATGAACCGCAACCAATGACAGCAATCCTTTTCAATCTTTGTACACCAGAATTTGAGTTCCCGTCCGAATTTCGAATCATTTATTTCCTAAAGCCTGCTTACCCAAATTTGCACACATAATTACATCACATTTTGCATTGTCGGTAACATATTCACAAATATTGTCATATAAATTATTAGACTTCTGTTTCTTATGTGCTAAAACTATAAGTTTTGCTTGAATATTCTCTGACTGGCTAATGATTGCGCTCCCCGAGAATCTAGCTTGGAGAATTTCCCCTTTGGATTTGACTTTAAATTTACTTGTTATCTTTTCGATTTGGAAAAGAGCCTTTTCCCCTTTTTCGGTGTCCTCGGGTATTTCCATATCGATCGGGTAGTTCCTGTCGACTTCTATCACGTAAAGTAAATTTATCGGGAGTTTCGTTTGTTTGGCCAAGCGTGAAGCAGTGGTTGCTACATACTCATCACTAGTAGAGCCTGTTATTATTGCGAGGATCATATAGCCGTCTCTTCAATAAGAATTTCAACTTTACAAAAAACTTAAATCTGTCCTTCCAAATCATCTGATGAATCATCCAAGGTTTCAAGATCACTATCCAAAGCCGCAACAATTACAAAATCCCCTGTCCCGACTTTAGAACTCACAGGCGGATTCAAGGTGACTTTCCTCCCTTTGCATAGAGCGACGGCAGTTATCCCATAACTGTCACGGCTATTGGTAAATCCTATTTCTTCAAGTGTTGTGCCCGCCAATTTTTCTGGAACTCTATACCTGCTAACCCCGTAGTTATTCGTTATTTCTAAGTATTCTTCAACACTAGCATTAAACAGGCTATGGGCGAGTCTAGTCCCCATCTCTTCCTCGGGCTGAATAACCCTGTCGACTCCTATCCTCCTGAGAGTACTCGCATGTAATGAATCTCGAGCTCGAGCCACAATTGTTTTTACTCCAATGGTCTTCAGTAGAACGCATGCCATGACACTATCTGCTATGTTAGTCTCGATAGTGATTATAGCTACATCATAATCCTGAATTCCTAGATCTCTCAGTGCACTCTCATTGGTACATTCTGCAGATACAGCGTAGGTGCACTGCCCTAGCACCGACTGAACCCTGGCCTCATCTTTATCAATAGCCAAAACATCGTGGCCAAGGTTATATAGGGTACGAGTTGTACTAACTCCAAATCTGCCAAGACCTATAACTGCAACTTGTTTGTTAGCCATAAAAAAATTACCTTCGGCGTACCTTTTATACGCTAGCCAATTGTAACTGGTTCTGTAGCATACCGATATGGGCTCGCTTCCCTATTAGGAACCATTCTGAGCCCTACTATAATAGGTCCTACCCGACCGATGAACATAGTAATTGCAACTATCATATGTCCTAAACCATTTAGCTCACCAGTAGCGCCAGTACTAAGGCCAACTGTACCGAAAGCTGAAACTGATTCGAATGCTAAATCCCGAATGAGCACATGGCTGTTAGTAAGCGCAAGACATAAAGTACATAAGAATATAAAAGCCAAGCAAATTAATGTCACAGCGTAGGATCTTCGAACTGTGACGGGAGATATTTCTCTACCAAATGCTGTCACATGCGCTCTTTCTCTGATTATGGCTACAATGCTGAGAACGATAATAAAAAAGGTTGTTACCTTAATACCGCCGGCGACTGATCCGGTAGCACCGCCGATAAACATCAGAAGAGACATAAACACATCCGTTGCAGGCCTAGCATACCCATAATCTATTGTTGAAAATCCAGCTGTACGACCGCTCACACCCTCAAAAATGGATACACCAATTTGAGCACTTAATGGCAAATCTCCTATTGTTTTGGGATTGTTACTTTCAGCAAAAAGGAAGAATAAAGTCCCAGTAATTATTAATACTATCGTTGTTGATAATACTATTTTGCTCACTAAAGAAAATTTTCTGATAGAGTCTTTAGAGACTAAGTCAACGACTACCCAAAAACTTAAAGATCCCAGAATTATCAGCCATCCTATGATGCTCAAAACAACAAAATCTTCCCTGAATGCGTGCAAGCCATCAGAGTGGTTCAAAATAACAAACCCTGCATTATTGAATCCCGAAACCGAATGAAACAAGGCTTGCCAGGCGGCCTCACCTGGGGATTCCGAAAACAGGAACCTTGCGAACAAAGCCAAAAAACCTATAACTTGAATTGATATTGCAGCTGCAACTATCGTAACGCTTAATCTCTGGATCCCTCCCATATTTTCGCTTCCCAGACTTTCCCTAATTAGCAACCTCTGAGCCATTGAAACTCTCTGACCGAGAACAGCCAATAGAAAAGCGGCTAGAGTCATAAATCCTAGTCCTCCCACAAACATAAGAAGCAAAATAATAACCTGACCATTTGAAGTCCAATACGTGGCGGTATCTACTACTATCAAGCCAGTAACTGTCACAGCAGAGGTGGCAGTAAATATTGATAAAATTGGATCTCCCCACCCTTGTTCATGATGAGCAAATGGAGCCGACAGCAAAAAGGCCCCCACTAATATCAAAGCCAAAAATACCCCGACCAATATAAGAGGAGAAGAAAAAGTACGGGCATTTATTCTCCTCTCATTTACATTAAAAGTGATAGGAGCTATTTCTGATCGCCGAGGTTTTGTTATAAAAATATCGCCAAGGCGTTTATTGAACCTAGTATCCATTTTGTGATTCTATGTCAGATAAGCCGTGAATAATTATAAAAGAGCTTTGATAATCTGCTAATAGTTTATATTTCAAAGTAGTCGCCAATTATACCAGTCAATTAAAACAAGGCTTTTAAAAGGATTATATATTCCTAAAATGAAGAGAAAGTAGTTCAGCTTTGGCTGGTCCAGCCCTAAAAACACCGATACCCTTAAGAGACAACTTCAAACAACTGGAAATATCGGGAGCCAAGAATAATTGAGAGCACCAAAAGGCTTTCATCTACCACACCCTGACATTCACCTGCCTCACCTAACTTCACCTCACGGATTCCTACCACACGTATTAGACCAATACATTCATTCCCGCTGGAACCACTATTTTTTACAGTGCTGCCTTGCCACAATAGCACTGATACTAATATTAATTATTGGAGATACTTTAAAAACCGCAATAATTGTCGGAATTGCATCCTCTACGTTTACGATATTTGTAGTTCCAAACAGTGTGGCTGCAACGCCTCGCAAAGTGATTGGAGGACACCTCTTAGCAGCCTTTACAGGAACCCTAATCGCCCTGATCCTTCAATCCCCACCTTTGATCCAAGTGATAGTAGAAAACCGTTATTTACTGGATGCGGCCGCAGCGCTATCAGTTGGGGTTGGAATATTTTTGATGGTTGTTACCAACACTGAACACCCGCCGGCCGCAGGAACCTCCCTAGGATTAGTCATCCAGTGCTGTGACCCAAATATAGGGGTTGATTGGCCCTCCATAATATTCATAATGATTAGTGCCACCTTACTTTCTGGAGTGAGAATCGCCCTCCGTGATAAAATGGTGAATCTCCTTTAATAAACCATCTTGGGAGATCTCTTTATCCATATAAATATGTCTGTGTTGCAAAACTTACGCTTCGCAAAGCAGTTTGTGCGATGGCAGCCATTTAATATCAGAACATGGGTGTCTGACAGGATAGGTGCTCTAGATATATGAATTCCAACCTAGAATATTCTATTACTCGAATACACAATTCTAAGACAAAACTAGTCATGTCTGTCTCTGGAGTAGGCTCCCAATCCATTAATTGGTTGTTGAGTATTCCTGGCGCATCAAAAACTTTGCTCGAAGCAACAATTCCATATTCCAATGAATCTCTCAATCGCTACATTGGAGAAGTCCCCAGCCAATACGTGTCTAAAACAACCGCGTTGTCGATGGCAAAGGCTGCATATATTCAAGGAACTCAATATGGCAATAACGAGATGGACATTATTGGAGTTTCATGTACGGGGGCAATATCGACAAATCGAAAAAGAAGCGGTGAAAATCAGGCGTTTATTGGATTATGGGGCTCTAGGTTAAAGTATGTGGCTCACCTAATTCTCAAAAAAGAAACAAGAAGCAGGGTTGAAGAGGAAGAACTTGTGAGTACACTAATCGTTCAGTCCATAGAAGAGAAACTACTAGGTACCAGCGAAATAAGCTTGGAATTAAATGAGTCGGAATCTGTTTCTATAGATGAGATGGAATACTCTTCCGATCTTGATTCCTTAGTGAATGGGCATATTAGTTCTATAACTTCCGCTGGGCCTGATTTAGTGGGATTAGATAAAAATTTCGAAGGTGGAATATTATCCGGGTCGTTTAATCCAATACACCGAGGGCACATAGAGCTATCAAAACTCGCATCTGATATTTTAGAAGCTCCCGTAGCCTTCGAAATGTCTATCACTAATGTGGATAAGCCCCCACTTCGATCGGAGGAGATAAAAAAGAGGGTATCTCAATTTGAAAAGTCAGAAACGGTGATTCTAACTTGTGCTCCATTGTTTGCCGAAAAATCCAGTATATTCCCAAATTCGACTTTTATTATAGGTAACGATACTGCCCTACGATTGGTGGACCCCAAATATTATGCCAATAATGTTCAAAATATGTACACATCCTTGCAGAAGATAAAGGATGCCAAATGCAATTTTTTGGTGGCAGGGCGTCTCCAAAATAGTGAATTTAAAACTATATTTGACATGGCGATCCCTGAAGCATTTATTTCCATGTTTAAAGCAATCCCCGAATCACAATTCAGAATGGATTTATCTTCAACAGAACTTCGCAATAACAGAACTAGGTTATAAGGAAATGAGCTACAAAGATCTGAGAGAATTCATCAGTTTTTTAGATTCTAAAAATCAAGTTCAATATATTGACGCCCATGTGAGCCGGGATTTAGAAATAAGTGAAGTAACTGATAGGGCAGTTAAATCCGGAGGCCCTGTTCTGTACTTCCGTAATGTGGAAGGATTCACGGTCCCTGTTGTAACAAACCTATTTGGTACACATCAACGAATGGCTTGGGCTTTGGGTGTAGAAAATACTGACGATTTAACTCAAAAAGTACGTGATATTCTCGGAATCGTGAAAACACCTCCCGATTCATTGTTAGGCAAACTAAAAACCCTCAAAGACATGGCAAGCCTGGCTCGGACGCAGCCCAAAAGAATTTCATCCGCTCCCTGTCAGGAAATAATAAAGACGGGACAAGATGCTGATTTAAATTACTTGCCCCATCTAACCTGCTGGCCTATGGACGGTGGCAGATATATAACCCTACCACTGGTTATTTCTAAAGACCCTAACTCAGGAAAAAGAAATATGGGTACTTACCGTATGCAAATTTATGATTCTCACACTGCGGGAATGCATTGGCAGTCCCATAAAGTTGGAGCAAGCCACTATAGGTCGGGAGAGCTGCAGAAGTTACCAAAAATGGAGGTTGCCATTGCGTTGGGTTCGGACCCTGTCACCATGTGGACAGGGGCTCTACCGTTACCTCCTGACATGGACGAGATAGCAGTATCAGGGGTATTAAGAAACTCACCTGTCGAAATGGTCCAATGTAAAACAGTTGACCTCGAAGTGCCCGCCCATTCAGAAGCCGTGTTGGAAGGATACGTGATCCCTGGAGAATTGAAAGAAGAGGGCCCATTCGGTGATCACACTGGATACTATTCTCTGGAAGACGATTATCCGGTTTTCCACTTAACTGCTTTAACACACAGGAGGCAACCCATATACCCAGCCACTGTGGTAGGAAGGCCACCATCAGAAGATTTCTTTATGGGAAAAGCTGTGGAGAGATTGATGCTCCCTGCACTCCAATTAACTTTGCCTGAGGTGGTGGATATTAATATGCCAGCAGAAGGCGTTTTCCATAATTTAGTTATCGTTTCAATGAAAAAAGAATATCCCGGACACACGAGAAAGGTCATGAATGCGATTTGGGGGTTGGGATTGATGATGTTGGCAAAGGGGATAATAATTGTGGACGACACAGTTGATGTCCAAAATCTATCTGAAGTTGCGTGGCGGGTTACTAGCAATATTAATCCAGATACAGACATAGTTATCAGCGAAGGACCTGTTGATGACTTAGATCATGCAAGCCCAACCCCGAAATACGGGAGTAAGCTTGGAATTGATGCTACAAAAAAGACAGCTCTTGACGGAAGGAAAAGAATTTGGCCTCCGGACGTAATAATGTCAGAAGAGATAAAATTATTAGTCACCGATCGCTGGTCAGAATACGGTTTTTAACACTCATGCCCTTTAATACTATTTGGCCGAAAATACCCAATTTCTTTGATGCAATAAAATTTCAAGAATCGATTTTTGCACTCCCTTTTGCCTACATAGGAATGCTCCTTGCGATTAAGGGCATACCAGATTTTGAAAGTTTTTTTTGGATAACTCTTGCAATGGTGTCAGCTAGAACCGTAGGTATGATTGCCAACAGAATTATAGACAGACACATAGACTCAAAAAATCCACGGTCATCCCAAAGACATCTCCCACGAGGTGTTCTTTCTGTTACTGATTTGTTAGTCCCTGGGATAATTTCGTCATTCATTTTTATCCTATGTGCTTACATGCTCAACACCTTAGCACTGATTTTGGCACCACTTGCTCTCATATACCTTGTGGTATACCCATTTACCAAGAGAGTTACTTGGTTGGCTAATATACTGCTTGGCTGGGCTCTCGCCATAGCCCCATCAGCAGCTTGGATCGGTATGGTGGGCAAACTAGAATGGCAGCCTGTTTTGCTTTCTACTTCAGTAGCTCTTTGGGCTGGAAGTTTCGACATCATCTACCATACACAAGATGTTTCTTTTCAGGAAAAGGAAAAATTACATTCCGTCGCATCTCGTTTTGGAATCACTAAAGCCTTTAAAATTGCACGGAGCATGGATATATTGGCTGTGTTGTGTCTAATAATACTAGGTGTATGGATGGAGCTAGGGTTATTTTATTACAGTGGTTGCGGATTAAGCGCAATTTTTCTTGTCTACAAATATCGACTAGTAACACCTAGTGATTTATCAAGAATGGGAATGGGCTTCATGAGAATCAACGCTTTTGTATCTTGTTCAATGTTGTTAGGTACAATTACAGCACTAATGGTGTGAAAATGGAAAAAACCCGGTCACGGATTGTAGTAGGTATATCTGGCGCTAGTGGATCCCTTTTGGCTGCCAAAACAGTTGACGCCTTGCTAAACAAGAATGTAGGCGTATCGCTGATCGCCTCAAACCCAGCAAGAATGGTATGGCAGCAAGAGATGAGTATGTCTTATGGAGAAAATGTAGAAGAATGGTCATACGATAATAATTTTGAACATTTCGCTATAGGGGATTTTAAAGCGCCTATAGCAAGTGGAACTTACCCAACTGCTGGAATGGCCATAGTTCCATCTAGTATGGCAACAATTTCTGCAGTGGCAAAAGGTCTATCAGACAACTTAATAAGAAGAGCCGCCGACGTTTGTTTAAAAGAGAGGAGACCTTTAACAATGGTTCCACGAGAGTCTCCGCTTAATGCGATACATCTGGGTAACATGAAATACCTAGCCACTTTGGGTGTGACTATTCTACCTTCGGACCCTCCCTATTATCTGCCTATAACAACGCTTGAAGAAGTGGCAAATTTCACAGCCCAGAGGATATTGGTCGCATTAGGTGTAACCGACCAGCTCCCTGAGGAGATGCAATATAGAGGCCCTATTGTTTAATTCTATTGTGTTGACCTGACTCGCAACTATAAAATGCCCATGATTAAAATTAAGAAAGGAAGTGACATGATTTCGGCAATTGAGGCTGTAAAGGCCATCAACGATGTCAGGAACAGTGAGGTTACGGTAGCTGCCATGGCAAGTGACGCTGGCTATAAAGGCGCTTATTCCTTTGAAGACCTAGAAACATTAGTGAGTGAACTACCCTATCTAATGAAACAAAACGGTCCAATGTTTGTCTCTATTAAAGTAATTCATACAGAACACGCAGGAGAACCTTTTATAGGTTCAACAAAGAACGCAATGGGAAAACTTTCAAAATCTATATCAGGCGATTAACCAATGCATGATTTTCACACTCACACTTTTTTAAGTGACGGGGTACTTTCCCCAATCGAACTCATAAGGCGAGCTATTGCGATTGGATACAAGACCATGGCGATAACTGATCATGTTGGTCCGGGCAACCTGGAATTTGTGCTGACTACTTTGAAAAAAGATTGTGCAATGGCAGAAAAAAGGTGGGACATAAAAGTTTACCCAGGTGTGGAAATTACCCATACCCCTATAGAGGATATCCATCTTTTGGCCAAAGAGGCACGATCAATAGGTGCCAAAATCGTTAACGTCCATGGGGAAACTATAATGGAACCCGTGATTGCTGGGACTAACATAGCGGCAGTGTCATCCAAATATGTAGATATATTGGCTCATCCTGGCCTAATAACCGTTGAGGAGGCGACAATGGCCGCCAAGAACGGCGTTTTGTTAGAAATATCAGGTAGAAAAGGTCATGGTTTGGCCAATGGACATGTTGTGAAAACAGCCAAAGAAAGTGGTGCTACATTGATATTGGACTCAGACGCCCACGCTCCCGAAGACTTGATGACTCAGGAATATGCTGAAAAAATAGCTCTGGGATCAGGTCTAAATAAAATGGAATGCGACACATTACTGGAGCAAACACCCTTGAGTCTAATACATCGAGTCAGTTCACGTTAATTTAGTCGTCTGGCAGAACAACAGATTCCGGTTCTCCTCCATTAGCGACTTTGGCCGTGTTATAAGTGGCGAATGCTCTACTTTTTTCTGAAGCCTCTTGAGTAAAAGCAGCCAGGTGAGGGGTAATCAGAACGTTATCCATATCAATTAGGGGATTATCTTCAGGAGTAGGCTCTATTTCAAGGACATCTACTCCGGCACCCATGATTTTATCCTGCTCAAATGCACGGATTAAAGCATCTTCATCAACGACCGGGCCTCTACATGCATTTATTAGGACTGCGGTAGGTTTCATCAAATCAAATTCTCTATCACTTATCATTCCTCTGGTCTTACGATTCAAAGGAACATGTAGGGTGATAATGTCAGATGTGGCTAATAATTCATCCAATTCTACTTTTTTCATACAGAGATCATTCACCAATTCTGAATCTGGATCTACGATATCATGATAAATAAGTTCACACTCCCAGCCCTGTAACCTTTTGGCTACTCGAGATCCTATTCGACCGACCCCTATTATGCCGACTGTTTTCCCAGTTAATTCGTGCGCCTGTGAGAACCAGTCAGCTCGAATGTTCGACATCCATTTACCCTCCTGTACACTTTTGAATTGCAATTGTAGTTTTCTGTATACTCCTATCATTAAGGCGATGGTATGTTCAGCGACTGCCACGGCGTTACCGCCCCCATTATTTGACACTTTAATTCCAAGCTCTCCAAGCCCTACCTTATCAAGTTGATTGGTACCTGCACTGGTAGTTTGAATAAGACGTAATTCTGGACATTTAGCAGCTAATTCAAGGTCAAACACAAGAGCTCCTCCCAATATTATGGCCTTGGTATTTTGTAATGCTTCAGCAGATTCCTCCATGGAGGCCGAAGAGTTAAGCCAATCTATTTCAACTCCTTCTGGTATAGCATCTTTCAACACTTGGAGGCCAGAATCATCCGGGGCCCAAAAAACAACTTGATCATTCATATTGATAACATACCCCCTAACGGTGAGATCATTTTATGTTTGTGATTATATGTAGTTAATTCAATCCTCTCAACTAGAGGACCTAAATGTTTATAATTTCACAGGTTGAATACAAAAAACATTAGGACACTCCATTGAAAACCCAAGCTTTAAAAAATGTGCGAGTTCTCGATTTGACTCACTATATATCTGGGCCATACTGCACAAAACTTTTAGGTGATTTCGGAGCTGATATTATAAAAATTGAAAATCCGCTGATCGGTGACCCTTGCAGGAACATGCCCCCTTTTGATGAAGCCTCACCGGATAGAGATGACAGTCTTTTATTTCAATACCTCAACACCAACAAAAAAAGCGTTGAACTTAACTTAAAATCAGATTTCGGACATCTTGCTGTTGAAAAATTAGTAAAGGAGTCGGACATCTTAGTAGAGAGTTTTCGGCCCGGAACCCTAGCATCCTACGGGTTTACAGAAAGCAAACTGCATACCCTGAATCCAAATTTGGTTATTGTTTCTATTAGTAATTTTGGACAAACCGGGCCATACAAATACTTTGAGGCAACTGACCTAATTTTTTATGCCCTGGGAGGACTGATGTTCATTTTTGGATCAACTAACAAACCCCCTCTCAAACACGCCTTCCATCAAGCGCAATTCAAGGCAGGGACTAATGCAGCCTCGGCGGCCTTAATGGCTTACTATGAAATGATAAGTTCAGGTGATGGACAGAAAGTAGACATATCTATTCAAGAGAGCATGGCCGCATCTGTGCGTGACACAACCACAAATTACGCCGCCTCTGGGATAATTCATACGAGGCAACCATTAATGAATGGAGAACTTCCACGAGCGCCTATACAAGTCAAAGACGGATATATCGTTCCAATTACTTTCGGGTCTACCGACTGGAGTAAAACCGCCAATCTCCTCGAAGATGAAGGTTTGTCCGATGCTAAATTTCAAACTCCTGATGGACGAAAACAACATGCCGAGGAATTTGAGAACTTGGTGAGGGCTGCATTCATTCGCAAAGGTAAACATGAATTATTTTACGGAGCCCACTCTCACCGTGAATTAATTTACGGATTAGTCCAAGACGCAGCAGACCTACTTGAAAACCCTCAGTATGCACATGATCAATATTTTCAGGATATTGGTAATTCAAATTCAGGTAACCCAAAATTTCCGGGAAGACCTTTTAAATTATCTAAAACTCCCTGGGATATACAAAAAACTGCACCTACATTGGGCCAACATACTGAGGAAATATTAATAGAAAAATTAAAATTATCTACCGGTGAATTTCAGGATACTAGGCGGCCAAATGAAAAATAATGGGATTCTCAACGGTGTCCGGATAGTAGAACTGGGCCAACTGATAGCCGTACCATACGCCACAAAACTCCTATCCGACATGGGCGCAGAAATTATCAGACTGGAATCGGCTAATCGACCGGATGCCTACAGGCTTTCTGATTTTTATGATGAAAGGCGGGATGGAAAATATTGGAATCGAGCCATTAATTTCAATGAGCAAAACAGAAATAAACTAAGCCTTGGACTGGAATTAGACCATAAAAACAGTCTCCAGTGTTTGTATGATTTGATTAGCATAAGCGATGTGTTTGCATGCAATTTCACCCCTAGGGTCATGAAAAAATTCGGCCTAGAGTACGAGCATCTCCAAAAAATACGGCCAGATATAATCGTTGTTTCATCGACGGGCTATGGCCACACAGGACCATGGTCGAGTTTTGGAGCCATAGGGTTTGGTACTGAGGCCGCGTCAGGGCTTGCGGCTGCAACCGGCTATGAAAACGGCCCCCCGGCTCAACCAGAAATACCCTATCCGGATTACACCGCTGCCGAGCACACAGTCTTTGCTGTGATGGCAGCGCTTATACATAGGCTAAAAGAAGGTGAAGGTCAGTTTATTGAGGTCTCGCAAACAGAATGCGTTACATCAACTACTCCGGAAACTATACTCGAATACACAGCCAACAAAAGAATAGTTAAGCGAATAGGAAACTCGCACCCCAACATATCTCCGCATGGTTGTTACCCTTGCAAAGGTCAAGATAAATGGATAACCATCACTGCTATTTCTCAGGATCAATGGAAGTCATTATCAAATTTGTTATTCCCAGAAACAGGCAGTGACAATCGATTTCAATCTAATGAGTCTCGCATACGCTACCGAACAGAATTAGACAAATTGATATCTTCGAAAACCCTGTTGTGGGACAATGTTGAATTGATGACTACTTTGCAAAAAAACAGGGTACCCGCAGGAGTGGTATTGAATGGTAAAGAACTGCTTTTTAATGAACATTTGAACCACAGAGATTTTTTTGAAATTGTCTCTCATCATCCAAACAGCGAAGTTCCTACACTCCCATATCCTGGTAAACCATGGAAAATGTCGAAGGGTTCAGATCTCAAAATGAAAGGGGCGCCTTTATTTGGTCAGCATAACGAGTCCATATTGAAGAATTACCTAGGATTGAACGATGACTCCTACGATACACTCGTTAATGAAGAAGCAGTAGTTGACGATATTAAATTAGCCGCCAGGGAAATTCTTGTATCAAGAGAGGCAAGAGAAAAGGAAGGATCTATATATTCTTACGATCCCAATTTCAAATCAACCATTAAATCCTATTTCAACATTTAGGGTTAAAGTTATTAAGGTGAGAGGCTGATTAATGAAATTTCAAATAGCAATAGACGGTCCTGCTGCCTCGGGGAAAACCGCCGTAGGCAGAGGTGTTGGTAAGGCTTTAAAATGGAATTTCCTGGACACAGGGATAATGTACAGGGCTGCAACTAGATCTGTATTGGATTCCGGCATATCCTTTGAGGAGGATTCCAGCATCATTGAAACCGTCAAAATAACGTCCATTGAACTCGAAGACTTTTCTGGTTCTGAAAAAATACTGATAAACGGAATAGATAAAACTTCCACACTTAAAACCCCGGAGATCGATCGGACAGTATCAATCATTTCAAAAATACCCGAGGTTAGAAAAGAATTGGTAACGCAACAAAGAAATATTGCCAGTCAAGGGCCGATAGTTATGGTAGGAAGGGACATAGGAAGCGTAGTATTACCAGACGCAGAATTAAAATTGTACCTAGACGCCAGCGTTGAAGCTAGAGCCCAGCGACGATACGAAGAACAAGTAGATTTCGAGGACAAATTGTCATTAAACGAAGTAAAGGTTGATCTGGAAAGAAGAGACCTCTTAGACACTCAACGCCAAGATTCCCCTTTGCGCAAGAACGATTTCTATACCATCATTGACACCACAACGATGAGTCTGGAAGATGTAATAAATGAAATAACATCTATTTACAAATCTCAGTTTTAATGCTCTATCCAATTTGTAATTTTCTGCAAAAGATCACTTTAAAGTGGTTCGCCAATTTTGAGGTGTCCGGCCAGGAAAATGTCCCACCTGTAGGACCTTTAATCGTAGTTTCTAATCATTTAAGCAACATAGACCCATCAATTCTGGCGGTTTCTGTCTCAAGGAGACTGAAATTTCTTGCAAAGAGTAACTTATTTTCGGGACCTTTTATTAGCACTCTGCTACGTTGGTATGGTGCATATCCGCTTAATAGAGACAGAATTGATGTAACGTCATTCAAATGGGCTTTAAATCAATTGCGCTATGACGGCGTCATTCTAATCTTCCCAGAGGGAACGAGGAGTAACGGGCCCATGATTAAAGCCAAACCCGGGGTAGCTAGGTTAGTCCAAATGTCTGATGCAACTATATTACCAGTAGCAATAACTGGAACTGAACACATCGGGAACGGAATGAGGGTAGTGAACCCAACAGGGAATATTAAAGTAAATATAGGAAGCCCATTCTCACTTCCTAAGATAGATGGAACAATTGACAGTGCTATCTTAAAATCAATGACTGACATGATAATGGAAAGAATTTCTCTACTCCTGCCAGAAAACTATAGAGGCGTGTACAAGATCAACAAAAGGGAAAGACTAAATAACTGATGTGCGGAATTATCGGCTACACTGGGCGTTCACAGGCATTACCTATCCTTATAGATGGGCTAATAAAACTTGAATATAGAGGCTACGACAGTGCTGGGGTATCAGTCTTCAACCAAGACCAAACCCACACGACCTATAGATCCGCAGGAAAGCTTAGCGAACTTCAAAAGCTAACCGAAACTTCAAAGGCCGACGGGATGTCAGGTATTGGCCATACCCGATGGGCAACCCATGGTGAAGCTAATACGGTAAATGCACACCCTCATAGCGACACTTATGGGAACCTATCTGTTGTTCATAATGGGATTGTAGAAAATTACCTGGAACTAAAAAAAGAGTTGGTCAAAAAAGGGCATATTTTTAATTCTGATACAGATTCGGAAACTATTCCTCATTTGATAGAACACTATATGAATGACGGTGCCACTTTTGAAGAAGCAACCGGGATGAGTGTAGGCAGAATCAGAGGAGCGAATGCGGTAGTTGCTATGTGCAACGATCAACCTGAAAAGATAGTAGCGTTTAAAACTGGCAACGCAGGGGGTCTTATAATTGGATATGGGAAGGATGAAATGTTAGTCGCTAGTGATATCCCGGCGATCCTTAGTCATACAAATACTATTTCGCATATGCGACCAGGGGAACTTGCGATATTGGAACATAACTCCATCAAATTCAGGGACAACAATGGAAATTCCATCGAAAAAGAAAAGACTGTCGTTGCAAATAACCCTATCTCTATGGCCAAAGGTAATTACAGGCATTTTATGCTGAAAGAGATATGCGAACAGCCTGACGCCATAATCGCCTCATTAATGGGTCGACTGTCTTCTAATAAAGGCTTATTTAACCTTGCTGACTTTAACCTTAGGGTAGAAGAAATCAAACAAATTTCGAGAATAACTCTTACAGGCATGGGGACGAGCTTGCATGCTGCCATGCTTGCCCGCCTCTGGATGGAACGAATCGCAGGAATACCGGCAGAATGGGATAACTCGTCAGAATTCCGTTATCGAGAACCGATTCTTGAAAAAGATTCCCTCTTTATATCCATAAGTCAATCTGGGGAGACAGCTGACACTCTCGCGGCGATGGAAGAGGTTCGAAGAAAAAATATCACCCAAATAACACTTTCTAACTACTCAAATACACAAGCTTCCCACATAGCAGATCAAACGCTTCAAATCAGGGCTGGATTAGAAGTCGGGGTTGCAGCGACTAAAACCTTTACATGCTCCTTAGTAACTCTTTATACACTGGCAATATATTTTGGAGTGCAAAGAGAGCACATCTCCCCTAATCAGGCCGCCAGTCTTACAGAGGAACTTTCCCGGTTACCAGAAATGATAGGAAGCGTTTTGGTTGATCAAAAACAATACGAGGAACTGGCAAGTAAATATCATACTAGCTCAGATTTTTTGTTTCTTGGGAGAGGGTACAACTATCCCGTTGCCCTAGAAGGTGCTCTTAAATTAAAAGAAGTCAGCTACATACATGCTGAAGGCTATCCTGCAGGAGAGATGAAACATGGGCCGATATCACTTATAGACGACAACATGCCGGTAGTCGCATTAATCCCCAAAGACTCTTTATATGAAAAAATGTTAAACACGGTGAATGAGGCAAAAAGTAGAGGGGCCAAAGTCATTGCAATCGCCTCAGAATCAGACATGGAAATCAGCGCTAAAGTAGACCACGTCATAAGAATTCCTGACGTCTCTGATTCACTCTCCCCTATCGTTGCCACAGTGCCGCTGCAATTGATTGCTTATTATTTTGCTGTAAGAAGAGGGTGTGATGTGGACCAGCCGAGGAACTTGGCTAAATCAGTAACTGTGGAGTAAGTCGTTGAATAAATCGTTTTTTTTACCCTTATTATTTGTAATCATTACGCTAGCATGTACCACTGAAGAAAATATCGTGGTACCAAAGCAATTAACCAGTGTAATAGAAACGCCTTCTCCTTCTATTGAAAAATTGCCGTATTTTGAACTAACCACCGCTGATGGAAAAATAACTTCGAATCATTTTTTAGTCGATAGCAAACCTGAATTCCTGCTTTTTATATCTCCTAATTGAGGAACGTGTATTTCCGAGTTACGGAAATTGGCTAAAACTGACCAAGAACTTTCAGCATTGGCAAATATTTACATTATAGGAATGAATCCCGGTTATACATTTGAGGGACTAAAAGGCATGGCAGCCGGGAACCCAAACTGGATTTATGCCCTGCCAGCTGATGCTAGCACATTAAATTCAATAAAAGGGTTGAGCCGATCCACAAAAATTCTAGTGGGTGAAGAAAATGTGATTCTCAAAAGGTACAAACTTGGTGACTGGAAACTTTCCGAATGGATTGAAATATTTCGGAAGGTAGGCTAGGAAATAACGACCTAAAGTAGCTTACCCATTCAATTTTAAATCAATCCACGTGCCAAAAAATCAGGAACATAATTGATCCTCCCTGCCCACGTGCCGAGCGGACCCATCGAACCGATATCTTTCTTCTTTACTTAAGGCTACATCACCTTCAATCGCTCTTAAATATATATGTGTGAACCCAAGGTCCGTGATCATGAAGGCAATCCACTGGACTATACCGCTGGTCAACTCGGTCCGGGTAACAACTAAAGAATCTTTATGCTGCTACCTTAGCTGTGATGCAAGGAAAACAGCAACGGCTAAGGTAGCTATCCCTGTCGCTATCTGATCTACGATAATTATATAGTCAAGCATTCTGGAGTGCCTCCATCAGCAGGTCAGTTATACGGCATAAATTACGTCCTTCCGGTGAGAATGGTGCGGGGGGTCATCTCTGATTAAAATATTAGACCTGATTTAAATTATTCTAAGGATTTAGCGCGCCAGGCACCTTAGACTAGAAAAATAGTTACACAATACGGTAATATCAGCTCATTATGGAGAAAGAATTCAATTTCGAAAACCTTTATGAAGAGCTCCGACAATCGCAAATGGATATACAACACCTAAGTGACAGTATCCAGGCTCTACGAGAAGAATTGGAATTTCAAAATTATGAGGAAGGCAGAAATATTCAATCTGCCCGGATGGAAGGGGTTGACGAGGTGACCCAACTGAAAGAAACCATCACTAGGTTAAGAGAAGAACTTCAGGATTTGCAGTTCAAAAACAACCAGGTAGTTGAAAGAATACACAGCGACTACGCAGAGGAAATGCAACAACTCAGAGATACAGCTAGCGCCCTTCGTGCCGAGTTGGAAGAGCTAAAATTCCAGAAAGGCCAAGACGTTCAGAAAGCTATCTCTGATTCTGCAGTAGAAAGTGACCAGTTGAGGGCCACTGCTGGTGCGCTAAGACAAGAGCTTGAAGATCTTCGATTCAACAAGGATAACGAGGTCCAAAAAGCCATAACTGATGGAGCAGATGAAATTACGCAGTTAAAAGAAACATCAGCGTCTTTGAGAGATAACATTGAAACTGTAAAGAGTGAGTATGACCAAAAACTTCATGACTTAGAAAGGGAAGCTCTCGATGAAAACAATCATCTCACTCAAACAATATTGACTTTGAGAAATTCATTGGAAGCGGACTTCAAAAATTGATATCCATCGTTTTTAGTTCTTCAATTACTTATTATTAATCAAAGAAAGTACAGGTCGAAGTATGGCAAATAAATTAGAAGCCTCAGATAGAGCCGAAATGTTATTGAATATCTCAAGACGGGTCGCCCGAGATGAATCAATCGAAGACATAATTGCTACCATAATTGAAGTCACTACTTGGGAATTAAATGCAGAAAGAGGGTCTTTATTTTTAAATGATTTAGCAACCAATGAGCTGTACACCAGGTTTGCCCAAGGTACTAATTTGAGGGAAATAAGGATACACAACAAAAGTGGGATAGCGGGATCAGTTTTCCAATCAGGAGTTGGAGAGATCATTCACGACGCGTACAGTGACGATCGTTTTAATTCCGCAGTAGATCAGCAAACAGGATATACAACAAAAAATATCCTGTGCGCCCCTGTCAAAACCCTAAATGGAGTAACTATCGGGAGCGCGGAGGTATTAAACAAAAAATCCGGTCGCTTTACCAAGAAAGATTTGGAACTTTTAGAAGCAATGACAGAACAAGCAAGCATTGCCCTGCAAAGTGCTCAATTTGTGGAACAAATGCAGAAAAGTCGCAATGAGGAGAGAAAGCTTCTTGACGTGGTTTCGGAAGTAACCGCAGAAATAGACCTACCGACAATGCTAAGCAAGGTTATGGGAGAAGCGACCAAAATGCTTAACGCTGATAGGTCTTCGATATTCCTTAATGATCCAAAAACTAATGAGCTTTGGTTACAAATTGGTGACGGATTGGAAAGTACTCAAATAAGGTTTCCGAATCATCTGGGCATAGCAGGAACCGTTTTTTCTTCTGGTGAAACTATCAACATCCCTCACGCTTATGCAGACCTCAGATTTAATCCAAATCTTGACAAACAAACCGGGTATTTTACTAGATCGATATTATGTGTCCCAATCATAAATAAAGATAGGGTGATTTTAGGAGTTACACAAGTTCTTAACAAAAGAGGAGGGCCGTTTACCGAGGAGGACGAACAGAGATTAAAGGCCTTTACTGCGCAAATCTCTGTCGGCCTCGAGAATGCCCAGCTTTTTGCAGATGTACAGAACATGAAAAACTATAACGATAGTATTTTACAAAGCGCGGCCTCCGGCGTGATCACCTTAGATGAAGACGAAAAAATAATAACCTGCAATGAAGCAGGCCTCAGGATACTAAACATTACGGAATCCGAAATATTACAAAAACCCGCCGTAGATTTCTTCACTGGGGAAAATGAATGGTTAATGGACCGCATCAATAAGGTGCAGGATGAACAACAGACTGACACTTTCGTAGATGTATCCTATCAAACAAGTGATGAAACATTATCACTCAATGGAACTGTTGCACCCCTCATAAGCATGGATGAAAAAAAACTCGGCGTCATGGTAATGCTGGAAGACATCAGTACAGAAAAAAGAATGAAGTCCACTATGTCTAGATACATGGACCCAGGTTTGGCAGACCAGCTACTTAAAGGGGATGATAATTTAGGAGGTGAAGAAAAAAAAGCAACGATTCTATTTTCAGATGTCAGAGGCTTTACTACCATCACCGAACAATTGGGAGCACAAGGGACCGTTCAACTATTAAATGACTACTTTACCATCATGGTGGATTCAATAACGAATCAAGGTGGTATGTTAGATAAATTTATTGGAGATGCCATAATGGCAGCCTTCGGACTCCCTTTCAGTACAGATGATGATGAAGATAGAGCATTAAGAGCCTCGATTGACATGATAACCAGTCTTTGGGAATGGAATCAGGTGCGAACTAAAAATGGGTTACCTCCAATTGACATGGGGATAGGATTAAACACGGACACAGTTGTATCTGGAAATATCGGTTCCCCTAAAAGAATGGATTACACAGTTATAGGAGACGGGGTGAATTTAGCTGCCAGATTAGAATCAGCCTGCAAACAGTATGCTGCACGCATATTGGTGAGTGAGTTTACGCACTCCAATCTAAAAGGAGTATATAGGACTAGAGAAATTGACAAGGTGATTGTAAAAGGTAAAACAAAGCCTGTAGGAATATATGAGGTACTAGATTTCCATACCGCTGACACATTCCCCAATGTAATGGAAGTATTGAATTACTTTAAAGACGGGCTGGGAAAATATAGGGTCGGTGACTGGGACCCTGCCATAAAATCATTTAAAGAAGGTCAGAAGTTAAATCCAAAAGATTATATTACTGAGATGTATATAGATCGTTGTCAAAGCTTAAAAGCAGATCCTCCGAAAAAATGGGATGGTGTTTGGGTGATGACATCAAAATAATTAATAAAATCATTCAGTCCAGTTGAACGAAATTATGACCTATGCTAAGTTTAGCTGACTTTTAATGGGAGGTTTGCTGTGTTACCACATGTATCTAAATTTGGGATTTATTTTAATTCTTCAGAGGAAAAAGTCGTCAGAATTACTTCTCCATACTGGTTCCCCCCCAAACCTGAATGGGTATATGTAACCAAAGAAGTAAATGCCACCCTTTTGAGTATTCGGAAAATGATAAAAGATCAAGGATTAGCTAGCCAAAGCGATTCTGTGATTTGGGGTCGCATACCTTTGCTAGATTAGTTTCAGGAGACCATTAGCATCCACAGTAAAATGTCACACGATAATGAGCCCAAACCAGATATACCCCCAGAATATATCTCTGAATTATCGATAGATGCCAAACAGTGGGTTATTCTAGAACCTTTGGCCAAGTCTGCCTCAAATTCTGTCAAAATGCTAGACCAATTTCTAACAGTAGAAACTGAGTCATCGGCTATTTTTGTCTTGGGAAAGGTTTAAGTTTTGGACAACTTGTGCCAACTTACAATTAGTGAGGCTTCAAGCTTGCTGAAAAGAAAAGAGATCTCCCCCGTGAATCTTGTAGCCTCACATCTTCTGCGCATTCAAGAGACCGATGGCCACCTGAATTCTTTTATAAAAGTTTTGAGTGACACTTCCAAAAAAAATGCGGCACAAGCGGAAAAAGAAATTTTAGCAGGCGAATGGAAAGGAAAGTTACACGGCATCCCTATCGGGCTCAAAGATTTATATTACACCAAAGGGATACCAACGACGGTGGGATCCAAAATATATAAAGACTTCATCCCAAATTTTAATGCTACAGTGGTGGACAAATTATCTGAAGCAGGGGCTATCATCATTGGCAAACTGCAAATGCATGAGTTTGCGCTGGGAACAACCAGCCATAACCCTCATTATGGTCCCGCCAGAAATCCATGGAACACTGAATGCATTACTGGTGGTTCTAGCGGGGGATCAGCTTCCTCAGTCTCGGCTGGTCAATGCATGGGGGCTTTAGGTAGTGATACAGGGGGATCAATACGCATACCCTCGGCTTTATGTGGAATCGTAGGGATGAAACCCACATTTGGTAGAGTCTCAAGACATGGCGTGTTCCCCTTGAGTAGTTCTCTAGATACCGTGGGCCCTATGACAAGAACAGTGGAAGACAACGCTATAATACTCAACGCTATTTCCGGACACGATATAAATGATTCTTTCTCTTCGGAACACCGGCTATCTGACTATACATCTGATATCGAAAAAGACATTAGTGGAATAAAAATAGCGCACCCTCAGACATATTTTTATGATGTTATCGATGAAGAGGTAGTCTGTTTAATGAAGAAGGCTTCTGAACATTTTGCGAGTTTGGGTGGCAAAGTAGAACCCATTGAAGTCCCCATACTTGAGCATACCCTAGCGATATCGGGAACAATACTCCTTACCGAGGCAGCAGAGATACATTCTGAAAATATCAGAACTAAAGCGGAATTGATTGGCAATGACGTTAAATCTCGCTTGCAGCAAGGCTCTCTAACATCAGGGGTAGATTATGTTAAAAGCCAAAGAGCAAGAACTATTTACAATCAGAAAATAAACAACTTATTTGAAAATTACGACATTTTAATCGCCCCTACGGTGGCCACAGGAGCACCGCCGATAAACGATACATCTGTAGAGGTTAACGGGGTTCAGGAACTCATAGCACCATTAATGGCAAGATTGACCCGGCCCCAAAACATTACAGGACTCCCTACTATTTCACTTCCTATTGGTTTCACATCAAAGGGATTACCGGTGTCGATGCAACTTACTGCACCTGCATTCCAAGAGGCTAGACTTTATAACGTAGCCAATCAGTACGAAAAAATATCAGTCTTCAAAAATATGCTTCCACCAATCTAAAAACTTGTCACAATATCCTAATAAAATAATCGTCTGGAGAGGATAAATTTATGACCATTGAAGAACATCAAGGATTATCTCTATATGATGCTGCAAGGGAAGTAGGAGTGACTTTTGAAAAAGAATGGAAACCTGAAAGTAAATCGATTGAAGTAAATGGAATGAAATTTCATTATCTCGAATGGGGTGACCCTACCAATCCCCTCATGGTGTTACTTCATGGATTTGCCCAACAATCACATTCTTGGGACTTCGTTGCTCTGGCATTCGCAGACAGATATCGAATAATCGCATTAGATCAAAGAGGGCATGGCGACAGTGATTGGGCATCAGATGGAGACTACACTCCAGAAACACATCAGAAGGATATAGAGGCAATAGTTGCTGAACTAGGCCTCGGTGAATTTGTTTTGATGGGACTATCAATGGGTGGAAGAAACTCATTCACCTACGCCTCCTCTAACCCTGACCAGGTAAAAGCCTTAATAATTGTGGATGCTGGTCCTGAAAATGTTAGGGCTGGGACCCAAAACATAAGAAATTTCGTGGAGCAGGAGGACGAACTTGATTCTATTGACGCCTTTGTTGACAGAGTAATTAAATATAATCCTCGGAGAGATCCAATACAGATCAAGGGAAGCATAGTTAACAATTTAAAACAACTACCTAACGGCAAATGGACGTGGAAATATGACAAGACCTTAAGATCCCAAGGAAGAATGGGACGTCCCCAAGATCCAGAAATGACCAGCAGACTATGGGGTTACCTAGAGAATTTGCAGTGTCCGACCATGGTTGTTAGAGGAGACAAGAGTGACATGATAACTACTGGAACTGCTGACCAAATGATTGGCAGAATACCGGGTGGAAAATTAGCGATAGTAGAAAATGCAGGACATCTTGTCATGGGTGATAATCCATCCGGGTTTGAAAAAGCTGTAACGGCGTTTATAGCATCCATTCAAAAATAATGTTTTCCTAATTTCGATCAGGGCTGAATTATAAATTGCTACACTGAAGATTGGGTGTTACACTTTTGCCAACCTTAAATTAGTTAAATAACAAGTCAAGAGAGAAATCCAGGAGAACGGATTGGACAGGGCTGACAAAGAAGCCGTAATTGCGGAATACCGCGTTCACGACAACGATACAGGATCGACTGAGTCGCAAGTAGCGATACTAACTTCGCGTATCAATGAATTGACTCAGCACTTGAGAGAACATAATCACGACGAATCCACAAGAAGAGGTTTACTGAAACTTGTGGGAAGGCGTCGTCGGCTTTTACGCTATCTGAATACAGAAGATGTAAATAGGTACAGGTCGTTAATATCCCGATTGGGTCTTAGGCGATAGTAACTCACGCATCTCCCCTTTCTCCGATTATTGCACATCTCCCATTTGAACCTCTGGTATTACTCCAGGAGTAAATCAACATTTCACTACATACAATAACCCGTAATATACACGGACACGATTTGGAATTGGAAACGGGGCGTTTGGCTCAAAAGGCAGGCGGTTCTGTACTGATCACGCAAGGTGACAATGTGGTTCTAGCCACGGTCACAATGAGTAACCCTCGAGAAGGATTGGATTTTTTTCCTCTCACAGTAGATCTAGAAGAAAGACATTATGCTATTGGCCAAATACCCGGAAGTTTTTTTAGACGCGAGGCTAGGCCTACAACTCACGCCATACTCACTGACAGGCTAATAGACAGGCCAATAAGACCGTTATTCCCCAAGGGGTTTAAAAACGAGGTCCAAGTTATAGCAACAACACTGTCCAGTGACAGAGAAATGCCCCTCGACATAATAGCCTTAAACGGGGTTTCTGCTGCACTAAGCATATCGAACATACCATTTAACGGGCCTATCGCCGCAACACGAATTGGGTATATTGATGGCGAATTTGTAATTAACCCTACATATTCTCAACTTGAAGAAAGTCTTTTAGACCTTGTGGTTGCGGGTTCTACCGATGGAGTATCAATGATGGAGGCTGGAGCGAAGGAGGTAGATGAGGACCTTGTGTTTGAAGCTATTCAGCTAGCACAGTCAGTAAATTTAGAGATTATTTCCCTACAACAAGATTTCACTAATGAAAGTGGTATCCCAAAAGCGGATTTCGTACCAAAAGGACATGATCCTGAAGCTGTGAAACAAGCAAGGGAAATTTTGGGAGACCGTATATACAAGGCATTGTCAGATGCAGAAGATCAAGAAGACATGAGAAATCGTTTAAAATCTTTAGAAGATGAATTAGAGGAGTCCTTAGCAGAGGAATTTGACTCTAGTGTTTCATCTGGAGCTTTTGAGGAACTGCTAGATGAACAATTCAGGGTACGAATACTTAAGGACGGAGTTAGACCGGACGGAAGAGGTTTGAGAGAAATACGACCGCTTTCAGCCGAGGTTTCGATTCTCCCTCGTACCCATGGCACAGGATTATTCAATAGAGGTGAAACACAAATACTGGGTATAACTACCCTCGGTTCTTCAGGTGATGCTCAAAAACTAGACAACCTGAGCCCGGAAGTATCCAAAAATTTTATGCTTCATTATAATTTTCCTCCTTATTCTGTCGGAGAAGCGAGAAGGGTTGGGTCAACTAGCCGTCGAGAGATTGGACATGGAGCTTTAGCTGAAAGAGCCTTGAGTGCTGTTTTACCTTCTCAAGAAGATTTCCCTTACACCATAAGGATTGTATGTGAGGCCCTTAGTTCAAATGGCAGTACCTCTATGGGTAGTGTTTGTGCAGGAACTCTAGCCTTAATGGATGCTGGGGTGCCGATAACATCACCCGTAGCTGGAATATCCGTCGGTCTTATTACTGGTGAGGATGGGGAATATGTAACTCTCACTGACATACAAGGATTAGAAGACCATGTAGGAGATATGGATTTTAAAGTTGCAGGTACTTCCGAAGGAGTTACTGCGATCCAGCTTGACATAAAAGTAAATAGCATCAGTTTCGATGTCATCAAAGATGCCCTATCTCAGGCAAAAGAAGCCAGGTCACAAGTATTGGACGTTATAACGTCTGCAATACCTGAAGTCAGATCTGATATCAGCCCTCACGCACCTAGGATACAAAAAATCATGGTTCCTACAGATAAAATAGGTGCAGTGATTGGTCCAGGGGGTAAAACAATCAGAGGAATAGTTGAAGAAACCAATGCGACCGTCGACATACAAGATGATGGAACGGTTCTTATAGGGTCCTCTAATGCAGAAGATGCCGCAAGAGCAATAAAGATGGTGGAAGACCTTACAAGAGTAATCACAGTAGGAGAAACTTTTACTGGTACTGTAGCCAAAATCGCCAGTTTTGGAGCGTTTGTTCAAATATTACCTGGTACAGACGGTATGGTTCACATAAGCGAACTCGCCAACTACAGAGTCGCAAATGTAGAGGATGAAGTGGCAGTCGGAGATCAAGTGGATGTGAAAGTTATAGGGGTAGACCACACAGGGAAAATTAAATTGTCCAGAAAAATACTTTTGGATGATGGTGATGGCTCTTCATCTGCTCGCCCAAGCCCTAGAGAAGAGGTTGAAAAAGTTAAAGTAAATGTTGGGGACATCATAACTGGAGCAGTAGTAAATATTACGAAGTTCGGGGCATTCGTTGAAATAGCACCTGGCACAGACGGAATGGTCCACATAAGCGAATTAGAAAATTACAGAGTCTCCAGAGTTGAAGACGTTGTAAATGTGGGAGAGGAAATTACAGTGGAAGTCATTGATGTAGACGATTCCGGTCGCATAAAGCTTTCTCGTAAGGCTCTTTTGACAGACTAAAATTTCATAATAGCCAGTAGTTAGGTTTGATTCGGGAACTAAAACGGTAAAAGGAGTTCCACCATGGCTGATATTAAAGTCGTTGTTAACGGAGTTCTAGGCAAGATGGGTCAGGAGGTTTTAAATGCCGTGGCTAAGACCCAGGGTATGAAACCTATTGGAGGTTCAGATATTGCCGCCGTCATTGATCAAATACCATCTCCTACTGGAGAAGGATTCATACCGGTATTTCAAAATATAAAAGATGGGGTTAAAGGAGCTGACGTTGTGGTCGACTTCACGAATGCCTCCGGTGCGAAAAATGTTATGGAAGCGGCGTCTCCTGCTGGCGTAAACTGCGTAATTGGTTCAACTGGTTTATCTGAAGAGACTTTCGAAATTGCTAAAACTTTAGCCGATTCTAATAACACCAGCATAATAATTGCGCCAAATTTCGCTATGGGAGCAGTGTTGATGTCGCATTTGGTAAAAAAAGCTGCGAGATTTTTTGACTACGCTGATCTGACCGAAGTTCACCATGAAGCCAAAATAGATGCGCCGTCAGGCACAGCCATTGCCATAGCTCAAGCTGCGGCCGACGGTAAGACTAGCGATTTTAATGCACCAAATGCAGAAAAACAACTTATAGAAGGCACCCGGGGAGGATTGCATGGTGGTGTTGTCATTCATAGCGGTAGGATGCCTGGCAGAGTCGCTCATCATGAAATGGTTTTTGGATCATTAGGACAAACATTAACAATCCGTCACGATTCTATAAATAGAGAAAGTTTTATGCCTGGGGTAATCATGGCTATAAAAGCCTCCAGCGCATCAACTGGATTAACTGTAGGGTTAGACAAAATAATGGGGCTATAACAACAAAATTTGCCCCGTTTAATATCCTAACTAATGAACATTTAGTAGTTTCATCTATGGAGGGAAGGTTTGGATTCTTGCAAAATTGCCGTTGTCGGAGCAACAGGAGCGGTCGGACAAGTATTTTTGGAGATTGCCCAACAACGAAATTTTCCTATGGATGAAATACGATTGTGTGCCTCAATCAGGTCTGTAGGTAAAAAAATAAAGTATAAATCCCAGGAAATAGAAGTGGAACTTTGTACCCCTGAACTTTTGCAAGAAGTCGACTTTGCATTTATTTCCGCAAGTGGTGATGTCAGTCGAGAATTTGCCCCTTTAGCAGCGAAGAGAGGAACCGTCGCCATAGACGACAGCTCGGAATTTAGAATGGATGCTGATGTACCGCTAGTTGTACCTGAAGTTAATGCAGAAGATTTAGAGAACCATAAAGGTATAGTTGCTATTCCCAACTGCTCCACCACCCCATTGGTTATGGTGCTAAACCCTTTGATGAAAAACTCTTCAGTGAAGCGAGTTGTTGTCGACACTTTCCAGTCTGTGACAGGTACTGGCGCAGCAGCCCTTAGTGAAATGAAAGATCAAAGCCAGGCAGTCTTAAACAATAGCCCTGTAATCGTGAAAGAATATCCTCACCAAATCGCTTTCAATGTTCTACCTCATATAGAACCTTTTCAAGAAAATGGTTACACAAGAGAAGAAATGAAAATGCTGTATGAAACCCAAAAAATATTGCATGACTCCAACATATTGGTCTCAGCCACATGCGTAAGAGTACCAGTTGCAGTCAGCCATAGCGAAGCGATACACATTGAATTTGAGCAGCCAGTATCGCCTCAAGAAATAAAAGAAATATTGGGAAAACAGGCTGGGATAAAAATTGTGGACGACCCTTTCTCTGGCGTGTATCCTATGCCTATTGACGCGGCAGGGGGTGACGATGTGCTAGTGGGCAGAATCAGAAAGGATATCTCACACCCGAACGGAATAGCTTTGTGGGTTGTTTGTGACAATTTACGAAAGGGTGCGGCACTAAACGCTATTCAGATAGCAGAAGAAATGATGAAACGTGAAGTGGTTTTAAAGAGCAATTGGAGGAAATAGCAAAATGGTAGATTTTGGAAGGCTTCTAACAGCTATGATTACCCCGTTTGATTTAGACGGTAATATTGACTTTCATCAAGCCAGAAAACTCGCAAAGGGCTTAGTTGCGTCGGGAACCGACGGTCTAGTAATAGGTGGAACCACTGGTGAATCCCCGTCTATGTCAGACGATGAAAAGGTACAGTTATTTGCAGAAGTGAAAGAGGCTGTGGGAGACACCGCGACGGTAATTGCAGGAACTACCGATAATAACCATAGAAAATCAGTTGAATTATCAATTGAGGCGGAGAAAGTTGGAGCCGATGGATTGTTGCTGACCGTCCCTGCCTACAACAAACCCACCCAAGAAGGCCTCTACCAGAATTTCAAGGCTATATCAGAAGCTACATCTCTTCCTGGATTACTTTACAACGTCCCATCTAGGACTGCCTTAAACATGACAGCAGAAACTACTTTGAGATTAGCTGAAATAGATAATATTGTCGGTGTCAAAGAAGCCTCCAGTGATTATGTACAGATCACCAACATTATTGATAAAGCCCCAAAGGGATTTAGGGTGTGGTCTGGAAATGACGATGAAACATTTCCTATCATGTGTGTTGGGGGCCACGGGGTGGTTAGTGTTGCATCTAACCTATATGGAAGCCAAATCAAAACCATGATGGGACTTATTCTTGAAGGCAACATTGAAAGTGCTGCCACTGAGCATAAGCGCTTACTCCCAATTTTCAAAGCTCTTTTTTGGGTAACCAACCCTATACCGGTTAAATATGCTGTAAATAGGGCTGGATTTAATGCTGGGAAAAATAGGCTCCCATTGTGCGATCCAGACGAAGATTTTATATCAACATTTAATCCAGTAATGGCTGAATATGAGGTAGACTTACCACTGTCTTAGTTGTTTACTGAATGCAACACTCTAAGAAGCCAGTATATCTCTCACCATTATGGTGTGATCTCTATGGGGTCCAGTTGAGATAATATCCACCGAGCAACCGATGAGTTCCTCTAGTCGCTCCACGTAGGCTCTTGCGTTTTTTGGCAGGTCTGCTATTTCTGAAACTCCAGCCGTTGGAACATCCCATCCTGGTAGTGTTTCGTATTCTGGAATACACCTTTCTAAGGCGGCGACACCGCCGGGTGGTTCGTCAATAATTTCACCATCTAATTTATATCCAACACAAATGCTTACAGAATCTAAGTGATCTAATACATCCAATCTGGTGATTACAGCAGAAGTGTATCCATTTATTCTATTACTATATCTAGCAAGCACTCCATCAAACCAACCAATACGCCTAGGGCGTCCTGTTGTTGTGCCAAATTCTTTCGCAATCGTTCGAATACCTTCACCAATACCATCAAACAATTCAGTAGGAAAAGGCCCAGATCCAACCCTAGTATTGTATGCTTTAAAAATTCCAAGCACATTTGTAATCTGATTCGGTTGAATTGCCAATCCTGTGCTGGCTCCTCCAATGGTAGGACTTGAAGATGTCACGAATGGATAAGTGCCATGATCTAAATCCAATAATATCCCCTGGGCTCCCTCTAAGACCACAGTTCCTCCATTATCCAAGGTATCGTTTACAAAACGCCCTACAGGCTTTATGAAAGCACCGAGTCGCTTCTGCCAGTATTCACTCTTCTCAAGGATTAACTTTAACGAAATAGGTTGAACTCCATATATTTTTTCTAAAACAGCATTCGTAAATGGAAGTACTGTTTCCAGTCGGGTTTTCAGATTATCTAAATCCAAAATATCTGCAGCCCTTATGCCTGTCCTGGAAGTTTTGTCACTGTAAGCTGGTCCTATTCCCTTACCAGTGGTACCTATAGCCGTTTCGCCCCTTTGGGCTTCTGCTAATGTATCCAATATGACATGATACGGCATAATCAAATGAGCTCTTTCGCTGATCATTAGGGATTGAGTGATATCTATACCACTTTGTTGTAACGACTCAATTTCTTCAATTAAGACATCGGGGTCCACAACGACCCCATTTCCTATAACATTTATTACCCCGTCACTGAAAACGCCACAAGGGACCAAATGAAGGCTGAAATCACCCAAATCATTTATAACTGTGTGCCCTGCGTTATTGCCACCAGAGAATCTAGCCACAATATCTGCTCGTTTCGACAGATAATCTATGATTTTACCCTTACCCTCATCACCCCATTGGGCACCGAGGATGGCGTAGGCGGGCATTAGCAAATCTCCTCAACTAATTTCAATAAATGATTCAACCTGAGAAACTTAGATATTTCGGGCAAAAAAATTTCTCCTCAATGAGGGTCCAGGCCTCGAAACACGGACTCATCACAGGGAGATAGCCTCCGAAGTATAACAGAAGTCTGAGGATCAAATACTACGTTTCGCAAACCCCTATAAAAATTTATTAGCATGTTCGTTTAATTGGGCTAAAGCCTCCGATTCCCCCACACTATCGATTGTCAAAACAACTCGTTCCGCACCAGCGGAGAAAAGCTCATCTACCACACTTGGGTCGGGTGTGGCACCATAAACTGTTATACCTATTGATGACACGTCTCTACCTGATTCATTACAAAGTTCTTTTAGTTCTTTTTTACCTTTTTCAATTCCATCAGGCGTAATTCTATTAGGCATCCAAGCATCACCCCAACTTACAATTCTTTTGAACACATTTTTTGCATGACCACCTAGATATATTGGAGGGTGAGGCCTTTGTACAGGTCTGGGAAAGGAATAAACAGGGGGGAAATCGTAATATTTCCCATGATACTCGCTTTCGACTGTGGTCCAAAGTTCTTTCATTACCATCACTGATTCTCTAGTTTGAGTCCAGCGGTGGGAAAAATCCCCTCCCATGATATCTGTTTCCTCTTTTAACCAGCCTGCTCCTATTCCAAATAAAAATCTTCCTTTGGTATACATATCTAAAGTAGCTACCTCTTTAGCTAACAAGAGAGGATTTCTTTCTGGAACCAGGCATATACCTGTCCCTAAAAGGAGGTTTTCCGTAACAGCGGATGCCCGTCCCAAGGCTACAAAGGGATCAACCACATCTGCATATTTTTTTGGTATTACGCCACCCGGTCCTGGCCATGGGGTCTCAGAATTCACGGGCAAAATGGGGTGTTCTGCAACCCACAAAGAATCGAAACCTGTTTCTTCAGCTTTGGATGCCAAAACTGCAATATCAATTGAATAATCTGTCGGAAATGTAGTTATTCCGATATTTCCCATTTACACGTACCTCTACCTAAGGTTTAGTTAGCATCGATCCATCCCACCAAAACATTGACGGCACGGTAAAGGTATATCGTTTCCTCGTCTGAAGGCAAATCTAAATCTTTCAATTGTTCGGATTGTTCATAGCCTCCTAAAGTCGCTGCCCCCGGAAGTATAGAAAGTACCATTTCCTTTAAAAAACCTTCGGGAGTTACAACAATACAACCTCTATCGGGAAATCCGACAATCGGCTCCAATTCTATTGCTTGTACAGTATCCATATCCAAAAAGCCAGGAAAGATTTTTATCGAGGCCGCTAATTTTATAAGCAACTCCTGCAATTGAGTATTAGCTTTATTTAAAATGGCTTCAGCTTGGAAAATATGTCCTTCAATGGAATCCATATGTTTGACACCTCCTATAGTGGATATTATATTTTATTAGTCTTCGGGACTACATGGCTACGTAGCTCAGGGGTTAGAGCGGGCGCTTCATAAGCGCTAGGTCGCTGGTTCAATTCCAGCCGTAGCCAGGGACCCAGTGGGCTCTTGTGCTTGAATTCACTGTGCCGGTATAGAAGGGCGGTTAGCTCAGTTGGTTAGAGCGCTACCTTCACACGGTAGAGGCCAGAGGTTCGAGACCTCTATCGCCCACCAGAAGATGCCGAAGTGGCGGAACGGTAGACGCGCTACGTTCAGGACGTAGTATCCGCAAGGGTGTGTGGGTTCGAATCCCTCCTTCGGCACCAGTCCCCTAAACTCGCCTTGTTTTGTTCCTAGAAAAGAGTTGTCCATCCACAAAAATGGAGTTTTTGCCGACATTTTGCCGACATAATTATGAAATCCTTCTCATCGCATTTGCAAAAGATTCAGCAGCTTCTCTTTGCCAACCTGGCATTAAATGACCATAAGTATCCAAGGTCATACTTGGACTCGAATGTCCCAGTCTTTGACTGATCATCACTGGACTACTTCCCTCCTGGATAAGTATCGAAGCATGAAAGTGCCTCAAATCATGAAGCCTAATTTTTGCGCTTCCTATTCCGTTATTGACTCTGTCTAAAGTACGGGTTAGGGCCATTGGGTTGAGAAATTCTCCAAATTCATTCGGAATATAGAAGATCATTATCGTTATACGTTGGACCAAGCATCAATTTAGATTCAGCCTGTGAAAGCCTGTGTGTATTCAATATTTCCACGGTCTGGCTATCTAAATCTATTTTAACTAATGCAGATTCTAGAGAGCACCCGACGTGGTCACCAGACGGAACCAAGATAGCCTATACGACTTATGAGTATGTGCCACCCTGGAATTTACGGTTTTCTTTTGAAGGTCATCCCTTGGCGGAAATATATGTGATGGACTCAGATGGGTCCAACAAGAGCCTTTATTCCAGGGTATTTTTGGACTTCCTTTGAAAGATTTGCGTTTCACTCTCCTCTTTTATGAGTAATTTAAGTCCGATAGAATTGGAAGGATATACATTTCCACGTCACAACAAAGTGATTGCAGCAAAAATATAAATTTAAAACCGGGGTATACATTTGTGAGGAAGCCGATCCTTTTCATGGGCTTAGCTGACTTCTTAGTCAGATCTGCTTACCAAATGGGAAAGACACCCCTTCTACCTATCTTCGCAGCCTCGCTCGGAGCAAGTGATTCGTTCGTGGGGCTGATAATTTCTGTTTCTACCCTGACTGGCATGATTTTCAAGCCTGTAATAGGTTTTCTATCTGATACGTGGGGACGAAAATCCTGGTTGCTTGTTGGTACTGCCTTTTTTACCTTCATGCCATTTGTTTATTCATTCGTTGATTCTACTCAAACTCTCTTCGCGGTTAGGCTCATTCATGGTTTTGCGACAGCTGTATATGGGCCTGTTTCCCTAGCATATGTTGCTGAACGTGCAGGGGGGAAAAAAGGTGAGTTGCTCGGATGGTTTGGAATAGCCAAAACGTCCGGATATGTAATTGGCCCATTATCTGCTGGTTTGCTATTAATGTATTTGAATCCTAAAGAGGTGTTTACAATAATTGGAATTTTAAGCTCGGCAGCATTTCTTCCGGTTTTGCTTTTGCCTGAGAATAAACTTCCAGCACAAAAGCCTAAGGTTTTCTCGATACCTAAGAAATTTCTATCAGCCATCCGATCTGGGGCTGCTAGCTCAGTTGTTTGGATATCAGGTAGTTTGGAAGGATGGGTGTATATGGCCCTCTACGCTGTTAAGGCATTTTTGCCAATTTATGGCATTGCAGAAGGGTTTAATGTTTTACAAGTGGGGATATTTTTTGCCGTGCAAGAACTAGTTCATGTAATGATGAACCCTTTAGGAGGCAGGCTAGGAGACAAGTTCGGATATCTATTGACCGTCGTAGCAGGGATGGTTGTTATTGCAGGTGCGATATCTTATATACCTTCAGCGAAGGACTTGGTTACCCTCTTGACGACGGCCTCAGTAATTGGCTTGGCCCAGGCTTTAATATTTCCTTCAACATTAGCCATGATAAGTATTCGCTTCACTGGACAAGGCATCGCCACAGGAATGGCGATTAGCGGCTCTCTTAAGAATGGGGGAAAGGTAGCTGGCCCTATAATTGCCGGTCTGCTCATCACAATGTTTGATTACGAGGGGGCACTACGGGGAATGGGATTGCTCCTAGCCTCATCAGCGTTGGTTTTGTTGGCCTCACTTAGACTGGGATACGATCCAACCAGGATCCGGATGTAGTGTGAACCCGGATCCTGATAACTGTGATTTACTGAGGTGTCACCACTACTGCGGGTATTCCCAGTTCTTGTACGAGGTTATCAAAGTCCTTTACATCTCCATCAATTGTGTTTTGCAAAATGAGAAGGTGAGGTTCTATTTCATCTGAAACTGCTTGAAATACTTCATAGGATTGTCTGGTTGGGGCAAAGTCCCCGGCCGAAACTACACTAGTAATTTCGGACAGTTTGCTATTCAATCTTGTAGGCAGGTTTAAGCGATCTCTCTGACCTTGGTATTCAGTTTGGATCAATTCGCTCTCTATCGCAGATAATTTCCCCATTATGTTTTTTGCAGCTTCAGTTACCAATGTTTCCGATGAATGGCCGATTGCTCGCTGTGTCCACTCATTTACCTGAGAACAAACGCTCCTAATCCGATTAATCGAATCGTGTGTTTCAGATAACCTGTCTCTGATTGACAAAAGTAAGTTGAATTGGTCCTCAAGTTCCTTTTGGCTAGCTTCTACTCTCGGGTCCTTTATTATCTCAAACGTCTTTGACTTCTCAGTACCGGAACACTTCAACACGACTGTATATCGCCCTGGAGGCGCTATGGGACCAGAAACAACCCGGTCTGCCGTGGTTTTATCGCCCGGTACTTTATTTGCTGGTGGATATCTCATGTCCCAAACGAATCGGTTCATACCAATATTTGAAGCAACAGAAAGTTGGTCACCTTCCTCTTCTGAACTACTGTCAGCTGCAACTTTATTAGAGTATGTGGCTATCATATCTCCAGACTGGTCAAGGAAGCTTAACGACAGTTGTTCGTGTATTTCTTTGGGCAGAAAATAGTTGATAAGAACCCCCGTCGGTGGATTCTGTCCCGCGTCAAGGAAAGAGCGTTCCACCTCACCATAGGTATTCTTATTCTCTGTGTATGTGACTGCGGCTCCGAGTGAGAGCTGGTAATTTTTTCCATCAACTGCTTTAGGATTCCTGAGAGGCGCAGCTATTCGTATGGTGTCCCTTGGTTGAAGGATATGTGGAGAATTAACCCCTTCTATTTCAGGGACCTGCCTGAGTTGTGTAAGATCATCGAGTATCCAGAATGACCTTCCGTGGGTTGCCACGATCATGTCGTCTTCTTTTATTGCTATGTCGTAGATGGGAACGACGGGCAAAGAGCTCTTACCGACACCCCCGTTACCCTTCAATTCCCTCCAACGGATTCCGTCGTTAAATGAGACGTAAAGTGTGGTTTCAGTCCCTGCATATAACATTCCAGGCTTGACTGGATCCTCCCGAATACATCTAGTGAAATCATCTCCCTGTAGGTTTCCGTTAATGGCCTTCCATTGCTCACCATAATCTTCTGTCTTAAAGAGCATCGGCGAATTATCACCTAGTTTGTATCTGGTTGCAGCCATATATGCTGTGCCAGCTGAATGTGGTGACGGTTCTATCATGCTGATCAGGGACCACTCAGGCAATTCTCCAGGGGTAATGTCCTGCCATGAATCCCCTTCGTCTTTGGATACGTGAACCAACCCATCATCTGAACCTGCCCAAAAAACTCCTTTTTCAACAGGCGATTCGGCGAATGAGAATATGGTTGAATAAGTTTCTGCCCCTGAAGTGTCGAGTGTTACAGGCCCTCCCGATGGCCTTAATTTTTCCTTATCGTGTCGTGTGAGATCAGGGCTAATTGGAGTCCAATTACTTCCTTGATCCAGAGACCTAAATACAAGGTTACCGGCTGTGTACAGCACAGTTGAGTCGTGAGGGGAAAATGAAATCGGATAGGTCCATTGAAACCTGTACTTCATATTCTCAGCACCGTATCCAATATTTACTTCCGGCCAGACAGTTATTATTCTCATCTGACCGGTGTTGTGATCATATCGGAGCATATTTCCACCACCGCCCGGGGAACTACCAACTGCTCCTGATATGACAATATCCGGGTTGTTGGGATCGACAGCGATATACCCGCTTTCAGAGCTACCTACGAAATAACAGTCTCCCCATGGTATAGCTCCTTTGCCAGTTTGTGAGGGGACGCTAATAGCAGAATTGTCTTGCTGAGTACCATAGACTCTATAGGGATGTCTATTATCTGTAGTGAGATGATAAAACTGAGAGGTAAGCTGATTGTAGATGCTTGAAAACGATTCTCCGCCGTTGAAAGAAACGCAGGCACCCCCGTCATTTCCTTGGATCAGTCGATCCGAATTGTTAGGATCAATCCAGAGATCATGATTGTCGGCGTGTGGGGTCCCAACCACTGAGAAACTTTTACCTCCGTCAATAGATTTGTGGCACTGGTAGTTCATAACCCAAACTATTTCAGGGTCCTGAGGATCGGGCACGATATGTTGGTAATACCAAGGACGACCTTGAAGATCTCTATCATCATTCACCAATTCCCATGTTTCCCCGTAATCGTCCGAACGGTAAATGCCACAATCCTCGGATTCCACTGTTGCCCATACCCGTCCCGCCTTTGCGGGAGAAGCCGCCACTCCAATGCGACCTTTGATGCCCCCCGGGAACCCTTGATTGGAAGAGACTTCAGTCCACGTATCACCTCCGTCCGTTGATCGGTAGAGACCGCTTTCGTTGCCTCCGCTGCTCATATTCCAAAAACTTCTTCTAGCCTCCCAAATCGCAGCGTAAAGAATTCTTGGATTCGATGTATCCAACGAAAGGTCTGCGGCTCCCGCGTCTTGACCTTTGTGTAGGATATGTTTCCAATGCTCTCCCCCATCTGTCGATCGAAATATCCCGCGCTCTTCGTTTGGCTTAAATGCATTTCCAAGGGCTGCGATGTACACAAGATCTGGATTAGCTGGATGTATTCTCACGCGAGAAATGTGTCGAGTATCTTTTAACCCCAAATGTTTCCAAGTATGCCCAGCGTCAGTGCTTTTATAGACACCATCACCGTGGGTTACGTCCGACCTTATGCAAGCCTCACCGGTGCCTGCATATATCACATTACTGTCCGATTGAGCGACGGCTAGAGCACCTACTGAGGCGGTGTTAAAAAATCCATCTGAAACATTTTCCCAATAGGTACCGGCATCGGTGGTCTTCCAGACCCCACCAGCACAGGCTCCAAAATAGAAGACCGCGTCAGAAGAGGGATCTCCCGCTACAGCAACAACGCGTCCGCCTCTTGGCGGACCAATACATCGCCAGGTAACCGCGGACAACTCTTGGTGCGTTGTTTCA
>QGNN01000009.1 GCA_003228105.1 Chloroflexota bacterium
CGGACACAATTCATTTGAGTTCTGTCATGGAAGTGTTGGATGGTACGGATAATTTGGTCAATTGCTTGGGTGATGATAATTTCTGCGTTCATTCTCCAGCATGCGCCCAGAAAGAAATATGGAGGACGATTGAAGATAGAATACACGAAATTTTATTTTCAATAACGGTATCTGATTTAGCTAAAAGAACCCAACCCATCAAATCACAGCTTTAAAACAACATCAAAACGTCATTTTTGTTTGGGAGTAAATGTATTTAATGTTCGATGTTGAAAAAATAAGAGATGATTTTCCGATCCTATCAAAAACAATCTATGGTAACCCTTTAGTTTATCTAGATAATGCTGCGACTAGTCAGAAACCTCGACAAGTAATCGATGCGCTAGTCGATTACTACGAAAATTATAATGCGAACGTTCACAGAGGCGTTCACACATTAAGTATGGAGGCCACAGATAAATTTGAAGACGCAAGGGAGAAAGTGTCCACATTTATTAATTCTGAGTCATCTGACTTAGTTGTGTGGACTAGAAATGCTTCTGAGAGTTTAAATCTCATAGCTTATTCATGGGGCGAAGCCAATGTGCATGAAGGCGATGAGATTTTGTTGACCCCCATGGAACATCACAGCAATTTGGTTCCTTGGCAAGAACTTGCCAGGAGGAAAAATGCTGTCATAAAATTCATACCCATGCGGGGAAACGGAACCTTAGATATGGATAAAGTTGATGAGCTAATTACAGAGAGGACAGTTCTTGTATCGGCGGTTCATATGTCAAATGCCTTAGGTACTATTAATCCGGTGAGGGAATTGGGTGAAAAAGCTCATCAACAGGGCGCAAAATTTTTGGTAGATGGGGCACAGAGTGTACCTCATATGCCTACGAATGTTCAGGAATTGGATTGCGACTTTTTAGTGTTTTCAGGGCATAAAATGTTAGGACCCACAGGGATAGGCGTCTTGTATGTGAAGCGGGATATACTGAACACTATGGAACCTTTCCTGACGGGAGGTGAAATGGTACTGGATGTATCTTATCAAGAGGCATCTTGGGCAGATTTGCCAATGAAATTTGAGGCCGGAACCCCTAACATAGCTGATTCTATTGGGCTTGGTTCCGCTGTTGATTATCTAAATAGCCTAGGTATGGAGAATGTAAGAACGCATGAGAAGAATTTAACCACTTACGCATTAAACAGGTTTAAGAAAGCAGATTTAGACGGTATGGACCTGTTTGGCCCCGACGATCCTGAGATAAGGGGCGGAGTATTTTCGTTTAATACTGTAGATGTTCATCCCCACGATTTGGGAACATTTCTTGATAGGAAAGGCATTGCTGTAAGAACAGGCCATCACTGTGCTATGCCCTTGGTACGGAGTTTGGGGGTGGCAGCCACTGTAAGAGCGAGCTTTTATTTATACAACACAGAAAGGGAAGTGGATATTTTGGTCGACGGTGTAACAGAAGCGCTGAGGTATTTCAGGGATGGATCAGAATAATATAGATGATATTTATAGGGATAGAGTTATCCTTGATCATTGCAGAAACCCTCGAAACACTTCACTGTTAGATCATTTTGATCTAACAGGCGATGCCATAAACCCCTTTTGCGGTGACGAAGTCCATTTCCAAATTGGCTTAAGGGGCGAAAACCTAATTGAACGCATCCAATTCTCTGGGGATGGATGCGCTATAAATATGGCTTCTGGGTCATTGTTGTCAGAAGCCGTCACCGGTTTAACGGTTAAAGAAGCAACACAACTATCCATCAGGTTTGTCGAGTCGATGAGGAAACCTATCGGGGAAAATGCGGAAGGAGAATTTATAGGGGAACTTTCAGCTTTGATTAGTGTTAAGAATTTCCCTGTAAGGGTAAAATGTGCGTTATTGGCGTGGTCTGCTCTTGAGGATGCTCTTTCAAAAAATAAATCAACGATCGAGCCAGACTCTCTCCCAATGTGAATATTCAAACCCAGAAAAATTTGGATGCATGTTTTTTAAATCCGCAGTCCATGCCCACAGACTTTTTTGGGTCGCGGGCATGAAACGATAGGATTTTTCTAGCAAGTGGATGTTTATGTTATTGATGATCTCTGAGCGTTTTTCAAGATCGTATTCTTGGGATTGTTCCTCTATGAGCTTATCTAGTCTTAAATCTCGGTGATTTGAGGTATTCCATTCACCTTGACTGTGAAGAACCGGGATAACAAAACTGTTTGTCGATGATTGAGGAAATGTTGGTCCCATTAACACATCGAAATCACCTTGTCTCCAGACTTTTTCGGCATATTGCCTACGGTTCACCAACTTAATTATTGGGTCAAACCCTACAGCCTGAAGTTGTTGGGAGGTAATTTCCGCGCTTTCCTTATACCGTGAACCAAAATCACTTGTGGTTATGATTATAGGAATAATTTTTTTTAAGCCTTCTGGTTGTTGGGAGGGGTAAAAATACGATTCCCAATCAGACCTGTCAGGAATCCATGATGGATGATTGGTGACAAATCCTAATGAGAAAAAAGCATTGTTATGCCAGGCTTTTTGGATGATCTCGTCAGGGTTTATCGAGGATCTGGCTAAAAATCTCGTGCCATCATCGTCAAATGGTGGTTTAGCTGTGTTAAAAACTATTTCAAAACCTAGTCCTGGTTCCGGATCCTCAAGTGCTATGTCTAGCTCTGATAAATAATTCTCTACGTTATAAACGTCAATCAACCCCACGCTATACGCGCTTAACCTTGCTTGAGGATCTGTGATGATATGAAACTCGATAGAATCCAAATATGGAGGATTAGGTGAGGAATAAACATTTTCTACAGATGAGTAGGAATCGTCTACAAGTTTCGCCAACCTCCAAGGACCAGACCCAATGGGTGGGACTGATTCTATTTTCGTGGGGTTGTTGATGTTTGATTTTGATAATAATTTAGATCTACCATCTGCTAAAGAGATAAAAAAATCTGCATCTGGGACATTTAAATTTATCTGGATTTGATCTTCGGACTTTATATCGATACTGCGGACCATATGAAACCTGTTCCAATGTTCCTGATCTCTAGCCATCTGGCGATCTAAACTAAACTTTATGTCTTCTGGCGACATGGTTGTTATATCGTCGGATTCTTCAGATACCCACCTGATGTTTGTGTCAACATCAAAAACAAACGTTTTGCTATCCACCATCTGCCATGATTTACAGGCATCGCATTCCGTGGCTTTAGAAGGCAATGTGATGTCGGGCCCATTACTAAATTTTAAAAGTCTTTGATAAATTATTCCCATTCCCCAGGTGGAATGTGCTCCAGAATAATTTTCATGAGGGTCTAATGAGTCAAAATAATGGTTTGAAATCAATTTTAAAGTTCCGCCTTGTTTTCCTTGAAATACGGGAGAATTTTTATTTTTAGAAATGGCGGGCTCTAAGGTATTTTTTGGAGATTCTTTTTCTATTGAAAAGGGGATAGAGGTTACTGGTTTTTCGATAGGAGGGTGTGTTGGTTCAGGGGTTAATTTGATTCCTATTGTAGGCAAAAAAGTCTTATCCATATTCATAGAAGGTTGGGTATCGGAAATTGTAGGTTCCAATTTGGATTGATCTGTGCACGCGAAAGAAACAAATCCTGTTATTAGGCTAAATATTACCGCTTGCTGCACGAAATTTTTCATATGAGGGGGGCCCATTACACAATTTCAATGATTAAATTTTATGTTGATAGATGATTTAAGTATAATCAACACTAGCAATCTATGATATTACGTTTATGATGGTCCCATATGTTGATTGACACCCATGTTCATCTAGATGCTTTTCCTGATAGTGAGATTGAGGCTATTTTAGGCCGAGGTCACGATGTGGGAGTTGGGTTCGTCATATGTGCAGGGACGACGGTGGATTCCTCTATTCGATCTGTTGATCTGTCACGAAGGTTCCCCTCATTTTTTGCTGGGGTGGGAGTACATCCAATGGACATATCCAAACCACTAACGACGGAAGACTATCAGGCATTAACTGAATTAGCTTCAACTGAACCAAAAGTTATAGTGATGAGCGAAATCGGATTAGATTATATGGAGGGTATGCCTGATAGGGCATGGCAATTTCCAGCCTTCAGAGAGCAAATCAGTATCGCTAGGGCGCTAAAATTACCTATCGTCTTTCACAGCCGAGAGGCCCACCAGGACTGTTTTAGAGTTTTGAAAGAAGAAAAGGGATATGAAGTGGGTGGAATAATGCACTATTTCCAAGGCTCACTAGAGGAGGCTAAACAGGTGATAGATCTGGGATTTTATATATCGGTCGCCAGGCCAATATTTCAGTTACCCCATCTTCAAGAAGTAGTTGCTAAAGTACCGATAGAAAACATAGTTATTGAGACAGATACTGCTCCTCAACCATTTAAAAAAAATCGCGATAATTGGACAGAGCCTCGTTACCTAAGGCCCATTATGGAAAAAATCGCAGAGCTTAAAGAAATGGATATAAGTATCGTGGAAGCCTCATTATTTCAAAATACCCAAAAACTACTATCGGGCCAATGGGACATCGTAACGAAATTCGTTTCTAATTCCTAATCCACCATAGAATTCGTGAAATATGGGCCTATAATCATCAACCACGGAAGCAATATCCATGCCATGAACCACCCCATCATCGAAGGAAAAAATGCTTTCAAAAGAGAAATGTTATGAGTCGTTTTTACCCCGACGGTTACTGCGATTAGTAACCACGCTAAGGTTATTAATAGTATGTAATCTCCCACTATAGGGATCGTGGCTAAGATCAATCCAACTCCTGGACCATATGCTATGCCAGTGCTACGAATAGTATCTCTAAACTCTGCGTCTCCTCCCATAAGCCCGCATAATGTGTTGTTGATGAATGACCACAACATCATCCCAACAAAAATAGTGGAAAATGCCACTGTCATCATTTGAAGGCGGGCGAAATCGCTTTCTGGATTAATCACGGTACCTTTGTAGTGCAGGTATATTGCGCTTGAAAAGCCCGTAATTGCCACCGCCCCCAGGGATTGTATGACAAGTTCTGGGCGGTTTCTAAACTCAGGATAAATTTGTTTATTTAATATGGCAGCTTTAATGAGGTTATCAATCATAAATGGTATTTGCTATCGTAATGTCGCCTCGGGTTCCGACAAAATATTGATAATAGTGTAAAATTCTTAGATCCTAAAATCCTAACATAATTGGTGTAATTGTCATCGACTCAACGATCCTAATGCAAGGTGCCTATCTAACAGTTATTGGTATGGGCACATCATTTATACTGCTTTTAGTATTGATTGCCTCAATATTAGTAACTAAATACGTTTCTAATAAAATAAACCCTCCCTACGTACCTCCTAGTGAAGAAGAACAACAAGAGCTGGCAAGGAAAGCAAAGGCCGCCGCTGCCGCCTTTGCTTTCCTCGCTGTTAAAGGACATGATCCTAAAATAGATTCCGAAGTGAAATAATTGAACCAGTTATATTGACGGTGAGCATAAGTGATAGAACAACTTCTTGATTTTATAAGAACAACAGGGGTCGCCAATATAGGGTGGCAAGATGTGGTGATGATTTTTGTTGGCATTATATTTATGTACCTTGCCATAAAAAAAGACTGGGAACCATATGAACTCCTGCCAATAGGATTGGGAATAATAGCCGCGAATCTACCTTTGACCGGTTTAATTACACCACCAACTTCAGATTCTTTGAATCAAGAGGCGGGAATATTCGGTATCTTTTTTCATTACGGGTTATCTTTTTGGAATATATTGCCTCCTATTATTTTTCTTGGACTAGGAGCACTGACAGATTTTGGCCCAGTAATAGCAAATCCCAAAACTTTACTTTTGGGTGCTGCCGCTCAAATAGGCATATTTGTTGCTTTTTGGGGAGCTTTAATGATGGGATCTTTAGGAATGGATTTTGGGATTAAGGAAGCTGCCTCGATTGGTATCATCGGTGGGGCAGATGGTCCCACAACGATATTTCTCTCGGCACGGTTGGCACCAGAAATATTAGGTGTAACGGCTGTTATAGCCTACTCTTACATGGCAGCCGTTGCATTTATACAACCTCCATTAATGAAGCTGTTCACTACGGAAAAAGAGCGACAAATAGTTATGCGGCCTCTCAGAGAGGTTTCAAAGCTTGAAAAATTGATATTTCCTAACGTGGCTCTAATAGCGATAATATTGGTGGTTCCCAAATCTGCCCCATTGATTGCCATGTTCATGATAGGTAATTTGTTTCGCGAGAGTGGAGCTGTCCCTCGATTAACAAAATCTGCATCTAATGAGATTTTGAATATCGCCACAATTTTCCTAATGATTACAGTAGGTACTCAACTCACCGCCGACAGAGTCTTCGACTGGCAAACTATGGTGATATTGGCTCTTGGTTTAGTTGCTTTTTCTTGTGGGACTATTGGTGGGATACTATTTGCGAAAGTCATGAATTTATTTCTCAATGAAAAGATAAATCCTCTTATTGGTTCAGCTGGTGTTTCAGCTGTACCAATGGCTGCACGTATTTCACACCATCTTGGCCAAGAGGCGAATCCGAATAATTTTTTGTTGCCCCATGCCATGGGTCCTAACGTGGCGGGGGTGATTGGATCTGCTGTAATAGCAGGCGTTTTCATATCTCTGGTGGCCTAGTCAATGAAAATTCGAGTAGAAAAGAAATGGTATACGATCGAGATAGACAGCATCTCATCTGACTCCGCAGTTGTTTTAGTTGATGGTGAAAGGTTTGAGGTGAAATTAGCCGATGTAGAAAAAGCAAATGAACAGATGGGGGAAGTGTCTGGTCTTACATCCGACTCTGTTGGAGGGAGAACGGGTAATTTTAAGGAATTCAAAAGCCCGATGCCTGGGATTATAGTATCTATTCTGGTACAGACTGGTGATGATGTGTCTGAAGGCCAGGATATATGTGTGTTGGAATCGATGAAGATGCAACAAACTCTTAAATCAAATATGGCAGGCACTATTATGGAGACGGGCGTGTCGCCAGGTGATCAAATATTGGACGGAGACGTAATTTTCCTGATTAAGTAAATACTGTCCGAATTGATTATAATTATCGTCCTAGATTTGCAAACGCTGATTCTGCAATTAGCAATTCTTCTGTTTCTCTGATCGGGTGAATTAAATTAATAGCCATTTGCAACTCTTTTTTTGCCTCCGCCACGTTTCCGTCCTTTTTATGAATTAAACCTAGATATAGATAGGTTCCCCCAAGGTCTACATCCAATGTTAACGCTTTTTGTAAATCTGTTTTAGCAAGTTCGTATCTTTCCAAATGGTAATAAGCTGCACCTCTAGATTTGTAAGCGATGGCTAGATCAGGCATTCTTTTTATCAGGGTAGAAAAAGCGTTAGCAGATTCAATAAACTGCTCTGATCTCAATAAATTAAGGCCACGGTTATAGAGAAACAGGGCTTCTATTTCAGGGGTTGGCGATGCTGGTATAGGTTTTGCGGGGGTGACGGTCGGGGTAATTTTAACTTCTTGGGAAGTTTTATTGATTGTAAGCATGGGCTCTTTGCTAAGTACGGGTAGAGTTGTTCTATTGGCGTCATTATCACAAGATAGTAATGAGCAGACTATAATTGTCATAGCAATCAATGGCAGGGGCCTGAAATATGAAATCAAATTCACGTTATATTACATAGGGAATAGAAAATTTAGTATAGGAAGAAGTTAATTGATTGCTATTCTATCATCTCAATGAAATTGGAGGATATGTTGATAAAAACCCTCGAAGATAAAACCCCACTGGTTCATCCTACCGCCTTTGTTAGCGAAGCCGCCTATATTGTAGGTGATGTTGAGATAGGTGAAGGATCAAGTATTTGGCCTGGAACTGTTATAAGAGGCGATACGGGTAAGGTGAAGATTGGTAAGTATACAAATATTCAAGATAATTCTGTGGTGCATGGAGACGATGACGTCGAAATTGGCGACTACGTGACCGTAGGTCACAGAGTTATGTGTCATGCTAAATACATAGGAGATCAATCACTTATCGGGAATGGGGCTATATTAAATGACGGGGTAATAATCGGAAAAAATAGTGTGGTCGGGTCAGGGACTATGATGCTAGAGAACATGGATATACCAGAGAGGTCTATTGCTGTGGGTATGCCTGGAAGAGTTAGAGGTGAAGTTCAGCAAAAACATTTGGATCTGCAGATAGAGCTTGCCGATAGTTATTCCAATAAAGCCGAACGATACAAAAAAGAAGGTACTCTCGAATAGAAGATCTGTCTCAGGAAATAATTACGGGGGTACCATGTTCTGGGTGAGTGATTATTGTCACTTCCGACCCATATATGGATTCAATGTTATTTTTTGTTAATACTTCTTTAGGCGTTCCATCTGCAGCGATAGACCCTTTTGAGAATAGAAGAATTCTGTCGCTGAATTGAGCTGCGATATTTAGATCATGTATAGCCAAAATAGTGACACCAAACCCAGATTTCTGCTCGTGTATTTTTCTTATGAGTTTTATAATTTTGATTTGATGAGAAATATCTAGATTGGAAGTCGGTTCGTCTAACAACATTATTGGTGACTCTTGGGTAATCGCCAGAGCCAGCATAGCACGTTGCCTTTCACCCCCTGAAATTTCCCCTAATTTTCTTTTGGAGAGATAATCTATTTCTGTTAAAGACATGGATTTGTGTGCTATACGGAAATCTTTTTTTGACTCCCATTGAAGTAACCCAAGGTGAGGATTGCGTCCTAACATCACAAAATCTGGAATGCTGATCTCATCCGGAAGTTTTGGGTTTTGTGGGACCATTGATATCCAAACCGCTCTTTTTTTATTTGTAAGATTGTGACTTAGCTGATCATATATATATATTTTCCCAGATGAAGGCTTTAATGTGCCGGATATTAGTTTCAATAGAGTAGTCTTTCCAGCTCCATTCGGTCCAACTAGAGAAACTAATTCTCCTGGGTTGAAATGTGCAGTGATTTCTTGAATGACATTTACACTTCCATATTTGAACGAAATATTTTGAAGATCAATAACCATCAACAGTGCTCCCTTTGGTTTTTAAAAGCACATAAACGAAAAACGGAGACCCTACTAACGCAGTTATTATTCCAACTGGCAATTCAATGGGACTTACAATTGTTCTAGCTGCCAAATCGGCGAGAATCAAAAAAGCAGCGCCCATTAGGCCGGAAAGAGGTAGTAGCGTCCGATAATCTGTGCCCCATAAAAGACGTATGATGTGAGGAGCTATTAAACCAACGAAACCTATAAGACCGCTAAATGAGACTGCGGCGGCTGTGACCAAAGTTGCCGATACTATCAATATGCGTTTGGTCTTTTCTGTGTTGACGCCTAAAGATTCAGCGTAATACTCCTCAAGTTGCATGGTGTTCAATATGCGACTATAGCCCAAAATGAAACTCACGCCTATTATTATGTAAGGCATTATTAATATTGAGTGAGACCATTGTGCCCTTATGAACCCCCCCATGAGCCAGCTGAGTAATGGCCTCAAGTCAGGGTCACTTCTTAGCATTAAAATTCCTGTAATAGCTGTCGCAAAGGCCCCAATGGCTAATCCCGCTAAAAGTAGTGTCGACAGGTGAGTGTTGTTAGATTTTATGGAGATTAGGTATGCGATAAAAACTGCTACGATCCCTCCACAAAACGAAGCTATGGGGAGGAGGCTGAAGTATCCATAAGTGAAGGGTATTCCCGATAGGAAAATAATAGTAGCACCTAGGGAGGCTCCTGAAGCGACTCCAATTAAATATGGGTCCGCCAAGGGATTTTTAAATAAACCCTGATATGTGGCCCCTGAAATTCCAAGAGATGCACCCACTAGTAATGCAAGGACAACTCGGGGGAACCTAATGTTCCATATTATGGTGTGCCAGGCAGGTGTTAGTTCAATTGACCCGTTAAATAAGTTCAATTTGGAAAGGAGTATTAATAATACAGAGGTGACAGGTATATACACTGATCCCACAGCCACGCCAATAACAGCACATATGAATATTATAATTATCCCGATTGTTATTTTGTTCCAAGGGTATTTATATGGTAGTACAAGGTCTTGATCATTGGTATTAGTTGTGGATTTCATTTGAAAAGGCCAGGATAAAATTCATTTGCTAGTTCCTCTAAACCTAATATGAATCTTGGTCCAGAAATACCAAGATAATCGTTGTTTGGCTTGAAAATAGATTTATTTTTGATAGGCAACAATTTATTGAAAGCGGGATTTTGATACAGTAAATCAGGAGTAGAACTTATGATGATTTGAGGATTTCGGTCTATGATTATCTCGGGACTTAATTGCCCATAATTATCTACGTCATGGGCAATATTTTTGAGCTTTAACAATTGAAATACATTTCCCATAAGTGTGTTGTTGCCAGGAGTCCAAAGATCTCCCACGTCTTGAAAGATCGAAGGTCCGGAATGATATGGATCCAAAATCAATTGGATTTCGACGATCCTTGCTTCAAAGTTTTTGGCTAATATTTCCGCTTTGTTCACCGCACCAGTGATCTGCCCCCATGTTCTGAAGGTGTTTGCCATTTTCATCAGGTCGTCATCGATCGATTCTAATAAAAGTACTTTTAGCCCTGCTTTCTCCAACTCCTCCTTGAAGGTCGGATAAAATAGAAAAACTAAATCTGGGTCTAGATCAAGGATACGTTCGATATTCATATTGAATGCATCGCCGATTTTTTCAATATTTTCTACTTCTACAGGGTAAGAAACCCAGCTGTGGGTTCCAATAATTCTGTGCCCTTGGCCTATTGCGAAAATAGTTTCAACTGCCGCTGCATCGTAGGCAATTATACGTTCCGGAGCCTTATTGAAAACTATCTCATTTCCGTCTCTAGCTATGATAGTTACGGGGAATTGGGAGGTTAATTTTTCATAGGTGAGGGGTGATGGGGTTGAGGAATATTTAACTATCCTATCTTTGGGAAAATTTTGACTTTGTTTTTTTTTAGTGATTGGTAACGTTGTAAGAGTAGCAATCGGCGTAGAAGGTAATATTTGTTTGTGAGTGTAGGTTTTTATCGGTGCTGGAGTTGAGGATGGGGCTGCCGGATCGGGTTGTTTTGGAGAAGATCCTTCGGAACATGAGGCCATTCCTATCATCAATACGAAGGCAATTGAAATAGTAAACAAAATTGGCTGAAACAAATTACCCTCCTTTTTATTCAAAGACCTGTCTAATTCTGGTCTTTCGCAGGAAAATAAAAAAGCCCACTCTCTTTGTGTGGGCCGGTTGGGGGAGGTGGTCATCTCAACCCGGCCTTTCCGCGAAGACCTAGATAGTGGTGCTTAGTGGTTGACCGGACTTGCTTCTTAAAGCCTACCGTTGCGGGACAGTGTCGGATTTCGACCGACTTCCTCTTTTAAACCCTGTAGGGCACTTGCACCATTTTCAAATTCTATTTTTAACTACCTCATCAAAACATGACTGCAATTAATTTGTCAATACTTATGTGTATTGGCAGTTTAATCCTCTGTGATTTGTTGGGGTTTCTCCAAAGTACTCATCTCAGCGTTTAAGGTGGACATTTCTGATCCATCTTCTAGGGCAGGTGGCGGCGGTGATTCAGGAAGCTGGTCCATATCAAACAATTTTTCTAGTTCTGCAACCCCTAGTTTTTCACGACCTTCCTCGGTTAAATCATATCGAGCGGGGATTAACCTTCCTATAATGACATTTTCTTTCAATCCTGATAGAACATCTCTTTTTCCAGTCACAGCTGCTTCTGTTAGAACCCTCGTTGTCTCTTGAAAGGATGCAGCTGCTAGGAAGCTGTGCATATGAAGCGAAGCCCGAGTTATTCCTAGAAGTATAGGTACAGCAGTGGCTGGATCTCCGCCTTCGGCGATTACCTCACCATTCTTATCCTCGAATGCTTTTCTGTCTAACGGGTCACCAGGTAGGTATTCAGTGTCTCCCGCTTCGTGGATCTGCACCCGCCTTAGCATCTGTCGAATTATAGTTTCTATGTGTTTATCATGTATGGGAACGCCCTGAGACCGGTAGACTTTTTGCACTTCTTCAATCAAATAAGATTGAACTGATTCCCTACCTTGTATTTCTAAGATTTGTTGCGGGTTTTTAGGTCCTAAAGTAATAGCTTGTCCTGCTTCCACTTCGTCACCGCTAGTTATCTCTAAGTGAGAAGCCGCAGGTATCGCATATTCCCTCTGTTCCTCATCTGTCCATGTAATTGTTATTACCGCACCTTCTTTCCCCACGGTTCCCGAATTACGAGCGTGTATGACTGAATCGTCATCGGGATCTTCTGAAGCTGCTATTGGGGTTCCAATTATCACCGTACTGCCCTTTTTGACTAGAGGTTTGTATCCCTCTAGGGTGTACTCGTCTACCAACTCTTCAGAATTGAGTATTCGTGCAGTTCGGCCTTCTGGAGTTTCGATTATCTCTGCTTTTCCTGAAATCTCCGATAACACAGCTGCCCCACGCGGTGATCTTGCCTCGAATAATTCTTCAACTCTAGGTAACCCGCTAGTTATATCTGCTCCAGCCACTCCCCCAGTGTGAAAAGTTCTCATTGTCAACTGGGTTCCCGGTTCTCCAATACTTTGTGCAGCTATTATCCCAACAGCATCACCAATCATTATTGGTTGCAAATTTGCCAAAGACAACCCGTAGCACATTTTGCAGAGGCCCTTTTCAGCCTTGCAAGATAGAGGAGATCTTACTTCTACGACCTTTACCTCTAGCTCTTTTAGCATAGCTATGTCTTCATCTTGCAACGAGTGGTTGGCTTCTATAATTATTTCACCGGTTGCAGGATTGGCTACTGGAGATGCAGTGTATCTATATTTTATCCTGTCATAAAAAAGGTCCTTGAGAGTATCGTCATGATAATCTTCTACTGTGATTCCTTGGCCAACTCCGCAGTCCTCCAAAGTTATTATGACTTCTTGGGCAACATCAATGAGTCGCCTAGTAAGGTACCCACTGTCTGCTGTCCTTAAGGCCGTATCAGCAAGTCCTTTTCTAGCGCCATGGGTGGATATAAAGTATTCGAGTACCGTTAAACCTTCTCGGAAGTTAGATTTGATAGGTCTATCAATGATCCTACCACGTGGGTTTGACATCAGACCTCTCATTCCTGCCATTTGTCGGATTTGAGCTATGTTTCCCTTAGCTCCAGAGTTGGCCATCATGTAGATTCCGCCATAGTTAGGTAAATCTTCAGCTATAACCTGGGTCAATTTATCATTGGCATCGGTCCATATTCTGACTGTCGCAGTGTAGCGTTCCTCTTCTGTTATCAAACCATCCATGAATTGTTCTTCAAGCTGAATTACTGCTTCTTCTGCTTCACCCACTATTTTTGGCTTCTTTGTCGACACCTTGACATCATTGATAGCTATAGAAACCCCTGATTTCGTGGAATTTCGGAATCCTAAATCCTTAATATTGTCTAGTACTACTGCAGTTTTTTCATTACCTAGAAGCCGGAAGCATTTGCCAGTTATCTCTTTTAACTTATTCCTTTCAACTTCTTCGTTAACATATGGTAGGTTGTCTGGAAGGATGCTATTAAATATTATTCTACCGACTGTAGTATCGATCAATTCTCCAGAATTATTTCTAGCATGTATTGGAGCCCTAAGTGAAATAGCCCCTACGTCATGAGCTAAAACGGCATCTTCAAAATTACTGAATTTCTTTCCTATTCCATGCGCATTTTCATCAATAGATGTCATGTAGTAGCATCCCAATACCATATCTAACGATGGGGTAACAATTGGTTCTCCAGAACTTGGAGCAAGCATGTTGAATGTGCTTAACATCAATTTTCTCGCTTCCAACACGGCGATTCTTGATAGAGGCACGTGTACCGCCATTTGATCACCGTCAAAGTCGGCATTGAAAGCTGTGCATACCAATGGATGGACTCTTATCGCACTACCTTCAATTAAGACTGGTTCAAAAGCCTGTATCCCGAGTCGATGAAGGGTGGGTGCTCGGTTTAGTAATACGGGGCGGTCTTTTACGACTTCCCCCAATATTTCCCAGACCTCTGACCGGTTACGTTCAGCTAATCTCTTGGCACTTCTTATGTTGTGAGCATAACCTTTTAGTACCAGCCGATGCATTACAAAAGGCTTGAATAATTCTAGGGCCATGCGCCTTGGTAAACCGCATTGATGGAGCTTTAATTCTGGACCAGCAATAATTACTGACCTTCCACTGTAGTCAACTCGCTTTCCAAGTAGATTTTGTCGGAATCGTCCTTGTTTTCCTCGCAAAAGATCTGAAAGGGATTTCAGCTTATGATTGTGACTACCAGCTACCGCTCGGCCCCTTCTTCCGTTGTCGATCAAGGCATCCACTGATTCTTGTAGCATTCGCTTTTCATTTCTAATAATGATTTCAGGCGCCTGTAATTCATTGAGTCTATTAAGCCTGTTATTTCGGTTTATAACCCTTCTGTACAGGTCATTTAGGTCACTTGTGGCGAATCGTCCTCCATCAAGTTGAACCATTGGGCGTAAATCTGGCGGAAGGACTGGTAGAGTAGTGAGTATCATCCATTCTGGCTTATTGGTACTGTTTCTGAACGCTTCTACGACCCTGAGCCTTTTTATTGCTTTTTTCCGCCTCTGCCCTGAAGTAGACTGCATTTCTTCTTGTAGCTCATCTCTAAGCTCGTCGAGGTCGATGTAGTTTTGGAGCACATACAGTACAGACTCCGCTCCCATTCCAGCCTTGAACACTCCAGGGAAACTATCCCTATTGTCCCTGTATTGAGTTTCTGTCAATAACTGCGTGACATGAAGTTCCTTTAGTGAGGAAATTTCTTTTTCTATAGCACTTAACAATTCATCATATTCATTGTTTATTTCTGCTATGAGTTCCTCGATTTTCTGGTCTCGTTCCTTTTGTAAATTTTCTATTTTCCCTTCAGTTGCTAATTGTTCGTCTGAAGATTTTTCACCATCAACTTCAGACTCAGAATTTTCTTCAGGTAATCGAACCCCTAAAAGTTCGATTTGTGATTGGTATTCTTCTATGAGTGTATTCTCGGCACTTTCAATCTTCGATTCCTTTTCCAGATCTTTTTCTTCTAAGTTTGAATACAGTTGGTCTAACAACTGACCTTTTAATTCGACATCAAGGTCTGTTATCAGATATTGGGCGAAGTAAAGCACTCGGTCTAAGTTTCTAGGGGACAAGTCTAAAAGTAACCCTAATCTACTGGGGGTACCCTTCGAGAACCAGATATGCGCCACGGGTGCAGCGAGGTCTATATGCCCCATTCTTTCTCTTCTGACCTTAGAGCGAGCCACTTCAACACCACACCTGTCACAAGTAACCCCTCTGAATCTTATTTTCTTGTATTTACCGCAGTAGCACTCCCAATCTTTGGTTGGGCCGAATATTCTTTCACAGAACAGTCCATCTTTTTCAGGCCGTAAAGTCCTGTAGTTGATCGTTTCTGGTTTAGTTACTTCACCCCACGACCATCGCTGTACGTCATTTGGGGATGCCAATGAAATTGATATTGCGTCGAAATCATTTCCAGGTTGAGCCATTTCATATTCTCCATAGCTGCTAAGAAGTCGGTGTAATTATTTACCTAGTCATCCCCACCAGGTACAGGTTGGTCATCTTCAATTGAAGATGGTTCTTCATTTGTTTCTGACTCCCCATCTGGCTCACTGTCATTGCTGTTGAGGGCTCCTTCAAGTAGTGCCAAAGGATCAGAAACTTCAGAAGATGCAGAGAAAGGGTCCTCTCTACTCCCAAGCCTTTGATCGTCCACCACATCATCATTTTCTAACTCAATCGATAAAACTAGACTTTGCAGTTCTTTCATGAGCACATGAAAGGATTGCGGTATTCCTGGCTGGGCAACGTCCTCTCCTTTCACGATCGCCTCATACGTTTTAACTCTTCCGATCTCGTCATCTGATTTGATGGTTAGCATTTCTCTTAGATTATGTGCCGCACTGTACGCCTCTAGAGCCCAGACCTCCATTTCTCCGAACCTTTGTCCACCAAGCTGTGCTTTACCCCCCAATGGCTGTTGAGTTATCAATGAATAAGGACCAGTGGCTCTGGCGTGGATTTTATCTTCCACTAGGTGGATTAATTTCAGCATATATATGTATCCGACAGTCACGGGTTGGTCAAATGCTTCACCAGTCCGGCCGTCGTAGAGTTGGGATTTCCCTAGCACTGGGGCAGCGAGGCCGTGGTCTCTATTAAGGACCAAAGCTTCTTCCATAAGATCGTCGACGGACATACCAGAGGTATCTTTATTCGCCACTTCATCCAGCCATATTTTTAGGCAGGCATATCTGGCGGCGTCTGGCTTAGACTCTACAAATATTTCTTCAAAATCAAAACCTCTTTTCTCAAGAAATCCCGATATCATTCCAAGGTCAATCATATCCGAGACATTATCTACAATTGATCTAGCAGGGACTGCTCCTGATTGTTCGATTATCCATGCTTTTGCTAATTCATCTTCAATGGCGGAGTCTTTCGCACCATCAAATACTGGGGTCTTGGCATCAAACCCTAACCTTTTTGCTGCCCAACCAAGGTGGGTCTCTAGTACTTGCCCTAAGTTCATCCTTGATGGAACCCCGATGGGGTTGAGTATTATGTCTACGGGTGTACCGTCTGGCAAAAATGGCATATCTTCTTCAGGTAGAATTTTAGCGATTACACCTTTGTTACCGTGTCGGCCGGCCATTTTGTCGCCCTCAGTGATCTTCCTAGTATGAGCTATCCATACCCTGACGAGTTTGTTGACACCAGGCGATAAGTCATCGCCATTATTTCTATCGAGTATTTTGACATCGATCACTTTTCCTCCTTGTCCGTGAGGTACGTACAACGAAGAATCTTTAACGTCACGGGCTTTTTCTCCGAAAATAGCCCTAAGTAATTTTTCTTCTGCAGAAAGTTCAGTTTCCCCTTTGGGTGTGATTTTACCGACTAATATGTCCCGATTTGATACCTGGCACCTATTCTAATTATTCCTTCTTCATCCAAATTTCTAAGGCTATCCTCACTTATGTTCGGAATATCTCGGGTGATTTCTTCTGGGCCTAGTTTGGTGTCTCTCGCTTCAATTTCATGTTTCTCGATATGCACCGATGTGAATTTGTCATCTTTTATCAACCGATTACTGAGTATAATTGCATCTTCAAAGTTGTAACCTTCCCAAGTCATGAAAGCTACGAGAACATTTTGTCCCAATGCCAACTCTCCATTGTCTGTGGATGACCCGTCAGCAAGGACGTCACCTGTTTGCACTGTTATGCCTTTATCAACAATTGGTCTTTGGTTGATGCAGGTACCCTGATTACTCCGGTGAAATTTTATGAGTGGGTGATTGAAATTTTCACCATTTGCATCTGTTACAACTATCTTGTTCCCTGTGACACTGGTAACAACCCCATCAGTGTTAGACATCAACACCTGCCCGCTATCCCTTGCCACTCTCATCTCCATACCAGTCCCTACAAGAGGCTTCTCTGGTTTCAATAGTGGGACAGCCTGTCTTTGCATATTAGAGCCCATGAGAGCACGGTTGGCATCGTCATGTTCCAAAAATGGGATTAGAGATGTAGATACGCTTACTAACTGTAGTGGAGATACATCCATGAATCGGACCGATTCGGTTGGCTCCATGCCAACTTCTTCCCCCCGCCTGGTCTCGACTCTATCGTTAATAAATTCGCCTGCCTCATTGATGGCTGAATTTGCCTGGGCGATGTAATAATCTTCCTCGTCATCAGCAGCCAAATGAACTATATCTCCGACATCGTTTGAAACGTAGGGTTTAACCGTGATGGTTTTATTTTTTTGTGCTGAAATTCTTCCTGCTGTTCTAACGGATATCTGTGTACCGGCCTTGACTATAGTTCTACCGTCCTCCGCCTTTATATCATCAATTGGAGTATGGCCTATTAAATCATCAGGATCGCCATTATCAACCTCCGTCAGTATCTTTCTGTACGGCGTTTCGATAAAACCAAACTCGTTGGTTCTAGCATATGTGGCCAGTGAAACTAAAAGTCCAATGTTCGGTCCTTCTGGGGTTTCAATAGGACAGATCCGTCCATAATGAGAATGGTGGACATCTCTGACGTCAAAACCAGCTCTCTCTCTGGATAATCCACCAGGGCCCAATGCTGACAAACGTCTTTTGTGGGTAAGCTCAGCCAAGGGATTTGCTTGGTCCATGAATTGTGACAATTGAGATCCCCCAAAGAATTCTCTAATTGCTGCGACTACTGGCCGTACATTAATCAGAGCGGCCGGAGTAGTACTCTCTGGCTCAGGCTGTATAGTCATTCTTTCTTTGATTACCCGTTCCATTCGCAGTAATCCTACCCGTACCTGATTTTGAATTAATTCACCTACTGCCCGGACCCTTCTGTTACCCAAATGGTCAATGTCATTTGCTCGACGTTCTGAGTTGTTAACCTGTATGAGACGTCTTAAGAGGTTGACAATGTCTTCTTTTGCAAGAATACGATTTTCCAAATTACCATCTTTATTTGCGTTTTCAGCTCCCTTTAGGTTCCGGTCCAATTTGTACCGACCAACTTTACCTAAATCGTAACGCCTACTGTCGAAAAAAAGTGAATGGATTAGAGATTTTGCATTTTCTGGATTAGGAGGTTCGCCTGGTCTTAAGCGCCTGTAAAATTCCACAAGCGCTTCCGCTTGATTTGTAACACTCGCATCCTTCTCAATGGTAGTCTGCATAAATTGATGATCTGGGTTGTTGTCCACATCTTTGAATATTTCTAGGATTTCTTCATTGGTTTCATATCCCAAAGACCTGAGGAAAGTTGTGACAGGGGTTTTTCTTTTTCTGTCGATTTTTACGTATATAACGTCTCTATTACTGGTTTCAAATTCGATCCATGCTCCTCGATATGGGATCATTTTTGCAGATGCAAGAGGACGCCCAGTTGCTGCGTCCCTATCTGCAGTAAAATATACCCCAGGTGACCGGACTAGCTGGCTCACTACGATCCGTTCGGCCCCGTTTATGATGAAGGTTCCGCCCTTGGTCATGATAGGAATATTTCCCACATATAAGCGCTGCTCTTTGATTTCACCCATGCCTGGTCCGGCTGCGTTGATTTGAAGGCTTACAGTCACATACAAGGCAGCTTCAAATGTTTTTTCCTGGCTTCGGCAATACTCCTCAGAGAGCTTTGGGTCTTCAAACTCAAAGTCTACGAACCTTAGAGAAAAACGTGGGTTCACTCCTTGGTTATCTTCTATTGGTGATATTTCTTCGAAAAGGTCACTCAATCCGGTCGTGGTAAACCATTTGAATGACTCCAATTGAACGTTAATTAGGTCAGGGACGTCCAAAGTCGTCTTAATTTTGGAAAAATATTTCGTTTTTGGGAAAACAACACTGTTATCCTGCAATGCAGAAGAGGTCATTAGATTTACACTCCTTGAGGAAAAGAAAATTTCCAGTTGTTACGGGATAAAACGCTCTTCTCAGACAGAAAAGCGGTAATTTAAAATCACCAAGATAGGTGGATTTGTTAAAGCGTTTGTGCAAACTAGCGCATGTGTAATCATACAGTCTGCTATTTTAGCTACCATATATCACACTTGTCAATATTAAAAGGTATGGACGGTAGCTAAAATAATTTTCAAAATTCGAGCCTATACGAAGGTGCGCAGGTTAAATTGTCAAACCAAATTCACAACAGGGGCATATTGCATGCTGATTTCGATGCTTTTTATGCTGCAGTGGAACAGCGGGATTTTCCTGAGTTACGAAATCGACCGGTAGTAGTTGGAGGAAGTCCGAGTAGAAGAGGGGTTGTCGCATCCGCTTCTTATGAATCCAGAAAATTCGGGATTAAGTCCGCAATGGCGATGAGCACAGCGGTGAGAAAATGCCCTGAAACTGTGATCGTATCGCCAAGATTTGTAGTCTATCGAGAAGTTTCAAGGCAGGTAATGGAATTATTTAGAGATATCACCCCTTTAGTTGAACCATTATCATTGGACGAAGCATATTTGGATGTAACCCATTTAATCGCCGACAATATCAGCCCTCCACAAATTGCAAGGAATTTAAAACAAAAAGTTCAGTCAAAATTAGGGCTGACCATTTCTGTAGGGGTTGCTAGTTCCAAATCGGTGGCCAAGATCGCTTCAAGTATTAATAAACCTGACGGACTCACCATTGTAAGACCTGGAGGCGAGGTACCATTCTTATACCCGTTGCCAGTTGAGGTTTTATGGGGTATTGGTCCGAAAACTTCTGCTAAATTGCATCTGCTATCAATCGATACTGTCGAAGATTTGGCCTCGCAACCCATGGAAATACTTTTCGGCATTTTTGGAAGTAACGCTACCCACATCAAGGAAATATCTAATGGGATTGATACTACGCCAGTGATTACTCAGCGGGAGCGCAAATCAATTAGTTCTGAGACTACTTTATTAGTAGACACCTCTAATGCGGGAGATCTTGGTGAGATAGTAATGAGATTAAGTGGTCATGTCGCGGAATCACTCTTGAAGAAGAATATGAGAGGCCGGACCGTAAAGTTAAAACTCAAAAGATCGGATTTTACTGTTGTGACCAGACAGAAAACGATTCCAGAAAAAGTGCAAATCTCATCTGAAATAGCAGAATCTGCTCTAGAGCTTTTGAGTTTCGAGTTAGAGAATGCGGATGAGAAATACCGGCTAATTGGAGTTGGTGTGTCGGGATTTGCAACCTCTGAAAACCTTCAAGATGAGATGCAAATGAGGTTCGAAGGTCTGTAAAAGTTATTTATTATCGATTTCAACTGGTTCTATTGGATCAAAAGGTTTGAAGCCAAATACGTGTGAGTAAAAGTAAAATTCGGCTTCCAATGTACGCTGGATATTTTCCGACTTCCTGAATCCGTGCTGCTCTCCCTCGAATTCAAGATAAGACACTGGGATCCCTTTTGCCTTCAATGACGTATACATTTTTTGAGATTGATTAGGAAGTACGATTTTATCGTCCAATCCCTGAAACAGAATTACAGGGCAGGACAAATTTCCCGTATGGTTAATGGGTGAACGATCGAGGTATTTCTGCTTCTCTTCAGGGTATTTTCCGATTATAGAATCAAGATATCTTGATTCGAACTTATGTGTTTCTTCAGCTAAGGTAGTAAGATCGCTGACACCATAGTAACTTGCCCCTGCTGCAAAGAAATTTGTGAATGTCAGACAAGACAATGTTGTAAATCCTCCTGCGCTTCCACCTCGTATAGCGATTCTTTGCGGGTCTACTAAGCCTTCTGAAACAAGATAATTGCCGCCATTAACGCAGTCATCCACATCACTTATTCCCCAGTTTCCGTTAAGGGCCTTTCTATATTTAGTGCCATATCCGGTGCTTCCTCTGTAATTTACATCTAAAATCGCAAATCCTCGACTCGTCCAGTATTGGATACCTAAATTAAGGGTATTTGAGGTTGATCCAGTCGGACCTCCGTGGCTGAGTATTATGAGTGGAGGTTTCGTTGATTTCGGGGCTTTATAGTTCGCGTTCACAGGGGAATAATAGAAAGCGTGGCATTCTTGGTTACCAGTCGTCGAATATTTAACGGCTAGTGGTTTAGAAAAATGAATCGCTTCTATGTCGTTTTTTGTCGATACTTGTACTACTTTGAGTTTTTTGTTGGCTTTTGGCTCATATGCAAATAAAGAATATGAGTTGTCAGGCGAACCGGCAGCAAATAGGGCTTTGCCGTAGCGAGCTTTCATCCCGCTTCTATGTATATCAGTGATATTAATATCGAGATTTATATCAATGAAGTCGCAGGAAACTGGGTCCAACAAGGCAACTTTCCAAATCCCCAGTGTATTGTAGGCGCAAATTATTTGGTCATCGGTTATGAAATCATAAAATCTAACACCCAAGCCCCACTGGGCTTGAGTAAATTCTGCATTTATCGGGGTTAGATTATGAGATTGATTGCCTTCATGTTTATATAGGTTCCACCAACCGGAAAGATCCGATATGTAGTACAAAATACCCCTTGGAGACCATAGTGGTTGACAAACGGATTCCCCGTCGCCTGCGATTTTCTGAGGATTGTGAAGTCCAGAATGCTTCAAATCAGCTACATAAATCTCCGTAGAATCCCAAGGCATACTGGGGTGGTTCCATTGAACCCAAGCAAGTTTACGCCCGTCAGGGCTAATTACTGGAGAAGCATAGAAATCAGCGCCAGAGGCCAGAATTGTTACCGCTCCATCATTCTGTAAATCAACTGAGACTATACAATTAATTGGCTCATCATTGCTATCATGGTTTTCACCAACGTAAATAATTTGTTGTCTTTCCGCATCCATTACTCCGTCAGCGAATCTTAAAAGCGGTTCGTTTGTGATTTGTATGGGATTACCACCGGTCAGGTTAATTCTATGTATTTGTTGGTTCGTGAAATTGGAGAAATATACTTCCTCTTCATGTACCAGATATGACCCACCTCCATATTCATGAACTCGTGTCCTCGCATTGTAGGACTTAGGAATAATTTCGTATTTAGACCCGTCGGGCATTTGACACATTATCGTGCAACGACCGCCTTCTGTTGGTCTCATTTCCTGCCAAAATATGCCTTCATTTGACATGGATAAATCCCCAATACTTATCGCATCAGAAACAATTGACTCAGTTGTAATAGGAGATTTCCATGAGCCATAAGGCGCAATTTTTTTCCCAGGCATGATGGTTCCTAATCAGAAGTAATGGCAGCTAGGTAATTGAAATAATTTTTCTTACGATCTATATTGATGGTCCAGTTAACAGGTATCAATTGGTAACCGTTTTGGTAATCAGGCAACATACTGATAAATTCATTGGTGTTCCTGTCTGGGTTCCATTCGGTTGCGTCAGGGCATTTCCAAATATCACGTGTATAGGGGTTATCTTCGTCGAAGATTGCGTTCACCATTCTTGCATTTAGCAATAACCTCTCTATATTGATTCCTTGGTAGGTAGGCCATCTATCAACAATTTTTCACCGTGGACAGACACCCGAGTCATAGGTTGCTTAATCCTTGCTATCTTCTTTTCTTTGGTTTGCGACTCTGCGGGATCCGCCCATATCTGAGCCAGCTAGTGGTACGGTCCCAATTATTTCATCGGTTTTAAATTTATTGATCGTGTCTCTGCTGTACCCAAGTAATTCTTCTAATATTTGTTTGTTATCTTGACCAAGACAAGGTGCTGGGTTGTGAGTTATTCGTCCCTGGTCGCTTTCAAACTTAAATATTGGCCCAGTCATTGGGTAGAGACCTGCAGCCGGATGATCAACTATTTGAAAAAAATCCCTTTCGTTTAGATGAGGGTCTGCATATGAATCTGCACCGCAATCTATAACCACTCCAGAGGTTATACCTGCGGCTTGCAGAAGCGTCAGCACATCATATCTATCTCGAGTAGAAGCCCATTCATTTATAACTTTATCAAGGTAATCATGGTTTTTAAGTCGGGCTTCCAAGGAATCTAGGTCTGTGCCCTGTAAGGAGCTATCCGTAATAATTGTTTTAAGTTCAGACCATTCTTGGTCTGTTTTGATACTTATCGCTATCCAATTATCATCTCCAGAACATTTATATACTCCCTGTGGGGCAAAATCTGGATGACGATTACCTCTTCGTTTTCTAATTGATGATGTCATTTGGTTCTCAAGGTATATTTCCCCAAGATGGGTCATAAAGGACTCGGCCTGAGACATATCTATAAATTGGCCTTTTCCTGTCTTTGCTCTATATACCAAAGCTGAAGTAAGGGCCATTACCCCGTTTGTAGCTGCTACAGCATCCGGGTGGTGAACTAATGAATTCGAAGAGTGGTCCAGATCAGGATACCCTCTTAAAAAAGAGTGCCCTGTAATTGCATCTATTGCCATTCCCATACTGCGGTAGTTGGCGTAAGGTCCATCATTCCCATAGCCTGGCATCAGCATGTAGATGATATCGGGTTTTATCTTTCTGACCTGTTCATAGCTGAGTCCAAAATTCTCCATTACTGTACGTGCATAATTACAAAAAACAACATCACTTTGTGAGACTAAATCTTTGAAAGAATTTAATCCTTGCTGTGTTTTTAAGTCCAGAGTGAGGCTTTTTTTATTTCGATTTATAGCATTGAAATTTGACTGCCGATTCCATGGTTCCTTACCTGGGTCGTCATCAGGATATCCTCCGGTGTTGGCGGGAGGATTTATTGGCCCTCTTCCGATTCTCTGAATAGATTCAATTTTAATTACCTCGGCTCCCATATCACCAAGCAGACACCCACAGAATGGCCCAGCCCATATTTCAGATAGTTCGAGAGCCCTTATTGAAGATAGTGGCTGACTCGCTTCGGAATTCATATGATATTTTCCGTGGCCAGCATTTCTATTTGGGTATCAGATAATTCTAATAGTTTCCTTAGCACTTCATTTGTATTTTGGCTGAGTTTAGGAGCAGCTTTAATCGATGAGGTGGGTGCATTTGAAAATCGGAAAGGATCACCTGTCATGCGTAGAGTTTGCCCATTCGGGTGATCCACATTTTGAAAAAACCCCCTCTCATGAAACTGTTTGTTTTTGTGAACTTCTTCAGGTTCGAGGATTGGTGATCCCGGAACCCCAGCTGCTTGGACGGCCTGAAAAATTTCTTCCCTTGTTCTGTTGTCCAGCCAAGCTTGGAATATTGCCTCTAATTCTTCCTTATTTTCTGATCTTTTGATGGTGTCATCATATTTTGGATCTACCATAAGATCTTCTCTAGCAATCATTTTGGCTATATTTGGCCACATCCGGGGGCCTAAAGGAAGAAAACTAAAATACCCATCTTTACACCGAAAAGTTCCCACTGCATATGGCTCACGGGCACCAGAGGCTGAGGTTCTCGGTTGCGATCTTGGATCAGGTTCGCCAGCATATATGAATGGCGCTCTTCTTCCAATTTGGTGAGGGTGACCAGCCATACACTCTTGTATTGAAATATCTAACCAGTCTCCATGACCGGTAAGGGTTTTCTTAAATAGAGCCGCTGTAGTTGCAGCAGCGGCAGCGTTGCCTGCGAAATATTGAGCTATTTCCCCAGAGTATCGGAGAGGTTCTCTATCAGGTAAACCCTCTCGGTACATAGCCCCTGTCATAGCAAACAAGGTTAATTCATCATAGTGAAAGTCTTTGTATGGTCCCGTTTGGCCATAAGGTGTAATTGAGGTGAAAATAACAGACGGGTTAAATTTCTTAATTTGATTGTATGCTAGCCCAATTTTGTCTAAATGTCCTGGTTTGTGAGTTTCGACTACGACATCGCAAACTTTCATCAAACCGGCTAAAATATTTTGGCCCTTTGCATCATCTAAATTTATCGTGATGCTTTTTTTCCCTGCATTCAAATGAAGGAATAATGGACTGTCGCCACTGTGATTATCTGGATTACTGTTGGTCCATTTTCTGAGCGGGTCCCCACTGAGTGGTTCCACTTTAATCACTTCACATCCGTACAATCCAAGTGTTTTTGCACAAAAAGAGGCAGCCAACCTGTCCGACAGGTCTAAAACTATGATTTCTTCAAGGGCACCATAAGGCATATTTCAGATATAAGCTCTAGCTAAATAGTAAGTTCCATTGTCCATATGTATGTAAGAGGTGTCAAACTTAAAGGCGTAGTTCAAAAAATGGCGGCACGAATCCAAAATTGGCAATCATTAATACTTTATAAATCCCGCACCTTCAGGATAACAACCCCTTGGGCGTCATATATTTTCTCGAGTTTTCCACCCAGGCCATCATATAGTTTTCTTAATCCACTGTTAGGGTAATACAGTTTTTCAACCTCTCCTATCACTATATATTTGACTCCATATTTGTCTATGAGATTCCCGGCTAACTCAAAGCCAGGTGTGGTGTAAATAGCATTTACATCGGCCATTCGGGAGTTTATTTCATTGCGATATTCCCATCTTTGTTGTTGTTGGTGCCATTCCCATCCAATGACGGTTGGAAGGCCTGTATGGATCGAGATTCTGCCACCCCACCGATAAGTTGGGGTTACCCCTTCCAAAATTACTGGCGACCCTTCAATGTTACCTCTAATCCAACGGATTGCGGCCATATCCGCGGATAAATTAATGTCACCCTTTTCATCCTTATAAATGCCATCTCTCACGAATTCATAGCCATCAAGAGTAAATGTTGTTACTGATTTGTAGAAACGATCTTGTAATCTATCAACCGTTCCGAAAATTGTATAAATCAGGCTGCTTGATATAAGTAGAAAGATAAAAACGACCCAGCAGTATGAGAGAGTCGATTTAAGTGAAAAGGACATTTGTGTAATTAATTGGTATAAGAAGTAGGCTGCAGCTATACCCAGAATAATCCAAACATGTAGATAAAACTTGAATACTGTGTTCATTCTGTCAATATCCCCTTCGATTCTCCAGATATCTACGCCTGCCACCACTGAGAAAGCTCCGATGGCAAGCAGGCAAGGGAAAAATGAATCAGAGTAGGAAGATTTGGAGTTTTTAAATACAAAGAAGCAACAACTAATTAATAGGAAGATCATCAGCACAGATACAGGAATAGCGCCTCCTAACATTCCGGATGACAATGCGACTATAAGGTATCCGAAGAGCAAGATGGTAATCAAGAATAATACGAGAACCTTGGGATGGGATCTGTGTATCTTTTCTCCTAGATGTTTAGCCCAAAATTTAATCAAGTTTTGGTGAGTTATGAATGGATGAACTGAATAAAGACACCAAGAGAAGATTATTGCCAAAAATAAGCCGCTTATTGATATAAATTGGGGAAAAGTCGTTGTATTTGTTGTTCTTTCTATCCAATTGAAAAAAGTTACCGAATTAAGGTGATAAGGAAGGAATGAGAAGTAAGCTATGCTCAGGACGTATACAGATTTCCAAGTTACCTTAAAAACTGCCAAAGTATTTAATCCTCCTAGTTGTCTGAGTTCAGCTATCAATAAGGACCCTATAGCTATAACTGTATAAATAGGCACATCCCACGTGTTTATTGCGGCCAAGCATCCAATGGACAGACCTAGGACGGATAAGGTCGGTAAGGATTTCCACCATAAATTGCTGATGTTATTGCGGGTTATGTGTAGAGATATCCCCACTACCAGAAGGGTAAATGGTATGGAAATTAAATGGGCATGTAGGTCTGCGAAAAGGAACGTAAAGAAAGGGAATTCTGTAATTTCATACCCAGGCGGGTCAGGAAGCATCATTCGACTACTTCTCCAGTAGTCAAAGTCTGTAAGAATATTGGATCCAAACCTTATAGAATCCCAAACTTGGTAAAGCCCGTCTAGATTACCTAAAACACATACGAAAAGAATAGAAATTATCCCTACTATTGCAGGATTAATTTTGTTCGGAATTTTCTTTTTAGAAAGGATGTTTCTTCCTATTGAATACACAGAACAAACAGACAAAGCGAAAAAAGTGGCGATCGCCAGGTTATAAGCTAATTCTGTTGTAATTCCAGTCAGATGGATCAAAGAGGCTACTATAAACTGACCCCAGTAGTAGTAATTCAAGTATCCTCCTGAAAACCACGGGTCATATGGAGGCATATAAGTCGATTTAACCACCGCATTAAGGTAAGCCAGATCCATTGGTTTTTCCCCGCCTCGGTAAGGGTGCCATAGGTCAGGGTTCATCATTCGGATAAGAGTGAATGCTAAAAAAGAGCCAAGAAACAAGATTTCCAAACTTATTATTTTTGACCAATTCGCTGAGAGGTATTTGAAAATTTCCCGATATTTTTTAATTGTTATACATATCGAAATCGTAGATACCAATGCTATGCCGATCCAGAGAGACGATTGACCAAATCTCATTATGTGCAGACTAGATAAAATCCAGGCTGTAAAGCACACCATTAGTAAGCCCAATGTTTTCGCAAACAAGAATCCTTTGTCGTCAAATGTGGAAAACATAAGATAACCAATAGGAAATGAAATTAATGAAATAAGTGTCAAACAGGCTATCCAAAAAAAGATGGGGTACCGGTTTGATGTAGAATCAGTGTGAATGATATTAGACCAGGTGCCACCTTTCTCTTGACTTGCTTTAATCGATTCCGACATCATCAAACGGGCTGTATTTTCTTTGTTGGTGGGAACGGGTTTCTCTCTATTAACAGATATAAAATCCATCGATTTTTGTTCTATGATGGTTTTTAATCTCGTAGATTCTAGTTTTTCAGCATTAAAAAAGATGATTACTTTAGGGTGGTCATATACTGAAAAACTCTCGTCTGCAAAACCACCATTGATACTTATCCTGTCGTCGGAAAAAAATGGTTTATCTACAGATGGTAAATTAGGCCTGGAAAAAGAATCTTCATAAATTTCGATGTTTGCAAAAGACATATAAGAATTTTCTATATGAACAGGTTGAAATCCTAAATCCCCCGAGAATAAAGCGTTGTAGTATCCGCTCATAAGAGGGTAACGTTCTGGAATTCGGGTGACTGTTCCGTAGAGGCGATTACTGAAAATTATTAAATAATCCGTTTCTGATAGGGATTCCGACATTTTATTTAATTTGGGGGGGGTATCTGGGTCGTATATCGGAAGCTCACTCACATGGTATTTTTCCAAGTCAGGAAGGCTTTCTTCCCAATGTTCTTTTAGTAAGGAAGAGTTGAGTGGTACGTTTTGGTTTATCCAATCGGAGGCAGCGACCCCAGGATGCGGTGTGGCATATATATTTTGGAAGGCTAACCCAAATGTAATGGTGGAAAATATGACTAAAATAGACCCAAGGTACCCTAACTTTTTGATGGAATTTCTGGGGCTACGTGTTAGCTGTACTAAGAAAGCGCTCCCAAGTATTACCAACAATGGGATTATTGGGAGTAAATATCTTGTGAATTTAACTTCGAAGCTGCCAACGATGAGAGCATAAGGAATTACCCAAGAAAGAATTAGTGTGGTCTCTAACGACTTGGACCCCCTTAATAAAAAGTTGATTATTAGGATGAAAAATGCAAGGCCAGAGGCAACCAAAATCATCAGGATTGAATTCGATAAGGTTAATAAAAGGCCGAAGACGAAGATTGTTGCCACTGTGAACGTACCTAAGGCCCAGTGTCTTTTACATACCAGGGCCGAAATCACTCCTATCAGACCTATTATCGTAAGCGGCCATCCTAGTCCCCATCGACCTAATTGAGTGATTTGGTACAAGTAAGGAGTGGTGTCTATGTATTGCCTTGTATATGGATAATCCCTGATTCTCCGTACCATTTCCGATTGTTCTGTGGTGTCAGCAATAAATTGGTTCCAATCAAGAATTGCGTAAGGCTCGGCTAGTATGAAAGTAATTAACCCTATAAGTAGACCTATACCCAGATTTTTAATTGCAATGGATATCGGGAATAGAATCTTTTTCGGTTCGAAGTAATAGGAAATGGAACCTATCACGTGGGAGAAAAAGAACACACCTAGAATTGGGAAAAAGCTTATCTTTGATGCTAAACCTAATCCAATCAGTACTCCGGCTAACACGGAGTCTCGTAGCCTGCCTTTTTTGGCAACTCGATATAGGAAAAATAGAGTCCATACAGCAAAAAGAGATACAAAAGTGTCGAAAGCAAAAAAATTCGATAGTTGAATGTGTATTACAGAAAACGACACGAGTAAAGATGCCAGAAGGCTAACTCGATTACCAAAGCATACTTTTGCTAAAAGTGCTGTTCCCACTATGGTCCCAAGGTCAGCCAAGGTAGAAAGAGACCTGGCCATAATTCTAGAATCAAATACCTCAGACCCTGTGAAGATTCCCCAAATTGATTGAAAAATCTCTAACAAATAAATCGGTAGGCTTCCGTAAGGAAACCAATGAGGGTTCCAGGTGCTTGCTGAGGAGTCAAATAATACTGAAAGGTTCGAAAGTGAAGGGAACTCAATTTCCCAAACTTTCATCAAAATGGCTCGTTCATCAGGGTGGGGAGTAAAACCAAAGCCCTGGTCCCAATTTATGCCATTAAAACGCAAAAGCGAGGCGATGGATAGTATTAGTATCAAAGCCAACCAATATGGTTTTTCAGGACTCTTAATCAATAAAGATTTTAGGTTTTTTTTACTCATTATTTCACTGGTTGATTCTATAATCCTTTACCAACTTGCTACCTTATATCAGATGATTGACTGAGTTGACCATTGAGGTAAAATCCTTTGGCTTACGATGTGATGTATTGCGTCCTTTTCTGAATTTGGCAGGAGTAAAAATATGGGAGTGGACAGAGATTATAGATGTCGGGTCACCAAACCAGAAGACTTTAACGAATTTTGGGGATTGGTCCTAGATGAACTTTCATCAATCGAACTTAATGTTGAGTGTGAAAAAGATGAGCTCAGGTCTGATAGTGAGGTTACTGTATATCAAATCTTTTATGATAGTTTAGATCATGTGCGAATATCCGGTTGGTACTCTGTCCCTAATACTCCAGTTAATCGATTACCGGCCATTTTGCTTGTTCCTGGTTACCAAAGCGACCCACCAATTCCTAAAGATTGGTCTGCCAAAGGATATGCTTGTTTATCAGTAAATCCCAGAGGGAAAGTCAGGAGTAGAAGTCAATTTGATCCTGGGTATCCCGGATTGCTAACCCATCGGATAGTAGATAAGAATACATACTCTTATCGGGGCTTTTATGCCGATGCTTGGCGAGGAATTGATTTTTTGTTGAGTAGAGGAGAAGTGGATAGCGAGAGGATTGGTGTGGCTGGTAGTAGCCAAGGCGGTGGCCTAGCCATCACCACATCAGCTATGAGGAAAGAAATCAAAGCTGCTTCCGCAGGTGCTCCATATTTGTGTGGATTTATGGACGCCATAGAGTTAACAGACACTTATCCCTACCAAGAGATTAATGACTATCTTCGTACCTACCCTGACAGATTAGAAGAAGTTGAGAGCACTCTGGCTTATTTTGATGGTATATCGTTTGCCGATCAAATTGACTGCCCAATTATCGTGAACTTAGGATTGCAAGATAACGTGTGCCCTCCTGAGACAGGGTATGCGCTTTTTGAGACTATAGGAAGTAAAGATAAAAAACTTTTTGAATATGAAGGCCATGGGCACGAGGCCGGAAGATACGTACATTCAGGCATCATGGATCAGTTTTTTGATAAGTATTTGAAAGGTTAGAGAACAAATGAGTGACAACAGACCATTAGATTTTGGCCAATTTTGGTACTCCTTAGGAAAAGAATTGAGTGAGGTGCCGATAGCCGCAGAGACGGAAACCCTTACCATGCGTTCAACAGATTTTGCAGATCTGTACGGGATTCATATTTCCAGCATAGGGCCATATGCAATATATGGCTACCTGAGTATTCCCAAAGGGGATGGCCCTTTTCCTGTTATTTATTATGTACCTAAAAATGCCAGTGTTTTGGAAATAATCCCACAGGGAACTTCCAATCAAATAAGAAGTAGATATATCACTTTTTCACTGGCCTGCCGTGGAATGAGAACTGCCGATAGCCCATATGCGGCTATGTATCCAGGACAGCTTACTGAAGGAATAGAATCCTTCTCTTCGTACCTTTACAGGGGAGTAGTCGCCGATACCCTTAGAGGACTAGATTTTTTGTTGACATGCCCAAGTATTGATAAGTCGTCCATTGTCGCCTGGGGAAATGACAACGCTTTGCTGGCAGGAGCACTACATGGTGCAGTAACACACATAGTTTCAACTCCCTCATTTTTATATGACACCATTAACCAGGCCTCCAGAACTTCTTCATACCCTCTTGAGGAGTTTAATGATTATCTCCGGCACAACCCAGAAAGAAAAGGCCAAATATCGGAAATTCTTAGTTATTATGATTTGAGATTTCATAGTTCGGCTATAACCGCTGAATCCCTCATTATGGCTGATTATGACGGAGGTCTTTTTGACAAAAAAACTCTGCGGAACCTCACAGAAAATATGAATGGTGCAGTTACAGTTCACCCCTCTGAACGATCCAGTTATAAAGATGGTATGTTCTGTGAGAAATGGATCACAGATAAATTATTTGGTAAAGACGCAACACCCATAGTTCCTAACCATTGGAAGCTAGAATAAATTTCTTGGAGTTTGAAATGGGGCTTAAAGATCAATTGATACCAAGTGGGATTTCCGTTCCTCAGTCCTTTATTGATGGCCCTGTGGATATGGGTCTCATAAAGGAATTTGTGATCGCAGCGGAAGACCTGGAATATCAAGGACTATGGGTACAGGAAAAAATTATAGGAGAGATATCTTCCCTAGAGCCTATTAACCTACTTAGCTATATATCCGGGCTGACATCAGTAGCGGAACTAGGAGTTGCTGTGCTTATAGGTTCCACTAGAAATCCGATTTTACTGGCCAAAGAATTGGCTACATTAGACCAGATGTCCAATGGGAGGTTGATCTTGGGATATGCTCTTGGAGGTAACCCGAAAAATTACCGATTGATGGATGGTCCGGATTCCAAAAGGGTGCGCCATTTTATAGAATCACTACATGCAATAAAGGCTTTATGGACAGAAGATTCCCCGAGTATTCAAGGTGATTTTTGGACTTTTGACGATCTTCCGATGTATCCCAAACCAGTACAAAAACCTCATCCGCCGATATGGTTTGGTGGTCGTCATCCTGCTGCCTTGAAAAGATCTGCTAGGTATGCAGATGGTTGGATGGGGGCGGGTTCAACGACATCTGGCCAATTTATAGAACATGTAAAAATTATTAGGAGTGAGTTGAATCGTCTTAATAGATCAAGTGACGATTTCAAAATCTCTAAAAGAGTTTATGTTGCGATAGATGATAATAAATCCAGAGCTGAAGATAGGCTGAGGACTTGGTTTAAAGCGAATTATGGGAACTCAGACTTGGGGTCACAAGTATCTGTCTGGGGACCTAGTGATGAAATTGTTCCTGAACTACAGCACCTAATTGATTCAGGTGCTGGGATGTTGATGTTCAATCCTGTATTTGACCATATGTTTCATGTGGAAATCCTGAAAAAAGAGGTAATACCTTTTTTGACCGTTGCTTCCTAGTCGTTTATCTTATGCTGGTTCGGGTAATACGGCCCGTGTTTCAATGGGTAAATTAATGGAGGGATGTATTGGCTGCTGAAAGTTTCGCAAATTCCGAAATACTTGTTAATACTGAATGGTTAAATAGCCATATAGATGATCCGGATATCCGGATCATTGACTGTGATATGTTCGATTCTTATGCAAGAGCACACATAAAAGGGGCGGTTGGTATAAAAGTGCACCATTACATCAAGCACCCTTCGTATTCTCAAGATTCCAAGTCATACCCACTGGTCGCGGAACCAGATGTAGTTAAAGAACTTTTTGAAAGTATGGGCATCGGAGATGATACTACTGTAGTGAGTTATGACAGTGGTGGAAGTCTATCGGCTAGTAGGTTTTGGTGGGTATTAAACTATTACGGGCATAAAAATGCCAAAGTGTTAGATGGTGGATGGAAAAAATGGTTCGATGAAGGTAGGCCAGTGTCAATAGAACCCCCTTCACCAAGGGAAGTTACCTTTACTCCGTCTGCTGATGAAACATTAATATGCACTTTAGATCAAGCCGTTTCCAAGATCGATGATTCCGATGTTGTTTTCCTTGATGTAAGGTCGGATGGGGAATGGGATGGGACAAATTCAAGAGGTAATTCTAGGTCGGGCCGGGTTCCTGGGTCTGTTCATTTGGAATGGTTGAATTTCATAACAGATGACAAATACCACACTATAAAGAGTCCTTCGGAGCTTAGAGATATGCTAAAAGCTGTCGGGGTTACCCCAGAAAAAGAAGTAATAACTTATTGACAGGGTGGAATCCGTGCGGCGCACGGAGTGTTTGTACTTACACTTTTAGGGTATGAGAACAAAAGAAATTACGACGGTTCAATGGGTGAGTGGGCTAATCGGACCGATACACCTTTAACAATGTAATACTTAGGGTTACTAGATTCTCTAGATTTCAAAAAGGAAGATTCCATGGGTAGATCGATTCATCATCCTGTTGGGCTTATACATAATTCACCTTCTAGTACTTTCAATGGGTATACGCTATTCAGTACCAATGGTGGTAACCATGCCACCATGATCGATAATCTTGGGCGAGTCGTCCACAGATGGAATTATGATGGGGGAATAGTCTATGCCTATCTTCTACCAAACGGAAACTTATTGGCTAGAACCAAACCTCCCGGTGATGTAGAAATTGTGAAAGATCTGGGTGGATCTTCAGCCTCGCTTATAGAGATGGATTGGGATTCAGAAATTGTGTGGGAATACAAAGATCCTATGTTGCATCATGATTATGCGAGGTTACCCAACGGTAATACAAGTGCTCTTTTATTTAAAGAACTGGATGAAGAGATTTCTCAACAGGTAAAAGGAGGCCATCCTAAGGAGGATGACCCTAAAAGAATATTAGGGGATGTTATAAGAGAGATTACTGAAGATGGCGAGACAGTAAATGAATGGGAAATCTACAAGGAATTGGATTTTGAGGAAGATGTGATATGCCCTTTAGAGCATCGGAGGGAGTGGACTCATGCCAACTGCTTGAATTTGATGCCTAATGGAGATTTTTTAATAAGCTTTCGAAATATTAGCACCGTGGGGATAATTAGTAGAGAAACTGGAGAATTTCTTTGGAAATGGGGCCCTGGAAATGTGTTTCACCAACACCATCCTACCGTTTTGGAAAATGGGAACATATTAATATTCGATAACGGTAGTCACTCCCAGGGTGCGGATAGATCTCGTGTAATTGAGGTAAATCCAATAACAAATGAAATTGAATGGGAATACACTGAGACTCCAGCTATGGCGTTTTATAGTTTTCATATAAGCAGCGCCGAAAGACTGGCCAATGGGAACACTTTAATTTGTGAGGGTGCTTTCGGAAGAATTTTTGAGGTCACAAAAAACGGTAACGTTGTTTGGGAATACATAAACCCTTTCTACTCTCCTGATTTAAGATCGGGAGACCCAATAAATATGGTATTCAGGGCCCATAGATACTCGCCAGAAGACCCCGCTCTTGACGGAAGAGATTTGAATCCTGACATTTATAGCAATATAAATCGACTATATGCGGGTAGTGATGATAACAAAAATCGTTTGATCGTAAATTAAGTTCAGAAAAACGAAAATTGTAAGGAGGATTTCATGAATTTGTTATTAATGAGTGGTGGTAGGCATCCATATGAGGAATCAACTCCAGTACTTAAAGGTTTTTTGGAGTCGGCGGGCCATACTGTTACCGTAAGGGAAGATGCAGAGGCATTGACTGACGGTACCTTAAATAAGTCTGATGTTTTGATTTTTAATACCCTCCGAGAGGGTGATATGGCTTTAGATGCTGCACAACAGAACGCATTAAAAGGTTATATTAGTTCCGGGAATGGTTTCGTGTGCATCCACATTTCAGGTTGTGTTCCTGATACATGGAACGAATATGGAGAAATCACCGGTGGCGGCTGGGTAATGGGCCAAAGTTTTCATCCACCCTATAGCAAATTTTCCGTCGATGTTGTGAATGGGTCACATCCGTGTGCTTCAAGTATTTCAGCATTCAACACCGATGATGAGCTGTATATGAACATTGATTATAGAGATGGCAATGACGTGTTTATCACGGCCGACTTTCAAGGTGGTGTATATGGGAAAAATAGGGCAGGGGCAGAAGATATGGAAATGGAAGGAGGTACCTTCCCATTAGCGTGGACCAGGTCTTATGGGGCAGGCAAAGTATTTGTGACATTACTAGGACATGACGGTAAAAGCCATCAAAACGAAGGCTTTCAAAAGTTGGTGTTAAATGGCGTTGATTGGGCCACTTCCTAGTTGCAAACAACTAGGAAGTGGCCCAAGTCTGGGCGGGGAGATTTTTAAGAACTGATTCCGCCCAGACCGTGAGGTTTTCATCAAGATCTTCCCCACAATGAGGGCATTCGTAATCCCCTGTGCTCCATCGCATCCCGCAGCCGCCGCATGGGGATATCTGATCTAGGCTGTTAATAAGAAATTGTACATTTTCCTGTACATTCATATTTGCGTATCTCCGCTATCTTAAATTTCTGACCTTGTCATATACTTCTTTTCGGTAGGGCATTGGATTAAGTGCCCCTCTTCCAGTGATGGTTATGCCGGCACAGACGGTGCCTATCAGAGCTGACTCGGCGATCGATTTTCCTTCAAGGAATCCATGAATAAATCCACCTTTGAAGGAATCCCCCGCTCCAGTCGTATCGATGACAGGCCCTGCTGGCATAGGATCCAGTTGCATTACCTCATTTTCAGCTCCTATCAATGCCCCATCTTCCCCAAGAGTCACCACAACAGTTTCGACTCCCCTACGATTTGCTTCCTGAATGACCTTCTCAGGGTCCTCAGTCTCGAATAGTACCTTAGAATCAGCAGGTGCGCTTGGCAAAAATATGTCGACGTAGGGCATTAACTCTTCCATAGCTTCTTTTGCTTCAGAAGGATTCCAAAGTTGATGCCTGTAGTTTGGGTCGTAGGAGACGGGTACACCATTCAATTGGGCAATTTGTGCGGCAGCGAGTACTGTCGCCCGGGAGCTTGGTGAAATAGCTTGAGCAATTCCACTGCAATGCATAATTTTTGCACCAGATATATATTCAGGATTTAGTTCTTCTGGTTTTATAGTTGATGGGGCACTTCCAGCTCTGTAGTAAACGAACTCCCTGTCTCCGTCGGGCATGACAGTAACAAAATGGACCGCATTAAATCCGTCACTAGGCAAAACGTGGGTTGTATCTATTCCTTCCGAAGTAAAAATATCGAGCAGATAACCTTCAAAAGGATCATTGCCCAGCTTGGTTATGTATCCGGTGTTAGTTCCTAACCTGCTGGCGGCAACAATAATATTAAGGCTGTCACCTGCCACAGATCTCGTGAAAGTTTCGGCTGTATCCATAGGCTCTTCGGAGAAAAGCTCTATCATGGATTCTCCAATGCTCAACATGTCTGGCATTATTTTAGATGTTTCCTCACTTCGACAGGAGAGCAGGCATTCATCACATCTAGAGTTCCCTCCACTGTTCCTGGTCTTGACGATACAACTCGCACTATAGCGTTATCGAGACCCTCAGAAAGCCTGGCAAACTCAGAGGCAGCATTCTCCGCTTTTCCAAAATAGGCTACAGACCGTAATATATTTTCAGGGAATGCCTCTGCTACCTCGTCGTTTGAGGCTCCCTTTTTCCGCATTTCGTCGAGTGCAGCAAGTTCTGACGTAAAGCCCATTCTTTCAAAGTGAGCCCTGTAACCAAAAGTTCTTTCTCGATCGCTTGGAACGACAGCTCCCAGAGCATAATTCATAGTAGCTTTTGCAAGGGCAACTCGCGCTTTTTCCTCGTCTTCGTCAACGCAGATGCGTATGTATTCTGCAACTTTCACGGAGCCTTTCTTTCGACCCGACTTGTTTTCACCAATCTCTATTTTTTTCCGACTCCACGCTATTTGCTCTGGGGCACACCAGTTCAAAGATGCGCCATCGGCGAGTTCACCAGCCAATTTCAACATTTTGGGACCAAGAGCTCCTAGATACACTGGGGTTTTTGGAGCGGGTCTGATTCCAAGCCTTGAGTTTATAAGGGTTTCGACAGATCCTTCATAATCAACTTTCTCTCCCCGAACCAGTTGAGTGATTATTTCAAGGTAATCCCTCATCATACCCAGTGCCGAGACGTTGGGCATATTTATGGATTTCCTGACGTCGGGACGATAAGCACCACCCGCCCCAATACCCATTATGAATTTACCATTGGTCATCTTACTCACGGTTCCCCCTGTCATCGCGAAAGCCATGGGAGTTCTCCACATAACTGGGGATACAGCAATACCTGTTTCAAGCCCGCCTTCTATCACATCGCACGAAGCCGCCCATCTCATCAGACACATATGATATGAATCTTCCCCTGTTCCCTCTGGTGTCCATATACTTTGAAATCCGAGTCTTGCAGATTCTCTTGAAAGTTCGAATTGCTGTTCTAAATCAAGGCCCAGAGTTGGGTCTAATCCCACACCAATATCCATATTATTCTCCTGTAACGAGTTGGTTTAAATTACATATTTTCTATCTGTAGTTTTGAGAAAACAATGACTTCAAATAATTCCGATTCACAAATTTAATTTAACTATTTTCCTCTAATAAGGCCATTTCTGTCGAAAACCATATGGCCATAGATCCACCTCTGTCATCATACCCATATTCTGCCTTCCTGTAGATATAGTCACTTCTTTTTTGTTGGAACCCGGTTCCTGAACAGACATCAACGAGATCTCCATTATCGGAAATTCTTCTTTTCGCTGCTGACCAAGTTTTTTCAAGTGCAGGCACAAAGGAACTGTCCAACCATCCTTTTCTTATTCCACGAGCTAGTGCATATCCCACCATGCAAGTGACAGATAATTCCTGGTAAGTTCCTGGTAAATCTATTAGTTGTGACCATGTTCCATTTGGTAATTGATTATTGATCATACCGACTAAATGCCTTGTATGAATGTCCAAAATTTGTTTTCGTCGAGGATAATTGTTTGGCATGTATGTGAGAGCCTCTGAATAGGCCAATGCAGAGAATCCATTTCCCCTTCCCCAAAAATACGGAGTGGTCCTGCTATGCCAAAAAAGACCGTCATCTTGTTGGACCCCCGCTTCCAGCAGAAAGTCGACATATGCGTTTACGTAACTAATATCATCGGTGACTTTAAATGCCCTTCCCAATATCGCCGAAATAAAGAACATGTCCTCACACCCAAAATCAGGGTGACACGGCTTAGGTGAAATTCCTTTAGGAACTTTCTCGTAAGTATTCGCTGCCTTTATTAATAGCTCTTTCCATTTTGTGTCGTTTGAAGATTCATACAGTTCTTCAGCCCAGCACATAGCGGCCAGATTTGGTCCAGAGTTACTGTTTTTATCAAATTCCTCGTCGTTAGTAAGGAAATTAACAAGTGTGGTGATATCTTCAGCGGGGTCTGGATAATCAGTGTCTATCGCTCTCAGTCGAAGCCTGCCACTTATTGCCACACCCTGTACGTAGTTAATAGGTTGATCCAGTTTAAACCCATAAACCTGTCCCAATTTATTGCTTACTTCCTTTGCGTTCCGTCTATTTCGATTCTGTAGGTGCAACGAAGCCTCTGATGGGGTGGGCTTTGTTTTCGAGATTTCATTTATGATCTGTGTCAGGATTTCATTGGCATTGCCGTTTTGTGTTGTAATTCTTATTCCAGGTATTGACCCAGGAGTTGGCCCTAATCCTGAGGCCAAAGCAGCCAGAAGAGAGTTATCTTCTTCACAGCTCGAATCTATAAATTGAAATTTATCTGCCTCAGGCAATCCAATTGATTGTATGGAGGTCTCGTTCTTTGTTGTTTCAACTAATTCAATTACAAGGTCAGGGGCATCCAAGGTAATCCATCTCCATATGTATAGCTCTTCTGGATTTCCAAGCTCATGGAATGATTTAGGCGCAGGAGGGAATACATACGACGGATTAGCTAGGGTGTTTAATTTAATATCTGAAACTATAAACCCTACGTTAGTCGATATTTTGTCAATATTTCTGGTCGCATTTAAAAAAAAAGATTCGTTGAGGCGAACGCCTGATAAACCAGTGATTATTGCGACCCGGTGTATGGTTTCTGATGAGTGATATCGAAAATCAGTATAACCTGTGATAATAGCTTCAGATTTGCCAACTCCAACGTTATATGGGATGTTCATTTTATCGTCCTGGTTCATTATCTCGGAGTAGTTGCTAGTACAATGTTGGCAGCGGAGTACCCTGCTCCGAATCCGTTATCTATGTTCACCACTGTAATCCCAGGGGCGCAGCTGTTCAGCATAGCGAGCAGAGCGGCTATACCTCCCAAGCTAGCTCCATATCCAATGCTAGTTGGCACAGCGATTATAGGACAATTGACTAAACCACCAATTACTGAGGGTAATGCTCCCTCCATACCGGCAACAGCTACTATTGCTTTAGACTTTTGAATGTCTTCCAATTTGTCGAAAAGTCTGTGTATACCAGAAACTCCTACATCAAAAATCTTTTTTACCTCACAGCCCATAGTCTCAGCTGTTATAGCCGCTTCCATTGCGACAGGTAAATCTGAAGTTCCTGCACACACCACGGTTAGACCAGTAACCAGATTTTGATTTGGTTCCGACATTGCTGTAATCACTCTAGCCATCGGGTCATATTTGGCACTAGGCACTGACTTTAATACGGCCTCATAGGCCTCTGGTTCAGCTCTGGTAACTACCACCTTTCCAGAAGTGTCCAAGATAGTCTTGGTAATCTTCTGTATCTGTTCTGGGGTTTTGCCTTGACCAAAAACTACTTCTGGGAACCCTTGTCTGATTGTTCTATGATGGTCTACACGTGCAAACTCAAGATTCTCAAAGGGTAAATTTTTGAAAACTTCTACGCCTTGGTCTATGGATGTATTGCCTGACTGAATCTTCGACAATATTCCTCTTAATTTTTTTTCTTCGATGTTTTTCCTCCCATTCAATAAGTTTATCGCGTCAAACTTTCACGAATTTAGACACTCTTTCTCCAGTACCGATTTCGGTAACATAAATTGAACCTTCCGAATCTACAGTAATACCGTGTCCGTCCGTGATCGAACCTTTTCCAGGCTCCTCATCAATTTTCCACCTTGAGACAATATCACCATCCAGTGTCCATATACTTACACCACCATGGGGACCTTGTTCTATGCAGTATATGTGCTCTTCATGTATCCAAACATCCCCAGGACTGGATAAATCGGTCCATTCCTCCAGAAAATCTCCATCATTGTTAAATAGTTGAATTCGGTCATTTTCACGATCGCAAATTATTACTCTTTCTCTTTGGTCCACCCATATATTGTGTAATAGGGCAAATTCTCCAGGCCCAGTACCTTCTTTACCCCATGATAATAAAAGCTCTCCGTTGGCACTAAATTTGTGAACCCTGTGGCCTCCGTAACCATCTGACACGTACAGTTCACCGGAGGGAGATATAGCCAAGCCGGAAGGCATATTAAAAGGTAGCCCCTGGAAAGATGGTGAAGGGGCTAATTTTTCTCCCAGAGTTCGAAGAATTTCTCCACCAGGCGTATATTCGGTTGCTATGTGAAAGTCTCGGTCCACAAGCCAAACATTGTCATTTGGAGCTATATAAATTCCGTGTGGGTTTGCAGAGAATGTTCCTTCTCCCCAGGAGGATATGAAGTCACCTTCTTTGGTCCATATAGTGAGAGGATGTTTTCCCCTGCTGAAGATGTAAATTTCATCTTTCGAGTTCACTGCACCATCTGACGCAGCCCCGAACCCCCAGTATTTCGGCATTTTTGGCCATTCCGGCACTTTTTCATATTTAAAATTCCCGCTACCTAGTACAGCCATTTGGCCACCTCCTAATTTAAGACTTCAAGGTTGTTTGATTTTCATCCATTAGTCATATTTATTGCCCGATTCTACATGTTGAGCAATAAACAGTTCAAAATGAGATTCGATATGTTCTTTACCTGCAAAGAAATAGGATGTAACCTATCTAAGCTATTTTTTCGGGGTGTGGCGCAGCTGTAGCGCGCCTGTTTTGGGAACAGGAGGCCCTCGGTTCGATCCCGAGCACCCCGACCATTCCATTATTGTTTTGGGAATCAAAGCAAGCTAAATTGTGCTGTTAAATCCCAAAGATCAACTCCGTTTAGTTTAAGCTCACACTCATTGCCTGGCTTAAATTCCTGAGGTATCAAGCATCTTCCTCGCAGAGGAAATTCCGTGAGCTCTATTAAGGCGCTACGGATTGAGTCATTTTCTAATACTGTTGCCACCAACCGATTGGGAAGGGTTCCATTGAGAATTTCTTGTTCCAGGAACCTCAGAAGCCAGTATTTTCTTCTCCTTGATTCGACCCCATGGATTTCTCTAACCCGTATTTCAGACTCAACCCCTATGTTTGATAATTCCTTTGGGCCATACGTATTTGTACTTTTGCTGATATATTCAATTGCTTGCCTTTGAAGACACAAATCTGTGAAGCGTCTAAGAGGTGAGGTTGCCTGACAATATAAATCTAAACCTAATCCAGAGTGTCTCCCTGAGGCCACTGATATTTTTGCTGGTTTCATGGATCTTGACGCTAAATACCAATCTAACGGTCCAATAGCTGCTACAGAATGAGAATTTCTTGAATCGTCCTGTGATCTGTATAAAGCAGGTATTTGATTGGTCATAAAAAAATGAGCTATTTTTGCGTTGTAAACAATCATTAGCTCAGCTATCAAATCTTTGGAACGTGAATGAGCCGATGACATTGATACGTTTACCTTGCCGGCTTCTGAGATTTTTATTGCAACATCAGGTTTATTGAAAGAGTAAGCGCCTTGTCGTTCCCTCTCTGACTTACTGTTAGTCGTGAATTGCTCTATTTTTGACAATAGGTTATGCAATTGTTCTGTGGGATTACTGAAAACATTATCCGCATCGTTATAAGTTAAAGAATCATTTGTTTCTATGGTAGTTTTGACAAAAGAATGTTTGATTATTTTTGATTTTTCATCCAAATCTAACCTGAGAGATAGACACAATCGTCGAAACCTAGGTTGGAGTGTTGATATGTTTTCAGATATAGGTCTGGGTAACATAGGAATTGTCAGTTCCGGCAAGTATACCGAACACATTCTGTTGTTTGCTTCCAAATCAAAGATGGAACCCGAATCCACAATGCTGGCTACCGCTGTTATATGTATCCAAATGCGATTGTTATCTTTGTCTAAAGAGAAGGCATCATCTCGATCTAGCGTATTTTCATCATCGATTGTGTAAGTTGGTAGATGGGTTAAATCTTCCCACTCGTAATCCAGGGGAATTAAAATTTCAGACTTCTTAATTAAATTTCCTGAAAACTTAGTTGAGATTTCGAGTTTTTCTAACTCATAAGGTATGTCTAAATTAATAATGCCTGTAGGCTCAAGTAACTTAAAACCTGTTTTCTGAAGGTCCCCTTGGGAATTGTTGGAAATTCGGTTGATTAGATCAATCGCCTTGGCACTTCTACTGTAAGATTCGCCTAGTATGACAAATTTTTTCAGATACTGTATGAGCTGTGATTGATGATCTGATGGATTGGACGGGATTGATTGATTTTTAATACTTTTAATTAAGGTTTGTTCGTCTTCATTCTCCCTATTCGACCTGACCCTGGCCGTTTTTACTGCTTCAACATTTTGTGGTGAATGAATCAATAAACCATTTTCGTATATCGAAAAAAATAATGAATCTTTATGAATATGAAGATAAATAGCTGCTATTAAATAGGGGTCTTTCTCAAAATCCAACAAATCAGATATTTCGTAAACATCGATTTGCTCGGTTTCATTCTCAATTAAATTTTGGCTTAGCAGTTCCCAGGCGAGGTGCAAATCTAAGGTTTTAGACATCTGGGTTGCGACAGAAGAAAATTTCTGTGGGTCAATAGCATCGTTTACATGTATACCAGACCTATATATTAAATTTTTGTAAGGTATTTTGGCTCGCTTATTCCTGCCCACTTTAGCTTCGATGCGGGTGTTATTAGAGGATTCCGAGGACAATTCACAGAATTTTAGTTCTTTATTGAGTAAAGCTATCGCTATTTCACCCATAGGGCTCCTTCGAATCCAGTATCTAGGAAAGGTGTTACGGTGTTTTTAGATGAAACACTGGAAAATATGATTTGAGGATGATTAGTAAGGGTCCGTATTTTTGTTGTATATTTACTACTTATTGTGCGAATCTTCTACCAGTATATGACACCATCAAACTTGCAGGTTTGAGTGGCCATTTTTGGAGGCGCATTTGAAAAATATTCATACCCTGGCTTTAAATATTCTAAAAGACTTGGGCCGTTGTCCCGCCACACCCTTTAACGAGTACCAAGTAGCCAATAAATTAATGTCGATTCTGGAAGAGAATTCCATTGCTTACTCCCAAGATGACTATGGAAATATTGTAGCGAAAATTTCTGGTACCGAAGAGAACCATCGACCCATTGCATATGTGGCCCACATGGATCATCCAGGTTACGAAATTATTCGGGAAGAAGAGTCTTTTTTGGTTGGAAAATCCTTAGGAGGTGTTCCAAGGGCGGCAGCAATTAAAGGTGCAGATTGCTTTTCTTTTGATCAGGAAAATAATAGACACCCATGCCGTATTGAACCTTGGGCTGACGGCGGCGAAGGGGAAGTAAAGGTAGTTTCAGAAATAAAATTGGATGTTGGAACTCCAATAACGTTCAATTTGCCTGATTTTACCCTGCTAGATAACCAAATAGAAATGCGGGCATTAGATGATCTCGCCGGGTGTGCTTCAATAATGGCTTCATTAATCGAGCTAAACCGAGAGCCTGTAACGACCGATATCTACGGGATTTTTACTCGGGCTGAGGAGGTAGGGTTGGTAGGAGCAGGGCTAATCGCGGTCGAGCAGACTATACCATCAAATACTTTTGTAGTGTCTGTTGAAACTAGCTCTGTTATTCCCGGAGTCGAACAGGGCATGGGGCCGGTGATACGGACTGGAGACGCTTCTTATACATTCGATGCCGAAGCTGAAAATATTTTAGCCTTGGCAAAAAAATCTTTACTTACACGGGATTCAGAATTTAAATGCCAGAGGCAACTGATGGCTGCAGGATCTTGTGAAGCCACCGCTTTTGCGGTGAATGGTTATTCCACAACAGGGATTGCATTTCCTTTGGGTAATTGGCATAACGCGACAACGAAAATACCAGATCCGGAGGGGGGTGTAAGTATGGAATACATATCTCTTTCCGATTTTTTAAATGGAACAGACTTAATTTTTACGTCAGCTTTTATGGGTTATTCAAGGTCTAGCTCTCCGGTTAAGGAAAGACTTTTGGAAGTGCAAGACAGATTAAAGGATCGACTAAAAAGACGCATCTAAGGTTGGCTTCGATCCCATCCGTCTAGAGTCCAGTAGCCCACATTTGGAACTACCACTTTGGGGGTTAATCCCTGGGCCTTTTTCAGGCGTTGAATATTGTACAAATGGGTTAGTTCTTCAAAGTAAATATGGCGCATCGTAGCCTCAAGTGTCATGGAACTTTTTGCTGGTTTCCCTTCCGATGTCACACCGTTTGGATGAGCTTTTGCCATCATCTCCCACTGGAGAGTAGTGTCTCTATTGATTTTTTGAGAAGCCATAAACTCGAGTGAATTATCGTTAAGTACTCGGATAGCCAAATCAATGAACTTTTTCAACATAAGGCTTATGTCATTAATCTCCCAATAAATTCCATCATCAAGACGTCTATCTGATTTCGATTGGGATATTTCTTCGATGTTTTTGACTCCATGGTCTTCTAGGGGGAAAAGAATTGACCCCCATCTTAAAACCAACCACCTTGGTATTAACGATGCCATATGGCTGACTTGATTGCGAATGCTCCATCTCGCCCACTCCCAATCCTGCGAAGTGTAATCTAGCTGTTCTTCAGTAAGTCCTTCGAGTTCACTTTGAATCAAACCATATAAGGTTTCAAATCCCGTAAAGCAAGTGATGGCTCCATTGGTAATATTTCCCATAATCAATCCTTGTATCTTTCTATCGCTCGGAGTAAGTGCTCCATCGATAGGTTTCCACCGCTCGCGACTATCACCACTTTCTTATTTTTTAATCTCCCCTTCATTTTAATGGCTGCCGCTAGGCTTGCCGCTCCCGCGTGCTCCACTAAATTTCGAGTATGCTCTAGGTATAAAATGATGGCATCTTCCATCTCTTCATCAGAAACAAGAACAAAATCATCCAGCATCTCTCTCAAAATTGTTTGTGCGGGTTCGTATCCTTTATTGGTTGCTAAACCTTCCGCTATACTGGTCATCTCAGCCTGTTCCAAATCACCTGATTTCCAAGAATTGTAGGCTGCTGGTGCCCGTTCGGATTGTACCCCTATAACTTCTATTTTTGGGTTAATAGATTTAGCTGTAATACAAGTACCACAAGCCCCACTTCCTCCTCCCACAGGCACAATTATTGTGTCAACGTCGGGTAGATCTTCTATTATCTCAAGGGTGTAGGTTCCTACCCCTGCGTAGAGTTGCGTTTCTTCTACAGCATTTATATATTTGTAGCCTTTTTGTTTCGATAGATCCCTCATGTATTGATCTGCGATACCAAAATGTTCTCCGTAATGAATTACTTCTGCACCTAGATTGCGCATTGATTCAACTTTACCGGGATTGGCTATTTCGGGGACCGCTATGAATGCTTTCGCCCCAAATAAAGACGCAGCATATGCTATGGATTGGCCATGATTACCACTTGAAGCGGTGGATACCCCTTTCTTTAAATCTGCAGGTGCCATTTGGGCCAGAAGATTAACACCACCTCTGACCTTGAAAGCCCCCAACTTTTGGTGATTTTCATGCTTAACGTACACTTCTGTGCCTATTAATTTCTCTAGGGCAAGATGACGGTGAAGTGGGGTTCTTGTTATGTAACTACCTATCCTATTCTTTGCGGCTATTACGTCAGTTAGAGTTGGTGTATACAAAAAAAACTCCTAGAGAAAGGGTTCCATAATTTAAATGTTAGGGAATACTTTACGCTTAATATCAGTGACAAACACCAGTGTGCTCATGACATGCTAAAATCCTCGGCACTTGGTCTACTTCAAATTAAAGGTTTCTTAAATAAGTGAGTGAATGAGTATGATCGATAGACAATATGATGTGGTTGTTGTTGGCGGCGGTATCATTGGCCTCGCCACTTCGATGAAACTGACACAAGATTTCCCAAATTTAAAAGTTGCGGTTTTGGAAAAAGAAGAAGAAGTGGCTCAACATCAAACGGGTCACAACAGTGGTGTAATTCACGCAGGTATTTACTATGCCCCAGGTAGTCAAAAGGCAAATTTCTGCTCCACTGGAGGGAAGCTCCTTAGGGATTTTTGCGACGAGTATGGAATAGCTTATGACATGTGCGGGAAACTGATCGTTGCTACAGACGATTCGGAAGTTCCACAACTGGAGGAACTTTTTAAGCGCGGAACCGAAAATGGGGCTGAAGGCTTGAGAATGGTTGATCAAGAGGAAATAAAGGACATAGAGCCATATTCTGCTGGAGTTAAAGCAATATTATCTCCGAATACAGGCATAATCGATTATTATGAGGTTTCTCAGGCGTATGGCACACGTATGCGGGAAAACGGAGGAGATCTTCTCACGAATGTTGAGGTAATTTCCATCGAAAATAAAGATAATCTAGTCTACATCAATACTACATCAGGCATGTTTGCCGCCAAATATGTCTTAAATTGTGCAGGTCTTCATGCCGATACTGTAGCCAGGATGATGGGAGTTGATGTGGGAGTGAAAATTGTTCCGTTTAGAGGGGAATACTTTTCTATTATTTCCGAGAAAGAACATATGGTTAAAGGTTTAATTTATCCAGTTCCTAACCCGAATATGCCATTTCTAGGAGTCCACTTTACTCGCCGAATAAATGGAAGTGTCGAGGCAGGACCAAACGCAGTCCTAGCGTTTTCAAGGGAAGGTTACAAAAAAACAGACGTGAACCTGAAAGATACATTTGGGACTCTGTCATATCCGGGTTTCTGGAAGATGTCGGCCAAATATTGGAAAGTTGGTATGCATGAACAGTATAGATCTCTAGTTAAAGGAGTCTTTGTGAAATCTTTGCAAAAATTAATGCCCGAAATTACTGGGGATGATTTAGGAGTTCCAGGAGCTGGAGTAAGAGCTCAAGTGATAGATTCAAATGGCGGATTGTTACAAGATTTTGCGATTGAGGCTTCAACGAACGCTATCCATGTTCTTAGTGCTCCGTCACCTGGAGCAACTTCTTCGATAACAATAAGTGAATATATAGTGAACTTGGCTCAAGAAACTTTTGACCTGAGCGCTGCCTAATTATTTGCAAGGAGTTTTGCTAGGAAAATTGCCTATGCCTTCAGGCGTACAACGGTATAGCCATTCACTGCAGGGTCCTACCGACCTGATGGATGGGGGGTTCCGGATGAACCAGAATTAACAACATCCCTAACCAAAATCAATGAAACCGGGTTTGACGGCACGGTATTGAACTATGATTTGCGGTTTTTGGAGGTTATGAGGCCACAGGTTTTCTGCTAAGGAATTACAGAAACGCTTAGGGGATTCAGGTGATCCCTGCGTGGCAGTAAGGGCAGGTGGGTTTTGTTACCCCTGTGATTGGCGAGCAAAATAGAGATAGACTTTTAAAGTATATTGAAATAGCCGGGTGGCTGAGCATAGACATCGTTAACAGTGCCCTGTCAGGACCGCCAAGAAATAAGACTTTAGGAGACCATACTCCAGGTAACCTGATACAACAGGAATCAATCCAACATGCTTCATATCAAGATTTTGAGCGAACAGCCAGTATTTTGCATGAAGCGCAAGAAAGAGCTGGCGGTGCTGGATTAGAAGTTACTGTAGAAGTGCATCAGCTTTTTATAGCAGATACTAGTACTTCAACTTTGAAGTTACTTGAAATGGCGAATAGTGATCATGTTTTTACTAACCCTGATTTAGGTAGCATACTTTGGCACTATGATGAACCTGAAGAACCCAGTGAGGGTGCTACAGTAGTCCTAGCCTCGAACTCCAAATACTGGCATTGCAAAACTCTTCAGAGAGTCCACGTACTAGAGTTGGATCGCACCTACTTCATAAGAGTGCCTATACCTGATGGGGCCATAGATTATAGATTTGCTATCAACGCCATGATAGATGCTGGGTACGATGGGTATTTTGCTTTGGAAGGGACAAACGCCGGCGGTCATATGTCTAAAAGATGCAAGAAGCATCCAATAGGTCAGAAAAATAATGACTAAGAAATAACTAAAATTAGAAGAGGGTAACCCAATTTCGGATTACCTGTTTCACTTGACGCAATCAGGCAGTGAGATTATCATGTGTGTCTGTTGCGTTTTACAGCGCACTTTTTGGGTTCATCCCGACGCACCTTAACAACTGGATAGTAGAAGGAAACCGTTAATATTTAGAGTTTGATCCTGGCTCAGGACGAACGCTGGCGGTGCGCCTAATGCATGCAAGTCGAACGAGCGATCCGGGCTTGCCCGGTTAGCTAGTGGCGGACGGCTGAGTAACACGTAAGTAATCTGCCCCGAAGAGGGGGATAATTCAGAGAAATCTGGCCTAATACCCCGTACCTTCCTCTCCAGCCTGCTGGATTGGAAGAAAGGCCTCGGCCGCTTTGGGAGGAGCTTGCGGCTTATCAGGTAGTTGGTGGGGTAATGGCCTACCAAGCCTAAGACGAGTAACCGGTGTGAGAGCACGATCGGTCAGAGGGGGACTGAGACACGGCCCCCACTCCTACGGGAGGCAGCAGCAGGGAATCTTGCGCAATGGGCGAAAGCCTGACGCAGCGACACCGCGTGGGGGATGAAGGTCTTCGGATCGTAAACTCCTTTTATCAGGGAAGAGAAAGGACGGTACCTGATGAATAAGGATCGGCTAACTACGTGCCAGCAGCCGCGGTAATACGTAGGATCCAAGCGTTGTCCGAATTTACTGGGCGTAAAGAGCGCGTAGGCGGTTTGCTAAGTCTCATGTGTAATCTCCCGGCTCAACTGGGAGGGGTCATGGGATACTGGCAGACTTGAGAATAGCAGAGGAAAGCGGAATTCCCGGAGTAGTGGTGAAATGCGTAGATACCGGGAGGAACACCAGAGGCGAAGGCGGCTTTCTGGGCTATTTCTGACGCTGAGGCGCGAAAGCGTGGGGAGCGAACCGGATTAGATACCCGGGTAGTCCACGCCCTAAACGATGGATACTAGATGTTGGGGGTATAGACCCCCCCAGTGTCGAAGCTAACGCGATAAGTATCCCGCCTGGGGAGTACGGCCGCAAGGCTAAAACTCAAAGGAATTGACGGGGACCCGCACAAGCAGCGGAGCGTGTGGTTTAATTCGATGCAAAGCGAAGAACCTTACCCAGGCTTGACATGTTTCTGAAAGCCCCCGAAACGGGGCCCTCCTTCGGGACAGATTCACAGATGTTGCATGGCTGTCGTCAGCTCGTGTCGTGAGATGTTGGGTTAAGTCCCGCAACGAGCGCAACCCCTGTCGTTAGTTATTATGTCTAGCGAGACTGCCCCCACTGGGGGAGGAAGGTGGGGACGAGGTCAAGTCGTCATGGCTCTTACGCCTGGGGCTACACACACGCTACAATGGTCGGAAACAATGGGCTGCCACACCGCGAGGTGGAGCGAATCCTCAAAGCCGATCTCAGTTGGAATTGCAGGCTGCAACTCGCCTGCATGAACGTGGAGTTGCTAGTAACCGTAGGTCAGCACACTACGGTGAATACGTTCTCGGGTCTTGTAC
>QGNN01000010.1 GCA_003228105.1 Chloroflexota bacterium
CTTCCTGCCCCCGTAATAACTATAGATCCGACTGTAGAATCGTTGTTAAAATCTCTGATCTGTAGCCTTAATTCTCTGTTGAGATCACCATTAAAAGCATTCAGAAAATCAGGTCTGTTTAAGGTTATGATTCCCACTCTCCCGATTTGTTCTACTAAAATAGTTTCAACCCCCATGTTAACTCCCCTCTTAATGTTTACATACCGTCAAGTTATCATAGCGGTAACTACCTAACAACATAAAAGCAATACCATTTAAGAATTGTAGGATGAAGTTAATGAAAATCACTGAAGTAAAAGCAGTCTATCCTGACTACAAAAATGTAGTACCTTCTTGGCGAACACACTTTTGGCAAATAGTTGTGAGGGTTGAAACAGATCAAGGTGTTGTAGGAGTAGGGTACGGAGGGGGAGGTATAGCCGCGGTAGAAGTTGTAAACAAGCATTTTAGGGAACTTCTTATAGGTAAGGAAATAGACACCACACAAGATATCAAAGAGGCCTGGGATCACCTGTATTCTGCTTCTCTCCCCTATGGCAGAAAAGGTATTGCAATAATGGCCTTAAGTGGAGTGGACTTAGCTTTGTGGGATCTGCTTGGGAAAGCAGAAAATTGTCCGGTATATGAACTAATAGGAGGCAGAAAAAAGGATTCTGTTCAGTCGTATGCTACCGGAACAGACGTAGAGTGGTATGCAGAGTTAGGTTTTACTGCTCATAAATTTCCCCATAGGTGGGTCTCAGACGACGACATTTCGACAGCCATAGTCACTGCAGATAAAGCAAGAAATTTATTAGGCCCGAAAGCTTTAATTATGATAGATACATACATGTCATGGAGTTTTGACATTACTCTAAAAATGTCAAAGGCTTTGAAAGAATTCGATATTTACTGGTTTGAAGATGTGATCAACCCAAATGATCTAGTCGCTCAAGCTGAACTAAGAAACTTGGTGAAGCCTACGTTGATCGCCGGTGGAGAACATGAATTCACTGAATATGGCTACCAAGAAATAGCCAGAACAAAGGCCTTAGGCCTATGGCAGCCGGATATAACATGGTGTGGAGGCCTAACATCTGGCATTCGGATCACAGAGATGGGAAATGCGCTCGATATACCCGTCGTACCACATAGAGGGGGAGAAGTATGGGGACTTCACTTAATTGTCTCTTCAACTTGCGACAATTTGGCCGAAGTGCTTCCGGGTACAAAGGGCGGTAACAAAGATGAACTGTGGATAGGCGAACCACACCCCGTGAATGGATATATTTCACCAACAGATGGCCCAGGGTTTGGGGTTACAGTTAACGAAGCGCTACTACCTTAGTAACAAAAGACTTACTATGTCCCGAATCGATTCGATTCGATTAATCCTTTGATGTACCCATAGGTATATGCAAAGCCTACCATTTTAGAATTTTCCCCAGACATGTTCGGCACATGATCAGGCATCAGCATATATGGGTAATCTAGTTCAGTGTACAGTTCTACACATTTTTTCATATCGACATCTCCATCATCGATATAAGTCTCTACAAAATCTAGAAACCCACCTTTAATGTTTCGGAAATGAACGTTGAATATTTTTTCCTTTCACCAAAATATCTGATAATGTCAAAGATTTCCTCTGCCGGATTTTCTAACATTTCCGTAACGGTACCTTGGCAAAAATTCAATCCGTGAAAATCGCTTGAATTCAAATCAATATATTTCTTCAACCCGCCAACACTTCCTAAAACTCGGTCAACACCTCTAAAACCTTCGGGTCTGGGCATTGCTGGATCGTGGGGATGAAGAGCCATACGAATTTTGTACTCATCCGCGACAGGCACCACTGACTGAACAAAATAATTTATCCCACATCATTTCCTCTGTGGTTTGGCCCGCTATGGTTAAAGGAGGTTCTTGTATCGCGTTCTGGTATCTAAATGCCCTTGTCGTAGACCCTCCCTGCCAATATTCGTCGTCAGTGCTAACTACACCTAGAAGGGTCAAATTGTACTTAACAGCGGGTATGCCGGCTAAGGAACAATTCATTATAATATTTTGTATCAGGTCAATTTCTCTATCTCAGTCAGGAGATTTTCCAAGCATAATATTAGGATTTCCCGCCAAGGATATCTCATGTGAGTTGAGTGGCAGTGGAATAAAATCTAACTTCAACCCAAAAGATTCAACATGCTCTCTATAGGCTTTCAAAACTTGTGGGGTCCATTCTTGAGGATCACCTGGTGGGTATCCACAAATATTGTTTACCCCCAGTTGTGCGAACACTCTGTAATCATCATCATTCCTGGCTTTGAGCTGTGTTCCAAGCTTCATTTAATTCACCATTCACACTAGGCTAATGTACCTGTTTTATGTTTTTCTATGTAATCCCAATCAATTTGGTATCCCAACCCAGGGGAGCGGGTTGCTGTGATAACCCCTTCGTCATTCGGTACGACATCCTCTAGAAGCCCAAATTGATGGGCGCCTGTCGGCATCCAATATTCATAGAAATCACAATTCGCTACCGAATAAATCACATGTAAATTAGCTATGTTCATAAGGGAATTCCCAGCTGTTCCGATCTCGCAGTTATAACCAAAGCCTTCCGCCATAGAACATAACTTCTTAAGTCCTGTTATTCCTAATTTAGCTGCGGTTCCTCTAACCAACCTGTTTGATCTTGTCCTTAGGGCATTGGCTCCCCAGTAAAATTGATTATCCGACTGATCACTCATACAAATGGGAACCTTCAATTTCCTTGTCAATTCAACAATCGCGTCTAAATCAAAATGAGAGACAGGGTCTTCATACCAATAAAATCCATTTCCATCTAAAGCCTGGCCTACATCAAACGCTTTCCGGTAGGTGTATCCACAGTTTGGGTCGAGCATAAGTTTCACAGTGGGGCCTACTCGCTCCCTTACCCTACTTACCATTTTCACAACTTCATCGGTCTCCATTACGCCTGGGTGAATCTTGTAGGCCTTAAAACCTCTACTAATTATCTCCTCCGCTTCTTTTACATACCCTGCACTATCGCTATGACGAGGCGGGTAAGTAGCATAAGCATCAATCTCATCCCTTTGATTCCCTAGCAGCTCGTGTATGGGAACACCCGCTTGCTTTCCGGCAGCGTCCCACAGGGCAATATCGACAGGAGCCCAAGCTGACATACTCAGTCCTTTTCGAGCCGATAATATCCCCAACTTACTCCACAACCATTCTCTCTTCGCAACCTCCATTCCCACCAACTCAGGTTTAAGAACCGTTAATATAGGGTTATAAAGAGGAGTCGAACCTTTCCGAAATTCGCCCAGAAAACAATTCCCTTCGATTCCTTCGTCAGTAAAAATGCGCAAGACACCCTGTTCGACAGACCCGGAGAACCTTCCGAGATCAGAATCCAGTCCCGTGTCAGGTATTTCTCGCTCTATAACTTCAATACTGATATCTGAAATTTTCATCTAGCTATACTCCAAAAATATTTCAATCTCGATTATATAAGAATTCACAGTGTTAAAATTCCCTGATGGAATTGTTGAAACGCGCAGGGTCTTGGACACCTAAAACTACTGTCTACTATGGTTGGATAGTTATCGCGGTTGGGGCCATGGGAACTTATGCTGCTTCGGGGTCAGCTCAAGTTACCCTCGCGGGAATCCAAACGCTTATGTTCGAGGATACAGGTTGGGATAGAAGCACTATTGCACTTGGTATAACCATCGGCACTTGGGTTGCTGGCCTGTTAACACCTGTATTCGGAAAAATCGCAGATACCCACGGGCCGAGGTTAGTAATGCCGATAACCTCCATTATAGTCGGCGGATGTTTTTTCTGGATCGGAGGCATGTCTGCAATTTGGCACTTCTATGCCGCCTACATCATTGCGAGAGGGTTGGGTAACCCTGTTTTGATAGGAGTTATGCCTCGAACTGTAGCGGTTAATTTTTTTCAAAAAAAAAGAAACCTGGTGCTTGGCTTAGTATCGATGGCCAGACCTTGCTTTGGAGCCATAAATGTACAACTAATCACCCTGATAGGCACTTGGTCTAGCTGGCGAACAGCCTACAAATTGCTTGGGATGTATTCCATATTATTGGCTCTGCCTTTGATAATTTTCGTTAGAAAAGACCCTGAATCAATAGGGCTCTTACCCGACGGGGTTAAGAAAAACCTCAGTTCTCTCGAACCCACTGGCAATCTCGGCAAAAGTTCCAATATCGATGAGGAGGTTTGGTCAGCAGGCGAAGCAGCAAAGACTTTTGCATTATGGGCGGTAATATCCGCTGAATTTTTAATAATACTTACATCCGGAACCATAGGATTTCAACTGGTACCCTACCTACATGAATCTGGCCTATCTATATCTATGGCGGCGCTTGCCTGGACTTTCAGCGCCCTTTTGAATGCGTTTTCTAACCCGATATGGGGGGTTTTATCTGATATATATTCCCCGCGAAAATTAGTATTGTCTGCCCTTCCTATATCCTTAGGGGTGACTTCCATTTTCCTGTTTATAGAAGGAGGGTATCCTGGATTTGCATGTGTGGTCATGTGGGGGGCCGCCACCGGAGGGCTCAATGTGCTGGGCGGTATGATAATAGCAAACTATTACGGTCGGCATTCCTTTGGTTCGATCTCAGGAATTATGGGGCCATTTCAAATTATTGGACTAGGGTTGGGTCCAATAATAGGTGCAGTTCTATACGACAGAACCGGTGGATACAAACAACTGTTTATTTTTGCAATAGTCGCATATTTTTTTGCTACTATCTTGTTTTTCTTTGCGAGGCAGCCTATTTTGAAACTGTCTAAAAGAATTCAAAAGCCTTTGATATGAAATCAATCAAAATACATTTTTGTGTTTCATTTATTTTTCTTATCCTACTAAGTGTTTCCTGCAGCCAAAATGCGAGTAATAATTCGGGAATTTCTCCAAATGAAACCCCCTCGATTCAAAAAGCCCGTATTGCCTTCGCTGTCAGTGATTTGAGTGTAGGAACTCACAGACTTGCTTTTGGAATCATTGAGCCCGGCACAGGAGCAGTCAAAAATGGGGAAGTTAAACTTGAAACTTTCTTTTTCCAAAACGATGATCGGCCCATGCTGAAAGAAACTCTGGTCGCTAAATTTCAAAAGTGGCCTGTTGGAGATAAAGGTGTTTACACGAGCAATGTCACGTTTGACGTACCAGGTAAATGGGGAGTAGGAGTATCCTTCAAATCCACGGATGGCGTTGAAAAAAAGGCCTCATCGGTCATCGAAGTAACTGAGGAAAGTCATGCTCCATCAATAGGGAACAAGGCATTCCCATCAAATAACACTACTGCCAATCTTTCGCGAGATCTCAGTAACATCACGACTGATAGCACCCCTTACAAACCTTTTTATGAATACTCTATTGCCGAATCAATCAACGAAGGAAAAGCCACTCTGATTCTCTTCGGATCACCTGCGTTCTGTACAACTGGTACCTGCGGACCACAAATAGATATTGTGAAAAATTTACATTCAGATTTCTCTGAAGACGTGGTCTTCATACATGTTGAAATCTATGAAAACCCGATGGAAATAAAAGGAAATATATCCAATGCCAAAGTTGTACAAGCGGTTAAAGATTGGAATTTACCCAGCGAGCCTTGGATATTTCTAGTAGACCAACAAGGTGTGATAAAAGGTAGGTTTGAAGGCTTAGCGACTTATCAAGAAATTAAAGCCGCTCTAATCAAAAATAATTTCCTCAGTTCAAAGTGATGGTAACATTAAAAAAAAGGCTGGTCCTTGGTGGGATCGGTCATTTGTCGTCAAAATATTTTTGATAAAATAATGGATCTTATAAAAATAACAGAGCTTTTGAAATCTGATTCCAATTATGAAAGATTGGTGTCTGAAATCATGAAGGGGAAACCTGAAACCCGTGTTCAGATCATAGATGAGGCTGTCCCTTTTTTTACAGCATCTCTATGGAAAGATTTGGAAATACCTATTTTACTTATCTGCCCCAGCCCAGAGCATTCGAGACGTCTACATGAGTATTTATCAGCTTGGATGGAGAGTGAAGCAACCCCACTCAGGTTTGGTGAAAGTGAAATCTTGCCATATGAGAGATTGACAGAAGATCTTTCCACATCTCGAGAAAGACTAAGAACTTTAGAGTGCTTGGTAAAAAATAATTCAGCGCCATTGGTTGTAGTAACTTCAGCGTCGGCTCTCGCTCAAAAAACAATCTCAATCGAATCATTTAAAGAAAATTCTTTTTCCTACCTACAAGGAGACAAAGTAAATCTAGAAGAAATGGCCAGTTACTGGCAGCAGATGGGCTACTCCTTTGAATCAACTGTATCGGAACCAGGCACGGTCAGTAGAAGAGGCGGAATCATAGACGTATATCCAGTAGGTGAGGATATGCCCTATAGAATCGAACTTTGGGGTGATGAAATCGACAGTATAAGAACCTTTGATCCAGACAGCCAAAGATCAATAGATATTGTCGACGGGTTCTCCATCAGACCAGCTAAAGAAACTTTAATATCGTCAACTTCCGCGGATGAATTTGACCGACTACTTTCTCACGTGGATCTTTCGCAATGCAATCCTGAAGAAATAACCCGGTTTAATGCTGAAATTGATGATCTGGTAAACGGTCGTCAAATTGAAGAATTGGGTTTATACTCTGGTTTTTTCAACAATGGGACCTTACTAGATTATTTTCCTCGAAATGGATTAGTGATTTCATACAGGAATATAGATGCGATGAATTCTGTATGGAATGTTGAGGAACGGACAAATCAATTAAGAACAGTAAAAGAAAGTCGGGGAGAAATACCGCTCAATTTTCCGACCGATAGAATTCCTTGGAGCCAAATAGAAAACTCCCTAGAAAAATTAAAGAAAAACATATTTCTGATGCCTTGGGGAGCATCAGACATAGATAATAACGATACTCGCCAAATGCCATTTAGTTCCCCACCTTTATACAAAGGTGACCTAGGGACTTTATCGGAGGATATCCCTGAGTTCACAAGTGGTGGAGGTAATGTGATTGCTATTACCTCTCACCATTCAAGGTTAAAGGAACTCTTAAAAGATTTGAGCCCCTCTGAGCCTCCAGCCACCGGTTCTGTAGTTGATTTACATCCGCTATCAATAATCCCGATTGACACCGCCAATATTGGAGATGGGTTTGTAATTAATACGCCACAACATCGTCTGACCCTTCTAGGTGACAAGGAGATATTTGGCATCGCGAAACGCAGGCGGGCAAAAAGAACCAATAAAGTATCAAGAGAAGCTTTTTTTGAAGAAATATCTCCTGGCGACTACGTGGTTCACGTGGAACACGGCATAGCTAGATTTGTTGGTACAGAAAGCAAGTATGAAGACTCTGGTAATCATGAATATTTAATTCTTCAGTATGCTCAAGGAGATAAACTGTATATCCCAATGCAGCACTTAGACAGAGTTGCCCCCTATGTAGCTCCCATGGATAGATCTCCCTCGCTCACGAGGCTGGGAACTCAAGAATGGTCTCGAACAAAAGCGAGAGTCGAGAAGTCAACTCGTGAAATGGCAGTGGAATTGCTATCAATATACGCGGCAAGACAGGTGAGTAAGGGTCACGCTACTGGCCCCGACACAAAATGGCAATTCGAACTAGAAGAATCCTTCCCCTACGAAGAAACTGTGGATCAAATTTCCACACTAGCAGAAATAAAAGACGACATGGAATCAGACCGGCCCATGGATCGGCTCATATGCGGGGATGTTGGCTATGGTAAGACGGAATTGGCTCTAAGGGCAGCTTTCAAAACCGTAATGGATGGAAAGCAAGTTGCTGTGTTAGTACCGACCACAGTCCTGGCACAACAACACTATGAAACTTTCTCCGAAAGGATGAATGCTTTCCCTGTCAAATTATCTGTATTGAGCAGATTCAAATCAAATATGGCTCAAAAGGAAACTTTAAAAGCCTTAATGGATGGAACAGTCGATATATGCATTGGCACACACCGACTAGTTCAGAAAGATGTCAGATTCAAGGATTTAGGTCTAGTGATAATAGATGAAGAACAACGATTTGGGGTTGTACATAAAGAACGGCTTAAACAAATGCGAAGCCAAGTGGACATTCTAACTCTCTCTGCCACTCCTATACCAAGGACGTTACATATGTCATTGGCCGGAGTCAGAGACATGAGCACAATAGAAAGTGCTCCAGAAGAAAGACTCCCAATAAAAACCTATGTGTCTGAATTTAGTGACGACCTGATTAGAGAGGCGATACTTAGAGAGATGGATCGTCAAGGACAAGTATATTTCTTGCACAATCGAGTTTATAACATCGAATATATGTCCGAATATATTCAAACCTTGGTTCCAGACGCGAAGATAGGCATCGCCCATGGTCAGATGTCAGAAAAAGAGTTAGAGAGATCAATGATAGCTTTCTCGCAAGGTGAAACCGATGTCTTACTCTGCACAACAATAATAGAATCTGGATTGGATATAGCTAATGCAAACACATTGATAGTAAACCGAGCAGATTCATTTGGGCTAGCACAGCTTTACCAACTAAGAGGAAGGATTGGCAGGAGTTCTAAAAGAGGCTATTCATATCTACTCATACCTAAAAGTCACACTATGACGGAATCGGCCGAAAGAAGGCTAAAGGCAATGTTATCGGCAACAGAGCTCGGTTCAGGTTTCAAAATAGCTATGAAGGACTTAGAAATCCGAGGGGCCGGGAATATACTGGGAGCCGAGCAAAGTGGTCATATTCATGCTGTCGGTTTCGAACTTTACACTCGGCTTTTAACAGCAGCTGTTGAAGATTTACGATCTCAAAATATTCCTCCAGACGATCCAAATCACCCTAGCTCTCTCCACCCCAATGCAGTAAGTATAGATTTGGGAATTCCTACTGGAATATCTCAAGACTATATAGAAGATCTTCCTTCACGTTTAGATATATATCAAAAATTGATCAAATGTCGCACATTGGATGAAACTAACTTGTTAGAGCAAGGGTTAAAGGATCGGTTTGGCCCACTACCTTGGCAAGCTTTAAATCTTCTTTTTACTGTTAGGCTCAAGATCAAAGCATCGTTAACTGGTATGGAATATATTCGAAAAACAGGGGAAAAACTGGTTATTCAGTTTCCTTTTGAGGTGGGAGGAATGAGATTTGCGCTGCAAAACCTAATTGGCCCTAACTGGACTATAGGTAATATGCAAATAAGATCCACTTTAATTGAACTTGGTGACAACTGGGAAGGCAGCCTTGTGGAGGTGGTTGAGAAATTAGGTGAATTTCAATCAAAAATGTCTGGAGAATTAGCCAAATCCACTGCATCTACCTAAAATCTTCTACCAAGGAATTTAAAGCACCCAATAACTGCCCCATATTGGAAATCCTCAAACATCGTGAAAACCCAGGGTGATTTCCGTCCCTGTCAATTAATATCGGCCGTACGCCAGAGTTTTCAGCACCATCAATATCTGAACCAATCTGATCGCCGACGTGAACTGCCTCCAACTCAGAAACGCAGGCAACCTTCAAAGCCTTCTTAAACATTAGAGGGTTCGGTTTTTCAACACCCAACTCCAAAGAAGTCACAGCAAATTGCATATGTTTTGACAGGTTAAATTCATCCAATAATTCGCTTCCCGGTCGATTCATATTCGACAGTAATCCCAGGCATATACCTCGAGACCTCAGTTCCTCCAAAACAGGCCAAACGTCCTCAAAAATAGTCATGTCATATGGAATGGCTCTTACGGCATGCCATATTTCCCCAGCAGTCTCCAAATCTACATCTATGCCTGAACCTCTTATAATTTTTCTTTCATATTCACAGAAAAAATTAAATCGTTCAGTTTCTGACATTTGCCGCAAGGGGTGACCTTTATTCTGCTCCGTCATGAAAGCATCAGCCTGGCCATAGCCCCTAAGAACACCTTGTTGGGTTAACGAGATACCAAACTTATCGCAAGCCTGAGATTGAATTTCATATCGCGATGGTTTAAATCCCGCCAAAGTTCCATACAGATCAAAAAAAATCGCTTTTATCATATCGCAGTTATAATAGCACCTCTATATCTCAAAGCAGCGATGGATTGTCCTTATGAAAGCTGGTAAGTTGCCAATTGAACACTTGGAAAAGATTCTGAATAATCTTAGGTCAACGGACCCACGGGTTGTTGCAGGGCCGGCCCCCGGAGAAGATGCCTCCTTAATTGATATGGGAGATCGATATCTTGTCGCAACAACCGATCCAATAACATTCACAACAAACCAGATCGGTTGGTATGTCGTCAATATAAATGCCAATGACGTGGCCGTAATGGGGGGTGAACCAAAATGGATGATGGCTACAATACTTTTGCCGGAGAATTATGACGAAACTTCTACAAACCAAATCTTTCAAGATATGACAAAGGCTTGCCGGCAATTAAATGTATCTATTATCGGTGGCCACACAGAAATTACCGTAGGAATAGATCGACCCTTGATATCAGGGGTCATGCTAGGAGAGGTTAAGAAAGGAAGGGAGATAAAATCTTCGGGGGCAAATATAGGAGATTCAATTATCCTAACTAAAGCCATCCCAATAGAGGGTTGCGCAATTTTGGCCAACGAGGCAGTAACAAAATTGAGGGAAAATGGCATTGAAGAAAGCTCAATTTATGAATCACAAAACCTCATATATAACCCAGGCATCAGCGTGGTAAAAGATGCATCTATAGCAATAGATTCAGGGGAAATAACTGCCATGCATGATATCACAGAAGGTGGAATAGCTGGTGGTCTAAGAGAACTTTCATATGCCTCTAAATTAGGTATGCACATAATTAGGGAAGACATTCCTGAGATACCTCAAGCTAAACAATTCTCCGACCTCCTGGGCCTTAACATCCTCGGTATGATAGCCTCGGGGTCTTTATTGATATGTGCACACCCAAAATATGACTCTACGATATTAAAAAACCTGAATAAAAATGGAATAAAAGCAACTAAAATCGGGATAATGAAAGATTTAGACTACGGACTCAAAATGGCTGAAAATCAATCAATCTATGATCTACCAAATTTTGAGACTGATGAAATTGCTCGGTTTCTGTCCAATTAACCACAACAAGTCAAAACTCATTAAGTAAAAATTTCAATTGGAGGCATAAGATGAGCGGAACCTACATAAAATCTGAAAGCGATCAAGGCGTTCTAATACTAACCATGCATGACCCTAAAACAAGGAACGCCATAGGATTGGAAATGATGGAGGAACTAGAAGAGGAACTCGATAGATTTGAGGCATCTCCTACCCTCCGCGCGTTGGTTTTAACTGGATCAGATCCTTCCTTCTGCTCAGGAGCCAATGTCAAAACCATGAATGAGGATAACGAGTCTTCTGAGACTAAGGCTATACTAAGTGATAGCACGCCATGGGACCTCCTGAACCAAGCCTGGGACAAGCAATCGGCATTAAATTCAAGGCCGAGGGACTTGATAGAAGGCGTACGTTATGTCCCACTGCGATTGCACAATCTACAAAAACCCTCGATAGCCGCCGTTAACGGGTCCGCTATTGGCCTGGGAATGGGCATAGCTTTGTCTTGCGACATCCGGTTTGCTTCTACCAAGGCTAAGTTTTCTGAGATGTTCGTCAAAAGAGGATTAATACCTGCCGATGGTTCCTGCTGGCAACTCCCTCGTATGATAGGTTTGGGGAAAACTTTCATGCTCCAATACACAGGAGAAATAGTTTCAGCTGAAGAGTCTTTAGAGCTTGGCATAGTGAACAAAATGACCCCGCACGATCAGTTAATGACTGAAACCATGGATCTGGCCCACCGAATAGCCTCCGGAGCTACTTATTCGATGGCTTTGATAAAAAGGCTCATTCATGAATCACTGCACACCAACCTGGAGGAAAGTTTAAAACTCGCCGGACCCGCTCAAGATATTGCCCGTCAAACATCGGACCACAAAGAAGGCGTGAAAGCATTCGTCGAGAAGAGAAGCCCAAATTTCACAGGCCGATAACAATTGTCCCTAAATAGAGTTAAGGAACCATTTAACGGTAGATTCAAAGGAACTAGGGGATTCCTGATAAAACCAGTGGCCTCCACCTTCAAGTTCAGCTAGCCTACAGTTGCCCGTCGCCTCTTTCATTCTCACAGCAGTTTCATGGGTCAAAAGTGTGCTTTGCCTGCCCCTAACTATGACAGCGGGACAGTCGACTGCTTTCCAGGTTTCCCAAAGGTCAGGTCGTTCGTATTCGTAGATGAGGTTTCTGTCTCTTTTCCATACCCGCCCTCCATCAGCTTTTGATACCGTCATTACTTCAGCCTGAAATCTAACCATTTCTTCTGAAGACTGAGGTTGTCTGGACCATATTCTGTCGACAAGATCTTCAAAATTATCCCATTCGTCAGATTCGTTTTTATACCTTTCAAACATTGAACCCGACGTCTCGTTGACTGCATCCGGGTCTATATCAACAACCACTAACGCTTTGACCCGGTTTGGGTTGTGAGCAGCATATGAAAAGGCATATCTCCCTCCGGCTGAATGGCCTATCAGGATTGGATTTTCAATGCCTAATTTCAAAATAGTTGCTTCCACATCGGATATATAATCTAGAAATGCATAACTTCCTGGCGTATGATCGCTGTCGCCATGACCTCTACTATCCAGCGCCACCACCCAATATTCGCTAGACATGGATTGGGCAAATACTTCCCAACTCCTACCGCAGTCTTGCAGGCCGTGCAGCAAAAGCATTGAAGGATTAGATCTGTCACCCCATTCCGAACAAACTAGTCCCACTCCGCAATGGTTAAATTTGATCTGCTGGCGAGTATCGCCCATCAATTAAACTTCCTAAATCCATCTTGGTTTTTATCAGAGCCATATATATCTCGAAATGAGTCATTTTCTAATGCCTCGGCCCTCAATTGCAAACTTGACTCACCGATTGAACCAACCCATCGACCTATAATAATACCGTCCCGATCTATAAAAAATGTAACTGGTAGCCCTGTCACCCCATAGTCCACCATTATTTTTCCGTTTTTATCTATGGCATTGGTAAATGTGACATCAAATTCCCTAATATATTCATCAGCATCGGCCAAAGTATCTTGCACATTTATTCCTAGTACTACCACATCCTTTTGTCGATACAATCTCCAAATTTTCTCGAAATGAGGTGTTTCGTCTCTACATGGTGGACACCAAGAGGCCCAAAAGTTCAGGACAATTGGTAAGCCGAGGTAATTTGATAAAGATACCGGATCTCCATCTATACCGACAGCAAGAAAGTCCGGTGACTTTTTATCTATCAATTGCTCGCCGCTCCTTCCCGTCGCAGAAGTTCTATTAGAAAGGCCTGTAGCAAGAAATACGGTAAATAATGTTATAAGTATGGCCACTATTAGGATGGCAATTCCCTTCACAACATTAGTATTGCCTTGAATTATTGATCTCATAACACTCGGAAATATGATTTTTCTTAAGTAAGAAGTATGCTTCGATTAATATTATCAAGCAAAAAGGGGAAGTATTTGAGACTTCCCCTTTAAGAATTTATCAGGATATAAGTTTAAAAATTTGATCGCCGATCTTCCATATTTGAATGGACATCTATGAGTACCGTTTTGCCATCCGCATTCAATTGTTTCGCCTGTTCCAAGGCTGAGGCTATCTCCTCAGGCTTTGTCACCGTTATCCCAACCGCTCCGAGGCCCTCAGCAATTTTGGCATAATCCCCGGTCATATAGGTTGTACCAAAAGATTCCCTTGCTGTCGGATACCCACCCGGGTAGGTAGCCATACCTCCATTGTTTAAAACAATTGTTGTTATTGGTACACCCGCTCGAACAGAAGTTTCTATGTCCAAACCCGACATACCAAAGGCCCCATCGCCCATAATATTTATACAGAATTTATCTGGGCATGCTATTTTCACACCAGTCATTAGTGGAATTCCATACCCCAAGTGGGTAGTTTTGCCCCAACCGACATAGCTATGAGGTACTGTACCAGGATAAAAAGGCATTATGATGTCTCTTGGGGCCCCAGCATCATGCGTCACTATACTATTTTCCTTGTCGAGAACGTTAATCATCTCGCCAATGACTCTGTATGGAGTAATTGGCATCTCATTTGAGCTCAGAACTTCGCTCCATTCTGCCATCCATTTATCGTTTATTTCAGCAATTTGATCTGGCAATTCTGAGGAGTCTTTCCTATCTTCCCCTGCAAGTTGAGCCTGGACTTCATCTACCATCATACCGAGAGTAAGTTTTGTATCACCGATCAACCCAACATCAACATTAAAATCCTTGTTCAAATCGGCCACGGTTTCAGTGTTATGAATCATCACTTTCCCATCTGGTATCGGTTGCCCGTAGCCAGTTCGTGTAAGACTAGTCCCCACCCCAAATAAAACATCTGATTCCTGAAGCCATGTCCTTGCCTGTAGTGATGTCGCAGAACTTCCCGATCCAAGAGCCAACGGATGTCTTTGGTCAAACCCGGATTTACCGGGCATAGTGCAGTAAACTGGGATTTGGGCAATCTCGGCCAATTCCGTGAGCTCCGGAGATGCCCCTGACATCAAAACACCCATTCCTGACCAGATCACAGGTTTTTTTGCGGCAAGCAACAATCTAACCGCTTCTTTAATCTCTGCTGGATCTGGAGCAAATTTATGTCTTTTAGGAGGAGAGTAAGAGGACACAACTGAATCATCTACCTCCATCTCACCAACGTCTGCGGGAATCTCCACAATAACCGGGCCTGGCCTACCGTTTCGTAGGGCATGAAAAGCCCTCCGCATAATAGACGCTACCTGATCGGGTTGAAATATTACTTCGGCAGACACTGAAACTGATTCATAAGTTCTAGCCGGGGAAAAATTTGGCTTAACCGATCGAGCGGACACTGCAGGACCACCGGGAAGATATAGAATTGGTACATTATCTGCATAAGCCTGGGCCAAACCTCCCATCGTATTCTCAGATCCAGGCCCGCCCTGGGTTATCAAAACTCCAAACTCTTCTCGGTTTCTCATGCGGCTAAACCCATCCACCGCCATTGCTGCTCCTCGTTCTTGACGGAACATGATTGGATTGATTCCGACTTCGGCCACTGCCTCAATCAGGTTATTGGATGGGAAACAGCCTGCCCATTCAATTCCTTCAGTTTTTAATATCCTTGCTACAGCATCAAGCACTTTCATGAATATGAATCCTCCACTTAGAATAACTATTTGTCCCGACAATCGGTAAGCATAGCAGCTTTCAACATGGTCCTACTCAAAAGCCGATCAAACCACATTGTAGTTGGCATAAATATCATTATCAACCTGAGTATACTAGTCAAAATCACTCCTTACGCTAAACTTGATTAGAGTTAAATTTGGCCAACGTTCCCCTCCACTAATGAACAGTGAAAAAAAGAAAATGCAAATAGGGCAAAAAATACATCATGTACGAGAAATAAATTCTACTATGGAAGCCTGTAATCGTCTGGCCATTTTAGGGGAACCAAACGGAACCATAGTGTCAACAAATTATCAGGAATCAGGTAGAGGTAGGTTCAAAAGGAAGTGGGTATCTCCGAGCGGAGACAACATCCAAATGTCGATACTACTTAGACCCAATCAGCAGGAACTAAAATATCTCAATATTTTCGCATCGATGGCAGTGCTAGCTACTTGTGAACAAACTCTAGGGGTGGATGGAAGTATTAAATGGCCTAATGATGTTCAAATCAATGGCAAGAAAATCGCAGGGATATTAACTGAAACAGTGCTAGAAGGTGAGAAAGTTGTATCTTCCGTAATCGGAATCGGATTAAACGTTAATCTCGACGTAAAAATGCAGCCTGATATTGAAGAAACTGCAACTTCTCTTAAATATGAGAAAGGCAGGTATATAAACCGTTCCATAATTCTAAAGAAGCTTATAAAAAAATTAAATTTATATTATTCCAAAATTAGTGATGGTAGATCTTTAACCCAACGGTGGTCTGACAAGTTGAGTACGATAGGTGAAGAAGTAACCTTGTCATTCGGGGAAAATCCCGATGAAACTGTTTTGGTTGGATTGGCCGAATCGATCAATGATGACGGTGGGCTAATAATCCGGAAAGCGGACGGTTCACTTTTCACAGCTAATGCTGGTGAGGTAACTTTAGCAAAAAAAGGGAGAATCTTGTGATAAATTGATCCCTAATAATTTTGGAGTATGGAAATGCTTGAAAAACTTAATTTAGAAGACAAAACATATGTTAAAAAATAAAAGAGGTCGCATAATAAATACGACCTCTGACCTAGCTGTGAGAGGCTTGTGGAACTCTGTGGTTCCATGCGCTTCGAAGGACCGATACACCAATTAAGCTCTTCTCTGGCACTTGAGTGGGGCCGGGACGGAATAAGGGTCAATGGTATCGGTGCAGGGTGGCTTAACACCAAGCATAAATCAGCTCCTAGTGAACCTGATTTATTAGAACGCTATATACCCTTGAAAAGAAAAGGGTATCCAAACGAACTTACACAAATGCTAGTGTACTTCTCTTCGGATTCATGCAATTTTGTGAATGGTCAAACGATATTCATCGACGGGGCGGCGCTTGCACATGCTTAGACCATTGGGTCCAATTTAACCAACCTGAAACATCTCAAAACCTCTGAATTTATGGAATCCGCAATCACAGCAAATTCAGTTGGATACTATATCAAATTTCGCGCTATCACTCTTATAAAATGCAGTAATATCAAAGCCACTACTGGTGAAAAATCAAACATGCCAGTTTTAGGTAATACTTTTCTGATCGGGCCCATGATAGGTTCGGTAATAGCATAAATCAACCGAATCACAGGAAAAAACGGGCTGCCATGGGACACATTAAACCAAGATATCAAAACCCGAGCTAGTATTGAAAAATAAAATACTGTTGCGAGGATGTTCAGGAAATTTGCTAGATATAGTCCCAAATTCAATTACCTAACTCAACCGAGCGATCAAATGCAGCCTTAACTCCGTTGATCAAAGCAGCCCTCAAACCATCGTTTTCCATAGAGACTAAGGCTTCTATCGTAGTGCCTCCAGGTGAAGTAACCATATCACTGAGCACAGAGGGATGTTTACCGCTTTCCAATACCAGTTCAGTACTACCCAATACGGTCTGTAGTACTAAATGTTTAGCCATATCTCTAGGCATCCCTAAATACACACCAGAATCAATCAAAGATTGAATAAATAAGAATACATATGCAGGACCACTAGCACTTAGAGCGGTAGCCATATCTATATATTTTTCATCGTGAACATAATACTCTTCACCTAAGGTTTTTAGAATTGATCCAATCTCTTCAATATCAGTGGAATTAACTTCATCTGTTGATGTCCATACCAACATACCCTTACCTATTTGAGAAGGTATGTTCGGCATTACTCTAATTATTTGTTGGTGTTCCAATCCTTTCGAAAGATCGGAGGAATTACTTCCAGCCACAATAGATATGACTGGGCAACTAGGAGAAATTTTTCCTTTAAGATCCTTGTATACCTCTGGTAATGTTTGCGGTTTTACTGCCAATAGTATCTTTCCTTTTTTTTCCAAGATTTCCATATTATCTTTTAGACAATTTACTCCGTAGGTGTCAGTCAGGTATTTCCTCCTATCGGCAATGGGGTCGCTTACATATATTTGATCAGAAGAAAACAATCCTTCCTTTAACACACCTGATATAAACGCCTCCGCCATAACTCCACCACCAATAAAAGATATAGTCATAATTCATCCCTCGAGTCCCTCATTTCTAACTACCAGGCAATTTACTATCACTTACCAAAGATACAGCCGTGTTGATTGATTCCATCATACTTATGTGATCTGCTATTCCTTTACCAGCGATATCAAATGCTGTGCCATGATCTACAGAGGTTCTAATAAAAGGCAATCCAAGGTTTACACTCACACTTCTTTGCCAGTCATGCACCTTAATTGGGATATGGCCTTGATCATGGTACATAGCTATACATACGTCATATTTACCATCGATATTTTGATTGAAAACTGTGTCGGCAGCTATGGGGCCAGTAGCGTCAATTCCCATTGAACGAGCATCTTCAACAGCCGGTCCAATCTGTGTATGCTCTTCATCACCTAATAGACCACCATCGCTTGCATGTGGATTTAAGGAAGCAACTCCTATTCTAGGATTTGGAAATCCCCATTTCTGAAAATAATCGTGCGTCAGAGATATTTTTGCCAAAACATTATCACGAGTTACATAATCACAAGCTATTCTGAGTGATTTATGGGTAGTCAAATGAACTACGCGCAAGGCACCTGTCATGAGCATTGTGGCAACTTGACTCACTCCTGTCTGCCTTTGAAAAATTTCCATGTGCCCTATATCTTTATGGCCTGCCAAATTACAAGCTTCTTTATTGATTGGGGCTGTGCTTATAGCTTGTATCTGACCCGAAGCCGCCAATTCACCAGCTTTGAGTATCCACTCCACAGAAGCTTTACCAGACTCGGCCGAAATTTGTCCATATTCTATTTTCTCAAAATTCAAATTGCCTAAGTCTAAAACATCAACAGTTTTTGCATCCGTATTGATTTTTTCAACAGATGAAATTCGCCTTATCGAAACAGGGGAATTTATCAAACTAATTGCCTGGCACATAGCTTCAGTATTTCCTATAACAAAAGGGTTACATTTATCGTAAATACTGGAGTCCATTAAAGTCTTAGCAACTACTTCAGGGCCAATACCAGCCGAGTCTCCCATGGTAATAGCAAGAAGAGGTCTGTTATTCATCGGTTAATGTCCTATTTATTTTCGAAGCAGGGCGACATACATATTGCGACCACATAAAGCCTATACATCAGTCCGCTTTTAACCTAAAGGCTAGAAACGTCCGGTTGAAATTCACTGTTATTCTGGAAGGCCCTATTCGCATTTATTGTATCCACAATCAGGACAGCTCAGGCAGCCTTCTTGGTGAAGTAAATATCCAGAACATTCCGGGCATTTAGCTCCACTTGCAGTATTTGAGTTGTCTTGCTGGTCGCTTTCTTTGTTTGTGGAGGGAAACAATCCTAACTGCGCAGAGCTTGCAACACTGTCAATCACATTGGACCCATCGTTCAGATTAGTTAGATGTCTACTTAAAGCCAAAGCAACTGCGTCTGGGGCAGATCTTACCAGGGTGCCTCCATCCCAAACGGGAACATCTGTAATGCCTCTCAATTGATCCACTATTTGTGAAGGATCGATTCCAGCTCTCAATGCCATCGAAGACAGCCTTGCGATTGCCTCCAAATAAGCAGAATCGCTACTTCCTGATTTACCTAAATTTGCAAATACTTCAAATGGATGTCCTTCGTCGTCAAATGTTATGTTTACAAACATCGTACCGTGGCCTGTTCTTACTCGATCCGTAACACCAGTTACTGACATTGGTCGCTGCCTTGGAACTTTCAGGTGATCTCCTTGGTTTTCTTCTTCCTTGGATTTGGTTTTACCTGTTTCTAAAACCTGCATTGATTTAGACCCGTCTCTATACACAGTTACTGCTTTACATCCTGTTTCCCAAGCTAGCCAGTATGCGTCTTTCACATCCTGCACAGTAGCTGTATTAGGCAAATTGATGGTTTTAGACACAGAATTGGTTACATGCTTTTGCCAAACCGATTGCATTTTTACATGTGCTTCAGCCGAAACATTCATGGCCGTTCTATACACATCTGAATCCAGACCATGGCTACCCATAATTCTTTCTGCATTATCAGGATTTTCCACGATTTGCTTCAAAACCTCTCTGGCAGCTTCCTCAGTTCCTATAGCAGATTTCAAACTTTCAACAATTGAAGATGGTGAGTCTAAAAGTCTAGAACTTGTACCTTCATGATCTTCCCATAATACATTTGACCACCAGGCCAAAGCGAAATGAGGTTCGATACCACTGGAACAACCGGCTATTCGGCTAATCGTTCCGGTTGGTGCGATAGTTATTACACTTGCGTTTCTTACTGGGGGCATACCCCATTCCTTCAGTGCCGAATTCTCATATTCCGGAAAAGGTCCTCTTTCTTCAGCAACTCTGGCTGATTCATCCCAAGCAATCCTGTTCAAAAAACCTCCTAAATTGTCAGCGAGATTCAAGGCCTCTTTCGAGTCATAGGGTATCCCCATCCTAACAAGAGCATCGGCCCAGCCCATAACCCCTAAACCAATCCTACGGGTGTCCAAATTAACTTCACGTAGCACAGGTAACGGAAATGAATTAACTTCAATCACATCATTAAGGAAACGAACTCCGGTTCTAGTAGTTTCTTCCAAAGATTCCCAGTTAAAATCGTTTCCTGTTATATGGGCATCAAGGTTAATTGATCCCAAACAACAGTTGCCGTAGTTTTCTAAAAATTCCTCCCCACAAGGGTTACTTGTTTTTATTTTGCCCATTTGAGGATTAGGCGCTGTCTCCCAAACTCTGTCTGCGAACACTACCCCTGGGTCTCCAGTTTTCCATGCCGATTCAGCTATTTCGTTCCACAAATCTCGTGCCTTAACTGTTCCTAGAATTTCATTTGTGGGCCCGTCGCCTGTGTCTCTAGGATTAATGAGATTCCAATCATCATCATTCTCTACTGCTTTCATAAAATCGTCGGTTATTTGAACAGATATATTGAAATTTTGTAGAGTGTCATCATCATCTTTACAATGTATGAATTCTCTTATGTCAGGATGGCTAATAATTAATTGCCCCATGTGGGCGCCTAACCTAAAGGCCCCTTGGGTAAGAGTTGCCCCAACCGCTGAAAAAAGTTTCATCACGGCAATAGGCCCGCACGCTTGTCCATGTGTAGTGGATATCCGATCCTGCTTTGGCCGTAAATCTGATAATCCAAATCCAATGCCTCCTCCCCATTTTTCGATCATGGCTGCATCGTTAGCAACTTTCATTATGGATTGAATATTATCTTCTGGAGAAACAACAAAGCAGGCTGACAAGCAACCTCTACCGGTACCTGCATTCACCAAAGTCGGAGAATTAGGAAGGAATTTCAGGTTGGACATTATTTCATAATATTTTTCCTCATATTCAGCCTGCTTGACCTCTGGCTCTCCAAGAGCCACGGCGTTAGACACCCTTCTGAAAAGTCCATCTGGGTCTTCAATTGGGCTTCCTTCATCATCTCTTCTGAGGTACCGTTTTTCAATAATAAACCTGGCATTATCTGACAAGGGCAATCCATCGTTTTGGGCATTCTCGTCCAATGCATCAATGCCACCTGATTCTATTATTGTATTAGTTAGTGCAACCGCTGCCTCACCAGAAATCCCCACTGATTCCAAGGCTTTTACAACGTCTTCTCTAATTTCCTCCCTATCACCACTATTAGAAGACCCACCTGAAACTACTCCCTGAGTCATTAACGCTACTCCTCAATTCAAATATTAATTTAAAATATCTCTTTGAAATCTAGTTCTTATTAAAAAATATAGAACATTTGTACGAATTGTACATCGTTCTGTCTTATTTTTAAATTTGGGTTGTTGGTTTTTTGGGCTTCCTTCCTCTTTTTCTGCGCCCCACTGGAGTCAATTCATCGTCTTTAAGAAATGACATTTGGCTACTGGCCTCTTCTTCTTTGGGTTGCAACAACGCATCGACTTCTTCTTTAAAATTTTCTATGTCCCTAAAATCTCTGTACACACTAGCAAACCGTATGTAAGCCACCCTATCAAGGTTGCGGAGGCGCTCCATCACTAACTCACCTATTACCCTCGAAGACATTTCTGCTCTTCCTGCATTAACCAGATATGTTTCGATCTCATCTATGGCTTTTTCAATACTGCCGATCGGCAGTGGTCTTTTAGCACAAGCATTTTTCATACTCGACCATAGCTTATCTCTATTAAATTCCTCTCTCCTTCCATCTCTTTTAACCACCATAAGAACTCTGGTTTGTATCCTTTCGTATGTCGTGAATCTAAGAGCACAACTCAAGCACTCTCTCCTCCTTCTTATACTCTCATCCGAATCTCTAGAATCTATCACTCTAGAATTTTCGTTACTACAAAAAGGGCAATACATAAATTAAGCCAACTCCACCACTCAAAAAAGACAGGAATCACCCTCAGTAAGTATCACAAAACACACTATAAATCGTACTGTCGACGTGAGGTTACGCTATATATTGAGGTTTGTTAAAAAAAGTCTCAAGGGGGGGAGATCAGTATTTTATAGAGATTTTTATACAGTAAAGGTAAGCTTAGGCACGAACGGAAAATTTAGACCCTCTTTGAACAAAATTTCACAAAAGAGGGTTCTAACAATGGGAATTTTCAAACAGTGCGATAACTTGGGCAATAAATTTTATTGCCTAATTATTTTAACCGCCTCTCCTTAGAAATGGAGGAAGATCCAGTGAGTCTTCATTTATTTCCACTTTATTGACAGCCTCAACTGTTCTGGCCATGTCACGTTGAAGCAAGGTATCAGTAGTAGGGAACCCTGTTGCTATGATAGTAATCTTGATTTCATTTTCCATTTTGTGGTTCGTGGTCATACCAAATATTATGTTTGCTTCAGGATCAACAACCCTCTGTATGACTTCCGCCGCTTCATGAAGTTCTGAAAGTTTTAAGTCACTCCCACCCGTTATATTAAACAAAACTCCAGTAGCTCCTTCTATCGAAACATCCATCAAAGGATTAGTAATGGCCTCTTGCGCTGCATCACGAGATCTCGTAGGACCAGATGCATGCCCGATCGACATCCAGGCTGGTCCTGCGTCCCTCATAATGCTCTGAACATCAGCAAAGTCCAAATTTATATCGCCTGGGTTAGTAATAAGCTCTGTTATCGACTGAACTCCCAGCCTTAAAACATCATCTGCTAATCTAAATGCATTTTCTGCAGACACTTCCTCTTGGGAAATAATACTAAGTCTTTGGTTGGGTATAACTAGTAAAGTATCTACATTAGTTTGTAATCTTTCTATACCAATTTGAGCCTGGTTTGATCTCCTTATACCCTCAAATGCAAATGGTCGCGTCACAACCCCAACCGTCAAAGCACCGGTTTCCTGAGCTATTTCCGCTATCACTGGTGCAGCTCCTGTCCCCGTACCTCCCCCCATTCCTGCCGCTATAAAAACCATATTAGAATCTCTTATCACATCGTATATTTCTTCCCTACTCTCTTCAGCAGAGGCAGAACCTTTTTCGGGATCTCCACCAACGCCCATTCCTTGAGTCAGCTGTTCTCCTATCCTTATCCTGTTAGGGACATCGCTTTTCAATAAAGCCTGAATATCAGTATTCATGACAATATATTCAACCCCTGAAATCCTCTCACGAAACATACGAGAGACCGCATTAGAACCACCACCTCCTACACCTATAACTTTGATCTTGGCCACTCCCTCTAATTCCCTACCACTTATAGTCATATATACCTCCAAAAAAACAAAATAGCCATTGCAACTTAACCCAACTTTAAAACATTAATTAATCTTCTCAAAAATCCTGAATCTTCCACAGTATCTTTAATACCCAACTGCATTTCTGCCGAACTTTCAGAACGAAAAGCATGCAATATCATTCCTACTGCAGTTGCGTAACAAGGTTCCCTCAACTCATCAGTCATTCTCATAAGAAAATCTGGAATTCCTCTTCTTACCTGGCAATTCGGTATAAATTGCTCCGCCATTTCATAGAAGCCCGGTAACTGCGATGCACCACCAGTTATATAAACCAAAGAATTAGGATTCTCTTTCAACCCTCCCTGCTGCAATTTCAAATCGACTAATCGAATAAGTTCCACAGCTCGTTCCCTCATCAATTGGCATATATCCCTCCTTCTTATTTCTATATTGGCTGATGATCCAACAGGGGAAACAGGTATAACTTCCATTAAATCCACGGCGGCTAAATTGGTATGCCCATATCTCAATTTAGCTTCTTCTGCGTCTGGAAACTCCACATTGTAAGTCAAACAAATATCGTTGGTGAACTGGAATCCTCCAACAGGAATGGTAGCGGTGAAAACAACACTTCCATTCCTAAACAAAACAATGTCTGTAGTTCCTCCACCAATATCAACAACAGCCGATCCAATATCTTTTTCTGTTTGTGTCAATATAGCTTCGCTGCTAGCAAATGGCTCCAATACCATCGACTTTAATTCGATTCCTGACAGTGTTACTGCCTCTCTCAACTTATCAGCAAAATAGGAATCAGCTGTAATCAAATGAGTTGTCACTTCTAAGCCAGTAATATGCATCCCTACAGGGTTTTTTATACCATCGTGCCCATCCACACCGTAATGAATAGGTAAGGAATGGATAATTGTCCTACCTGGTATCTGTAACCCGTCAGAAACCATAGAGGGGATCTTGGCAAATTCATCTAATGTCACAACCCCCTGTCTACCAATATCTGAAAAATAATCGACCCTGTTCTCATACCCAATATGGGACCCTGTGATACCCACGTATGCAGACTTCACATCCACCCCCACATCGGAACGAATTTCGCTCATAGTTTTCCGAATAGCCTGGCTCGCCGCATTCGCATCCACCACATTACCTTTTGTGACACCGAAGGAAGGAACTACACTGTAAGAAACTACTTCAGGAAATCCTCCTCTAGATTTACGAGCTAGAATTGTACATACCTTAGTGCTACCAACATCTATGGCTGCGATTAACTCAGATTCGGTTCCCACGGATGCTTGGCTCAAACTATTTTCTCAACTATTCTCAACTTGGCACTTCTACTTCGGGGATTAAGAGATACCTCTTCGATAGTAGGGATTTTTACTTTTTTTGTAATAATCCTAAGCCGGGACCGATGATCACATACACAAAAGGGAATTCGCGTCGAACATACACAATCCAAAGACTCTTTTTTAAAGAACTGCTTAACAATTCTATCTTCAAGGGAATGGTATGTTAGTATCACAAATTTTCCCCTATCAGAGAGCAAATCAAGACCTGAGGACAAACCCTTAATAAGGTTCTCAAATTCCCGATTAACCGCTATTCGTAAAGCTTGAAAAACTTTTGTTGCGGGATGTCTTCTCGATTTCCCACGTCTACCTACCGTCTCTTGCACGATCTTCGCTAGCTTACCCGTAGTCATAATAGGTCGATTTTGACACACAGCCTTTGCAATACGTTTCGCTGCTTTCTCTTCCCCGAAATTTGAAAAAATATTAGTCAATTGATCACTCTCAAAGGTATTTACCAACTCGGCAGCAGGTAGTCCCTGTGATTGGTTATATCTCATATCCAACATTTCGTCATTCCTAAAACTAAATCCTCTCCCTAAAGTCTCTAATTGCATGGATGACAACCCCAGGTCCAACAGTATTCCTCCAACAGGTTCTATACCTGATTCCCGCGCCAAAATCGCCATATCTGCGTAATTCCCATTAACTATTAGAGTCCGATTATTAAATTTTCGAAACCTTTCCTCCGACATTGCCAGGGAATCAGCATCAAGGTCAATACCAAAAACCTTCCTGTGCGGATATCTTTCAAGTAGGGCTGAAGAATGGCCTCCTAATCCAAAGGTGCCATCAATTAACCACCCTTCTGGACTATCATCAAAGGCTTTTAAAACCTCAGAAACCATTACGGGCATGTGCACAGTACCACCAGATTTAGAGTTCAATCCGTAGATCCCTTTACCCATGTTAAAATGCAATCAAAATGCACAAGCTGTAGACACCCACATAGACTTAAACAATTTTGGCAATTCAATCGAGTTTTCCGCAAGAGGTTTTTTCCCATATTTACGACCATTTTAGCGTTTTACCAAGGATATAATCATGACAACCTCAAGGCAAGACGATAACCCCCACTTTTATGCTGGAATCTTAACTATAAGTGATTCAGGAGCTATAGGAGAAAGAATTGATCTAAGTGGAAGAAAAATAAGCGAAATGATGGAAGCAGCCGGTTTTAAAGAGCGACTTAAAGATATCGTACCCGATGAGGTTCGGATTATTTCCGAAAAATTAGCTGACTGGTCTGACGGAGGGGAGGTCGACATCATCCTAACATCCGGCGGAACGGGGCTAGGACCACGAGACGTCACACCTGAGGCAACAAAGAATATTTTAGAAATGGAAATTCCTGGAATCGGAGAGGCGATGAGAATAAAAACTCTAGCGCGTACCCCGTTCGCTATTTTGAGTAGATCAACCGCCGGAATAAGATCTGGCTGTCTTATCGTTAACCTGCCGGGCAGCCCGAAAGGAGTAGAAGAATGCCTGGATGTGATAATGGAATCTTTACCACATGCTTTGGAAATGATAAGGGGTTGGAAAACGCATAAAGAACCCGATTAACTAACTGACCCGGAGGAATTACTTCTTCACCAAAAACATCATGAAATTCCACATATTTACTTTATTCCCTAAACTATTTGAAAGCCCTTTGGAAGAAGGGGTCATTGGACGAGCCTTGAAATCTGGTTTGGTCCAAATAAACATCAACAATATTAGGGATCACTCAGTTGACAAGCACAAAACAGTAGATGATTACCCTTTTGGCGGTGGGCCTGGCATGTTGCTGAAACCAGAACCTATTTTTGAATCGGTGCAGTCCAACATAGAACAAAAAAAGACACCCCCTGATTCCCCTTTAATTTTGCTATCTCCGCAGGGACGACAATTCAATCAAAACATAGCAAAGGAGCTTTCACTACATGAAGAGATATCTTTAATATGCGGGCGGTATGAAGGTTTTGATGAAAGAATTCGCTGCAATCTGATCACAGACGAAATTAGTATTGGTGATTTCGTGCTTAGCGGAGGAGAAATTCCGGCCATGGCGATTATCGATTCGATATCTCGTCTACTTCCTGGGGTTATTAATAGTTCTGATTCTGCAAAAAATGATTCATTTTATGACGGTTTATTACAATACCCGCAGTATACGAGGCCAGCTGACTATCAAGGAATGAAAGTTCCAGAAATCCTCTTATCTGGAAACCACGCTGAAATAGAAAAGTGGCGAAGGAGAGAGTCACTGAAAAAGACTAAACTCCAACGGCCAGATCTAATCTCGTCGCTTTCCCTTAGTGAGGAAGAGAGAGCATTTCTAGAAAACATTTGACAGAACATATAAATCCTTAAATCGGATTAGAATTTCTGCTATCGTTCTAAAAATAAAAAGCCGAATCAATTACCGAGACAAACAAGGAGAAAGTTGGATGATAGGCAAAGACTTTTTGACCATTCATGATTTGGAACCTGGAGGGGTTCTTAGTTTGGTGAAAAAAGCGTATTCAATGAAACAATCCTCACCTCCACAAGTGTTGGCAAACAAAATAGTGGCCTTACTATTTGAAAAGCCTTCCCTCAGGACTAGAGTTAGTTTTGAAGTGGGAGTTAAACAAATGGGTGGCTCATGTATTTTTTTGAGCAATACAGAGGTTGGTTTAGGTGTAAGGGAACCTGAAGAGGACGTAGCTAGAGTCTTAGACAGGTTAGTGGATTGTATAGTTGCCCGAGTGTTTTCACACAATAGTTTAATAAAATTGGCTAATAACACTACTCTACCAGTAATAAATGCCCTTTCCAACATAGGCCATCCTTGCCAAGCAATGGGAGACTGTCTCACAGTATATGAACATAAAGGGAACCTAGAAGGTTTGAAGTTAGCTTTCATAGGAGACGGAAACAACATAGCAGGAAGTTTGGCTCTAGCCTGTTCAGATGCCGGTATGGATTTTTCTATTTCTTCTCCAGAACAACATCAATTACCATTAGAAATATGGAAATCTGCTCAAGAAATTTCTAAAACAAAAGGCACTAATCTAATGTGGACCCCGGATCCAAAAGAGGCCGTAAAAGAGGCCGATGTGATATATACAGATGTCTGGGTAAGTATGGGCGACGAGGAAGAAAAAAAAGAAAGGCTAGAGACCTTTCTCCCATACCAAGTAAATGAAGCCTTAGTAGAATATGCTAAGCCAGATTTTCTATTCATGCATGACATGCCTGCCCACAGAGGAGAGGAGATTTCAAAAAACATGCTTAGCTATAAAAATTCTGTTGTTTACCAACAAGCAGAAAATCGACTTCATGCCCAAAAAACCATACTATCTGAATTGATTTTGGGTTAAACCCCCAGTATTTATTCCCAATTAGAAGCACAAATCTGCAAATTAGGTTAATAATATGCAAACTGAAAAAGGGCAACTCAAGAAACCGATAGTTGCGATTGTTGGACGGCCTAATGTAGGGAAATCAACTCTATTCAACCGGCTTATCGGGCAAAGGATGTCAATAGTCTCGGACGTTGCAGGTACAACCCGTGACAGGATAATTTCTGAGACCGACTGGGCTGGAAATCCTTTCATATTGGTGGACACAGGAGGACTAGACCTGTTTCCTGAGGACGACATTTGGAATCAAGTAAAATCACAAATCCATCACGCCATCGGTGAGTGTGATGTGGTGATTCTATTAGTAGACATATCAGATGGAGTGACATCAAACGATCAAGATATTGTCGATACCCTCCGCAAGGTTGGCAAACCAGTTGTGGCTGTAGCCAGTAAGGCAGATAACGAAATTCGTGATCAAATGGCTTCAGAATTGTATTCGCTCGGTATGGGTGACCCTGTGCCAATCAGCGCCTACCACAATAGGGGACTGGACGATTTAAAGGAAAGGGTAGTAGCTCATTTCCCAGCGGATCAATCCTTTCCAGAACCCAAGGCAGACCTTGGTTTGGCGATTGTTGGCCGTACAAATGTTGGGAAATCCATGCTGCTGAATACTTTGTGTGGAGAAAATAGGGCTATTGTCAGCCATACGGCTGGCACAACTCGAGATAGCCTAGATGTAGTCATAAAATACAAAGATAAAGATATTCAGTTAATAGATACAGCTGGCATACGGCGAAGAGGGCAAATCGAATATGGCATCGAGAAATATAGTGTGCTTCGTTCAATTCAATCTATTGATCGCTGTGATGTCGCCGCCCTTGTTATTGACGCTTCGGAGTTTGCCACAGCCCAAGACACTCATGTAGCCAATTATATTCTTGAAGCACACAAAGGAATTGTCATCCTAGTTAATAAGTGGGACCTATCAGATCAACTTGCCACGAATCAACAGGATATGGCCAACCAGGTGAGAAACAAATTTAAATTCGCCCAATATGCTCCTATTTGCTTTACTTCAGGGTTGACAGGGTCCGGGATAAAAAACATGTTGGATACTGCAATAGAAGTCCAATCCGAAAGGTCAAAAGTTATTCCACGAGCCAATGTTAGGCGAACGATTATGACTGCGGTTGCCAACCACCCACCCCCAGTACAAGGAAAAAAAGAACTCAAAATATACAGTGCCATGCAGGATGGGTCTAGCCCTCCCAGCTTCACCTTTTTCGTGAATCACGCAAACATGGTTCATTTTTCCTATAAGCGTTATTTGGAAAATAGCTTGAGGGAAAATTTCGGTTTCGAAGGAAGCCCATTAAGACTTAGATTTAGCGGGAAAAGTAGAAAACCTGACTAATGAGCATTTACTTATTGAACGCGGCTCTTGTTACTTTCAGTTATTTAATGGGTTCTATGTCCTTTGGCCTAATAATCACAAGAATGGTCAAGGGAATTGACATTAGACAATATGCCAGCGGCAGCACTGGGGCAACAAATGTTATGCGGGCCTGCGGGTGGCGTTGGGGTTTATTAGCTTTCGCATTGGATATGTTCAAAGCCGCGCTACCGTTGTTGATAGTGATCTATATTTACGATTTTGGGATTCCTAGTTGGCTACATCCAATAATGGGGCTAGCCTCGATTTTTGGACATATATGGCCAGTATTTACAAATTTTCGAGGAGGGAAGGGAGTAGCTTCAGGTTTGTCCGCTCTAATTGTTCTGTCCCCTTGGTCTGGTTTGATAGCTTGTGTCTCATTCTTTCCATTTACGTTATTCACAAGATATGTATCTCTGGGATCTATAATTGGCTCGCTGTCGGGAGGTATCGCAATAACAACACTGTCAATCTTTGGATATATTGAACCATCGTATTGTGCATTTGGACTGGTAGGATCAGCGCTGACTATATTGAAACATCGTGACAATATAATTCGGTTACTAAACGGTACTGAGCGAAAATTCGGAGCACCCAGTGACTAAATTACCAATGCCCTATCTCATAACCATATGGCCCATATAGCAATCATTGGCTCAACTACATGGGGCACCACGCTGGGCATAATTAATTCAAAAGAAGGAAAGCATGTTTCTCTTCTAGTAAGAACGAATGAGGAATCGAACCTACTACGAAAACATCGTGAAAACAAACGTTTTCTACCAGGAGTCGCATTCCCAGATACCCTCGAAATAACATCAAAAAGCCAAGATCTTATTCCGAAAACAGATTTACTTATATTAGCAGTACCATCACAGACATTGAGGAAGAATATCAGGGTGGTATCAAACTACGTTTCTGCATCCACCATCATAGTAAGTGCATCGAAAGGTCTGGAATCTACTTCTGGCATGAGAATGACAGAAATAATAAAAGAAGAGATACCCAATTTGTCGCCCGATAACATATGTGCCCTTTCTGGACCCAACTTGTCTAACGAAATCTTGGCTGGTAAACCTTCTTCATCAGTAATATGTTCTATTAATTTAACAACAGCAAAATCAGCTCAATCGATACTTAACTGTTCTCACCTACGTTTGTACACAAACACTGACGTAATAGGAGTAGAAATATGCGGGGCCTTGAAGAATATAACAGCGATCGCTGCCGGGATATGTGACGGACTTAACTTAGGAGATAACGCAAAGGCTTCGATCATAACCAGAGGTCTCGCAGAAATGGCCCGCTTCGGTAGTGCCATCGGTGCGGAACCATCCACTTTTTCTGGCCTTGCTGGAATGGGAGATCTCATAGCAACTTGTTCGTCGAGATTGAGTCGCAATAACCAAGTCGGCAGGATGCTAGCCAAAGATATGCCTTTGAATCAAATCGAAAAATCTATGGACAACGTGGCTGAGGGTATAGAAACGACGAAAGCTGTTGTGTCAGTTGCTAATCGGCTAAATATTGATTTACCAATTGCCCAAGCTGTATGCAATATTTTGTTTAAGAATTTGTCGGTGAGAGATGCTAGAGAGGAATTGATGGGTAGAACATTAACTTCAGAGACCTAGGTTCAATACTTGCATATAGTACAACTATTTACGGCCTCTCTTTTAACAGGCTTTTCCGGCGCAATAATGCCAGGGCCAGTTCTTATTTACACAATTAGTAGAAGTCTATCTCATGGATTCATTTCAGGAGCTTTGGCGGCGATAGGCCACTCACTGCTAGAGCTGTTTTTGGTAATTGGACTCACCTTCGGGCTAGACCGACTTCTTAATAATCAAATTGCAGAATTCGTGATCGGGACGGCGGGTGGTTTGTTTCTACTTTGGATGGGATGGGGAATGTCAAAAAAACCAGTTGGGACCGCCATACCAATTGTTGATAAATCTGATGCTGATTCTAGTCGAGGACCTATTTCGGCGGGAATAATTTTAAGTGCAACTAATCCCTATTTTTTCGTATGGTGGGCTACAGTTGGCCTGAGTTTCATTGAAGAATCAAGAGAAGCGGGAACCGCTGGGATAGCCGCCTTTTATACCGGTCACATATCCGCTGACATAATCTGGTATGCCATGATTGCTTTAGCGGTTTCTTCAGGCAAAAAATTCTTGAGCGACACAACCTATAAAGTAATAGTGCGTTGCTGTGGTATCTTCCTCATATGCCTAGGTCTATATTTCGCCTATGCTGGCAAGGATTTTATACAACGAATATTGCCCTAATTTACATATCACCAAATTCGTATAGCACGGCGACGGCAGCAACTATTCCAGCAGTTTCTGACCTTAATATTCGCTTACCTAAAGAAACTGAAGTTGCACCGTAATCTGCTGCATCCAAAACTTCCTGTGAGGTAAATCCACCTACTGGACCTATAATCAGATCAATATATGTCACATCCAATCCTGGATCCTGGCGTAATTTGGATAAAATCTGTCTAATACTTTGGTTTTTTTCTTCTTCCCAAGGTATAAGCGCAACAGGGTTTAGGTTCCTTATCATATTAGGAAATAGGATAGGGTCTGATAGTTGAGGCACTACAGATCTGCCACTCTGCTCAGCGGCCTCTTTTATTATTCGTCTCCAACGGTCCATCCTAGAATGGCTTGGGTTCGAAACCTCGGTCCTCTCCGATGTAAAAGGGACAAACCGTGAAATACCAGTTTCAACCCCTTTTTGTAAGGCATATTCGTACCTTTCAGATCTTATCAGTGCTTGATACAGGGTAATGAAAATTCCTGGTTCATTATGTGAGTCATTCGCCGAAAGTACAGTACCCAGACTAGTTTTGGTTTCAACTACCTCCAAGCGAACTTGGTAGTCCACACCACCCCCATCAAACACCACCACTTCATTCCCATTCCTAAGCCGCAAAACTTTTTTCATTTGCAGAGAAATTTCTTCTGCAAAATGGACTCTCCCATCTTGTATGTCAGATGGATCAATTAAAAACCTATGCATAACAACCCAGTTCGGTCACAAATTACCCATCAGTTGCTGCATTCTTGGTTGCTAACACCGCTGTCCAATCACCATCAACAAGAACTTTATCGAAGTGTACCCCATGTAAGGAATATTCTTTTTCGACGTCCTCCAAAGAACTTTTCAAAATCCCAGATAGTACCAGCCTTCCACCATTCGCAACTGCACCTACTATGTACTCGGACAAATTTATCACAACTTTAGCGGCAATATTTGCCAGAGCAACATCAAAGGTAGCATTTTCAACTCTGATTTCTGGAAAAGAACCATTCAATATGGTTACTTGAGAAGAAATACCATTTAATTCACAATTTTCTAAGGCAACCTCAACTGACCGTGACTCTATTTCTATGCCAAGAATATCTCCGGCTCCTAATTTTGCTGCCGATATCGATAAAATTCCTGAGCCGCAACCAACATCAATCACTTTCTCCCCACCAAAAATGAGAGTTTCAAGAAGTTCCATGCACATCCTGGTTGTTGGGTGATGGCCAGTGCCGAAAGCCATACCTGGGTCCAATTTTATTAAAACGTCATCATCCAAAGATTCATAAGTTCTCCAAGTAGGACATATGACAAGATTGGATCCGACCCGCATAGGATGAAAATATTCCTTCCAGTTAGATTCCCAGTCTTCCTCCTCGACTTCTCTCTCTTTTATTTCAGAGATAGGTGCGAAATGAGCTACTAATCTAACAGCAATTTCCATATTAGACTTTCGTGACCTAGCTGATTCATCTAAAGGCACAAAAGTTACCACTTTAACGGTTTGCAGCTGCGGAGCGCTTTCACCTTCATCCGGGTTGAAGCCTGCTGGGCTTTCAATTGCCACACCACCTTCTCCATACCTATAAAAGATATGAGTTAAAGGTTCAACGTATTCAGGAGGAGCCTGAACGCTTAATTCAAGCCATTTCAATTGGTAAAGGCGCTTCTGAATTTATCGAATATGCCTTTGTCTTCATCATCTTCAAAATTTTCGGGCAGGGATTCTCCCAGTTCGTTCATTAATTTTTGTTGCTGAGAATCCAACGTTTTTGGAATTCTTACATCGATTAATACCAATAAATCTCCCCTTCTGTCACCTCTAAGTTGGGCTACCCCTCTACCTCTCACCCTGAAAATTCGTCCAGTCTGTGTCCCAGGAGGAATTTCGATCTCGTAGTCACCGTCCAATGTGGGTACTTTAAGTTTAGTTCCAAGAGAAGCTTGAGCTATGTTTATAGGCAACCGGTATTTAATATTGATCCCATCTCTCACAAAATAGTCATGTTCCTTGATTTTAAAAGCTACATACAAATCACCAGGAGGCCCTCCATTTATCCCATGTTCTCCCTCACCAGTTAACCTAACCTGAGTATCTTCCTCTATTCCTCCTGGGATGGTGATCGCCAATTTCCTGTTCTTTCTTTCACGACCTTGACCGTTACAAGATGAACATGGATTAGAGACAATCTTTCCAGAACCCTTGCACTTATTACAATCTCCAACTTGCACAAACTGCCCGAATACACTCTGCTGGGCCTTCCGCACCTGTCCTGAGCCCTGGCAGGTTCCACAAGTAGCTATGGAACTACCAGGTTCACTCTTGGAACCTCTACAGTGGCTGCAAGATTCTGTACGGTGGATTTGAAATTCCTTTTCCGATCCGAAGATGGCTTCTTCGAATTCGACCGCCATTGTGTACTGTAGATCCGAGCCTCGCCTAGCTGAATTTTGAGTCCTTGAAGATCTACCGACCCCGGAGCCTCCAAAAAAAGAGTCAAATATGTCTCCAATTCCTGAGGACCCATTTGGTCCTGCGGAGGAGGAGCCTACCCCGGCATGACCGAATCGGTCATATTGAGCCCTTTTTTCTTTATCCGATAGGATTTGATATGCCTCATTAATTTCCTTAAATTTACCCTCAGCTCCCGCTTCCCTATTCCTATCAGGATGATATTTAAACGCCAGTTTTCTGAACGCCTTTTTCAAATCATCGTCACTTGAGTTAGGAGAGACCCCAAGAACTTCGTAATAATCTCTTTTATGTGTGGTCATGAAATGTACTTATATTCTCAGTAATTTCCACTTCGTACTATGAAAAATACGTTAATGGCCAATGCTATCCAATTTTCGAGCAGGTAAATTATAACCTAGCTACTAACTATCTTGTGGAATTCATAAAAGCTTCTAAATCTTAGGTAAAGCAGCATCGAGGGTATTTTTCAGTAGCATGGCTATTGTCATTGGCCCAACCCCTCCAGGAACTGGAGTGATAGCAGATGCTTTTGGTGATACGCTTTCAAAATCTATATCACCTGTCAAACGGTAGCCGCGGGAACGGGTGCTATCTTCGACACGATTAACACCTACGTCTATGGCTACAACGCCAGGAGAAACTAGATCACTAGTCACAAAATTTGGTATGCCAATAGCCACCACCAATATGTCAGCGCTTTGAGTAATATCTTTCAACCTATCCGTCCTGCTATGACACAAAGTGACCGTAGCATCACCTCCGTTCCCCTTCAGGGAAAGCAGATTAGACAATGGTTTGCCTACGATATTACTCCTACCTAATATAACCACATGTTTACCCTTTGGGTCATTCCCTGATCTTAAAAGAATTTCTTTTATACCAGCAGGTGTCGCCGGAATGAATGAGGCAGAACCCATTGACAGTAAGCCGACATTTTGAGGGTGGAGACCATCAACATCTTTTTGGGGATCTATCGTGCATAACATCTCGTTCTCATCCAAATGAGCTGGAAGTGGCATTTGTATTAGAATTCCATCACAATTATCATCTTGATTCAGAATTCGAATCTGCTGTAGCACCTCTTCACTGGTAACAAACGTAGGAAAATTGATGATGTGGCTTTCCATACCCACTTTGATTGCAGACCTCTTTTTGTTCCTCACATATACTTTAGAGGCCGCATCATCTCCGACCAAAATAACTGATAATGAAGGTATTATTGAACATTCTTCGAACAACCTACGGACTGACACCTTCACTTCAAGTTTTATCGATTCTGATATGGCTTTTCCATCAATAAGTTTATATTTCATTAGATATTTAAACGCAGTGCTCACAAAATTATTGGATACTCTATTATACCTATACCGGCTCAAGCAATTTTAAATGTTCAGGAAATAGTCGATATGCTGATTACGGGGATTGACATAATTGAAATAGCACGAATAGAGAATGTGCTGAATAAATATGGTATCAGGTTTTTAAATCGCATATATACGGAATCGGAACAGAAATATTGTAGGGGAAGAGCAGCACAACTAGCATCAAGATTTGCAGCGAAGGAAGCTGTTATGAAAGCCCTGGGAACAGGTGTAAGAGGAGTAGGATGGAAAGATATAGAAATCAAAAGAGATAGGGGAGGTCCTCCCTATATTCAGCTCCACGGTAGAGGCCAAGTCAGAGCTTCTAAAATGGGTCTGTCAAACATTTCTCTTTCATTGTCCCATTCAAATGATTTTGCCGTAGCTTCAGTGGTCGGCGAGGCTGAACGAGGAAACAGGGTAACTAGATAAATTGGCGATTACAGCAAGTGGTGGTGGTAAGTCTATTTATTTTGATCCCTAATGTATCGAACTAGCTGCCATCTCTGTTCTTCAGTTAGAAGGTATACAAATTGAGGCATAATTGCAGTGGAATCTTTTCCTCTTGCTGCTGCAGCTAATCCGGGTCTTCCTCCCCATGTGATGTAGCCGAAAATCTCTCCGTCACTCAAATCGCTAACTCTTTCTGAGATAAGATTTACAGGAGCGGCCCCGCTATATGCTTTACTTCCATCATTCCGTGCACTATTTAGGGTGGTAATTAGACCATCCCCCTGCAGCGATTGCCCGTGGCAAACTTGGCAATTTACCGCATAAATTTTTGCGGCCTGACTTCCATTATAACTGGCCATATGATCTTGAATTGACAATGATTTAAGAGCTTCAATGTCAAATATCTTAACCTCGGCCCCTGTCACAGGAACAGAGCCTTCCGGTGGAAGGATTCTAGGAACTTCTTGAGACCGATAAGCAGGGGAATAGTGCATTTCAGAGAAAATTTGAACTGCGTGAGAGCCTGTTTCCGGAAATACAGGCAGTTCAAAGCTAATAGCACCCCCTACTTTGACCTCTCCAGTTTTGCTGTTGTAGCAACCAGAACTGACAAGCAAGGCGACCAAAAGACCTGCAACCATCATTAGTGGCGCAGTAATTCGTATATTCAACCCATTGTTAGGCATATTTGGCTTCTCTTTAATTACTCCCAACCTCTAATTATTTCCCCGTCAGTACCTGCCTTATTCAAGGCGGTTTCAGCAATGTCGGTGCGAGTTTCTTCAGTTGTCACAGTGACACCAATATGCCCTTCTGTGATTTTTTCACTGTACGCTCCCATAAATATTCGCGGGAGACGTGATTCAAAAATAATCCCTATAATGGTAAATATAATAGCCCCGAGCATCGAACCTTCATACATGATGATGGCCATTGCTGGAATTGATAGTATTGGCTTGCCCCCCGTTATCAAGGGATACGCCAACTCAGTACCAGCCGTGATCAACAGGGCGATGGTAAATCCACATGCTGCCCCAATCAACGGCCACCTATAGAGTTTATGCTCTGGTTCTGCCTCCCCAAAGGTGCCTTCAGGGTAAGGAACCCCAGTGAGTATTTCATAATCTCCTTCCTCAAATCCTGCCTCTCTTAGGTTATCAAGGGCATCAGCAGCAGAATCTTCTTCACTATACAGACCTAATACACTTCTTTTTGCCATAACAAGTACTCTCTCAAACTGCCTTTATTGTTTTTTTTCATAATAGTGATGGGGAAGACCTTCACGAATCGTCGCCGGGATAACTCGTCTACCCACCTTTATGAGACGGCGATTTACCATCCCTTCTTTAACATCAAATAATGGAATTAATGGTAAAACTTTAGCAAACAACAACATGCCCAAACAGACAAAAGCGAAAGTTTCCACTACTATCAATATTTCAACAATCGATGGGTGGTATGTACCCCAATCAAATGTCATATGCGTCCTTCTGATAAGACCTGGAATCACAATTAAAAATCTTTCCAACCACATACCTATATTCACTAGTACTGTTGTCCAAAACATCCATACGACGCTTCTTCTTACCCTCTTAAACAACCACAAGGGAACTGGTATCACAAATGATGTGATGATAAAAATCGCAAACAACGGCCCGTATGGCCATTGAAATGCTTGTAACTCTCTCAAAGCGATCTCAGGGGGCGCCAATGTATATAAGGCGTAAACCCATTCCAAAAAGAAAAAGAAAAACCATGTCGTGGCAACTACAATTAGCAGCCTAGCAATAGCGTCAAAATGGTCAGGTTTAATATATTTATCCAATCCGTAAAGCCAAACAGAAAGTGCCATTAGCATAGCCACAGCCGACACTCCCGAATGAATTGCCCCAATTATGAAATATGGGGCAAATATGGTCGAGTGCCACCCTTCAACACCGATCAAAACCGCAAAATCCCAAGACACTATTGAGTGCACTGACACAAATACAGGTAACACAAGTGCAGATAGTAAAATACCAGCAAGGATTTGTAGCTTCCATTGTCTAGGTGTTCCTCTAAACCCCAAGGCCATCTGGGCATAAATTTTCTTAACTATTGGTTTTTTTGCCCTATCCCTGAGTATTGCTATATCAGGCAATAAACAAACAAATACAAACAACGAACTAGCAATCAGATAGGTGCCAACAGCACTTGGATCCCACACGAATGGTGACCTGACATTTGGCCATATACCACGACTAAAGTCATATGGGAAAATCCAGTACAAAACACGCCAAGGTCTGCCTACGTGCATTAACGGGGTATGCAGAGCTGCGATTAAGGAAAATACAGTCATAACTTCTGCTGCCCTCGTAATAGGGCGACGCCATTCTGCTTGGGTTAATCTCAGAATCGCAGATATCATAATTCCAGCGTGGCTAATTCCAATCCAGAAAACGAAATTGGCAATGAATACTCCCCACATAACAGGCCTGTTCAAGCCAGTAACGCCCAGTCCGTGATACATCATAAAAAAGAAAGCGCCTAACCCGGTGAGTACAACCAGGCCAAGAAATGAGACCGCAGGCAACCACCATTTAGGTACAGTCAAGACGTCTTTCAACAAATCTTCGTTGATCTGTTTATGGCTTAGTTGTGTGTGTTCCTGCATTTATATATATCCGTCTATTTTAAAATTAAAAATGACTAAATCCTCTGACCTGACTTCAATCACTATCTTGATTTCCCCATTACTGTAACTTTAGTTCTATGGAACTGAATTTCCGCCTTGTAAAGAAGCATTTCCTTTTGCTCCCATAAATTAACCGCAGGTATCAACCTGGTAGCCAACATGAAAATTAAGATTGAGCCAGCTATGAACCCAACCATTATAAAAATATCTTCATATCCGGGAGTTTGAATCTTTGTAGGCACATCCTGCATTTTCATCTCAAGTTCCTTTGCCATGCTTCTACCGGCAACATCCCAGGATGCGACATACAACCTTATCCTATCAAGAAGGGTACCTATTAAAACCGAGGTCGCCAAAATAGCTGGCCCCCAGACGCTTCTTCTTACCGGATTCCAAATCATCGTGAACCACGGCAGGATAAATACCAATATAAATATTGTGATGAACAGATAAAGGTACGGCCCCTTGACCAATAATTCCAAAACCGCCTGTTCCGAAGGTTTCCCCCCATACCAAAACACATTAAAACTTGAAAACCAAAACCAGAACCAAAGAAGCGATAAAGCAAGGAGTAATTTGCCAAGCCCCCAAAATTGATCTAAACCAATATAATCCTTATACCCGCCAAATTGTCGCAAGAAAAACATCGTGAGCATCACCGTAGCAACACCGGCCTGTAGGGCATTATGAGCATGAGTGATTGGATATAGGGAGTCGATCCAGCCTGGAACATGAACCATCAAAAACTCTACACTTATAAAGAAATGTACGAACACGAGCATCATGAAATAAAAAGCCCCCACAACCCCCATTCGATGATGCTGCCAATTCCATTGAGCCGAAGTACCTCTCCAACCTAGTGCCAGTTTTCCACCCCACTTCTTTTTCCAACCTTCCCCTTGGTCCCTTAAAACCGCGAAGTCCGGTAAAGTCGATAACCACAACAAGGACAGCCCTAATAAAACCAACCCAACTATTGCTAGTGTAGCCCATATATGAGGAGAATATGCGGGCACTCCTTCTTGTTGGCCATAAAACCAAAGGCTTCTCCTACCATTTTCCAGGGACGGAAGTAGCCAAATTAAGGGTATATACAGAATTAGGTTCAGACACCCAGCAAGAGTCCATATTTCGGCAGCTCTTGATATTGGCCTCCTCCAGTGCGAATTAGCAATACGAGGTGCTATGGCGACCATTGGTGCAGCCGAGGAAGTAGTCATCAGGAAGGCAAATACTGCTACGTAGTATCCCCAGGTGCTCTTATCGTCAAACCCCAAACTCAACTTCCACACAAACCCGACAATCCCGAATATAAACATAATTCCAAATAAGGCCGCAAATTGCCAGAATCTATTCGAGGTGATGTTGTGGATTCCCAGAAGGCCATCTGATACAGCCTTTCTGGTTTCCACAGAGTTATCTGTCTCTACATAAGGTTCTAGTACTCTATCACCAGGATTATTAACCATGCGGGGCCTCAACAACAGATTCGCCAACTTTTCTTAGGTAGATAACGTTAGTATCTGTGCCTAAATTCTCCATCAAACGATATCCACGTCCCCCTTCCTGCATTGCGTCCTCTTTCATTTTGGACACGGTACTATCAGGGTCGTTAAAATTACCGAAAATAAGTGAATTACTGGCACAGGCATTAACGCAGGCCGGATTAAGACCTCTGTCTCCATCCTCTAAAATCTCATTATCTCTTTCAGATTCTCTGGTCGACCTTTGAATTCTTTGAACGCAAAAACTGCATTTCTCCATTATTCCGCGGCTTCTAACCGTCACATCTGGGTTTAGCTGATTTTTAAGGCTTTCAGGCCATTCCGGCTCCCAAAAATTGAAAAACCTGACGTGATAAGGGCATCCATTCGCGCAAAACCTTGTACCTATGCAGCGATTGTAAACCTGTACGTTCAGCCCTTCATTATTGTGATAAGTAGCATAGACTGGGCAAACGGGCTCGCAAGGTGCACTTCCGCAGTGTTGACACATAATAGGAATAAATCTGGCCTTCACGTCTGGGTATTCACCTTCCCAATACCTTTCAATCCTTATCCATTGTATAGCTCTGCGCTGATTAAAATGTTCTTCTAAATTGATGGGTATATTGTTCTCAGATTGACAGGCAACCACACACCCTTGGCACCCAGTACATCGATCAATATCAACAACCATTCCCCATTTATTAGAATCTACCATCGATTTGCTCCCATTGTTTCCTTAAATGTCCTAATATCCTAATGATTGTCACCAGAAGTGATTTGAATAATATCCTGATGTTCGTCGCGTGGAAATTCTGGAACAGTATTTTCAAATTTCGGAACGCGAATCCATTCTCCGGTTGTTGTGACATTGGCTCTAGTTGCAGCCCAAGCCAATGATCCATTTTCAGAATCAAGTTTGGAATCGAGGACCGACAAAATATTTGCGCCCCTTCCGGCTGAGTACCTGCCTCCATCCCTATGACCTTGTCCTATAGGAATTCCTATAGTGTCCGGTGGCACAGCGGGATTAGGCATTGCCAAGGCTTTAATGGTCCGTCCATTTGCTGGTCTAATCTCCAACACATCCCCTTCGGATATTCCCTTTTTCCCAGCAACTTTGTCGTTTATTTCAACCCACGTTTGCCAAGTGGCGGTCGATATTGCATCCGGCATCGCTTGAAGCCATGGTAGAGAAGCTGCACTACCATCACCTAAAGTAGAAATAAATGGTTGTATATAAAATTCTTGTTCAAGTCCTCCAAACTCTGGAGAAGCTACACCATCAAGCCTGTTAACCTCTGGGACATTATCTATCTTGTAGGATGTGTCCCACCAGCCGCCTCTTTGAAGAACCCCATTCCAAAAGCCCTCAAAGCTATTCGCAACTATCCCGCCTCGATCCAATTCATATAACCTTTCAGCATCGTTTTTAATTACTTCTTTAAATGTTTCTCCGTCCAACCCTAAATCTTTACCCATTACTTGGGCAGTAGCCATAAGTATATCGGCGAATCCCTTGGTGCCAAGATTGCTACCCCTGTGCTCAAAGAAAGGTCTTACTACGGGCTGCTGAAACCCTATCATCTGATAGCCAGGGCCAGCGAGGGGAACATCCGTACCCCAATCTTCAAGAAAGTGGTGTTGGGGCAATATTAAATCGGCTACGGAGGTAGTATCGTCCATCATACCTCCAAAGCTAACAATCAAGGGCACACTATCCAAGGCCACTTTCATGTCGGCGGTATCCGTCATTCCGTAATAAAAATCCGCATCTTTGACCATCAAAACGCTAACATTTCCGGCTTTCATTTCTTCTGCCAACCGATAAAACTCTGAAAACGAATTAGAAGGGGGCGCCGCACCAACTCCATCAATGGGTGAGCGCGGATTCAAAAGAACCCCACCTTTTTTTCCAAGGTTTGAAGCCACATGGTTAAGAGAATAGATAGCTTTCAGATTTTGGGTACCGTTTGTATGAGCACCAGCAGATCCTCCACCTAGAGCTATCGGATGTTCGCTATGAGAAAAATCATCGGCGATTTGATTGATGATATCAACAGATACTCCAACTTCATTCGCTACATTGACAGGGGAGTAGGAATCCAGTACTCCATCAGCATCCAGATCTCCAAAAACCGCGTTGGAATGGCTCGAAGATAAAACTTGCATGATACTCATCGCAAGCAACCCTTCAGTCCCAGGGTTCACATGCACCCATTGGTCAGCATTTGCAGCAGTCATAGAAAACCTTGAATCTACATGTATAAGCCTACCCCTGTGCTCATGTCCCTGCCTAAATTCTCCGTAGCCCCTGGCGTATCTCGTGGGAGACACCCAAGAAGACAAGAAATCTGCTCCAAAAGACAGAACCAAATCTGCATTATCAATGTCGAATTCAGGAATGGAATCGGTGCCAAACACTGCCTTAAGAGCGGTTCTGAGAACATTCGTCTCCAATGCTTCATATGATAAATGACGACTACCGAGCGAATCAGTGAATTTTTCCAGCACAAGCCCCGAATGGCCTCCAGTCGGGTTACTAACAAAAACCGCCTTATTATTTTCGTTAGAACTATCAAGTTCACCCAATCTCGAGCTAAGTCTTGCTATCGCATCTTCCCAGCTTATTTCCCTATATTCCCCAGAACCTCTAGGGCCAGTTCTAACCTGTGGAGCAGTTATACGGTCAGGATGATAGAGTCCTTGAAGGGCCGCTTCAGAAAGTGCGCTATGCCCACCGAGGTTAAGTGGATGGTTTGTATTTCCTTCCACTTTTTTTGCTCTACCTTCCATTACTCTTACAACGATTCCCTCAGAGCTACCGCCCTGATTATTTGTAGTTGCGTACCAATTGTCGATTCCAGATACCAAATCCTCGGGCATAGCAGGAGGAGAGTCGATTAAAAGCTCTTTCTCCGGTAACCCGCAGGCCTGAAACAGCACAGCAGCACCAGCTGAGCCACCCATCAGAGTCAAAAACTGTCTTCTAGATAAAGCCATGGGCTACCTCTAATAGTGACATGTAACACAGTCCGTTGGTGCATTATTTTGCTTATGACAATTAACGCAGTCTCCCATCTTGAGAGCTCTGTTTTGCTGAACTTTATCCATACTCGCCACATCTCCGTGGCAAGTGGCGCATACATCTTTAGCCTCTACTCCATCCTTCTCAGAAAAGTATCTTATGTGGGCTTCATGTACAAAATGAACATGGTCTGGAACTCTATGGACTCTAACCCAATGAATAGATCTTCCATCCTCATAAAGGCTTCTCATTTTTGTAATACCTTCTAAATCGTCACCAACAGACGAGTGGCATGTCATACACAGACCCGTGGCGGGAACAGATGCAGCAGCTTCTTTTTCAACAGTCCTGTGGCAGAAGGTGCAATCCATACCAAGTTCTTCCACATGGGTTTCATGAGGAAATTCGATTGGCTGGTCTGGGCCATCATGCCCAAATATAACCGGCCTACCCATCCATGATGAAATCACAAAGGTCAAAACCAGAACTATACCAATGAAAATCCCAAGCAAGACAACGCCGAGAACACCCAGCTTGGCGAGCTGGTTTCCCGTCGGTTTCTGAGGCTGGAAATCACCTGGTATCAAATCAGCACTGTCCTATGTTAAATCCAAAATTCAGGGTATATGGCTCTAATAGCATCCAACCCGCCAGCAAATGCAGTAACAACAAAGTAGATTGCAGCAACGAAAGAAACAGCAGCAACCAAATATAAAGGTGGTCGCAGCTTTGAAAGCAAAGCCGGCAGATGATGCGATTTAACCAAAGAAGGTATCGCGTTGTGACCTATCAGCATATTGGCGGCAAAAATGATTATGAACAACACAAAAAAAGTCATATTGTGTGTGAAAATTTTTATATCCGCCCAGACTGCGGCGCTAATATAATTTGGATCTATCTCCAATTGCTTGTTACCACCTTTTTTTTCGACGAACATAACCTAGTTATCGCCTAGTCAATCGGGTGAAAATTATCACATTCACATATTAGGGGTGTCAAGGGAACTCTCTGTCAAAAATCACCTCAATTGTAATGAGTGAAGAAACCACTTTTGATTGAAACTGGTTTCAAGCCGGTCAAAGGACACAGTCAAATTTTTCAGTTTGTAAGTGAAGGCCCGATAACCTAAACTCCTGATTCTGAGGCTAGCCACCTACATTCAGTGATGCTTCAGGGGCAATAAATAAACAATGAGGTGTCTAATGGGGCGATTAAAAGGCAAGGTTGCATTAATTACTGGTGGTAGCAGAGGTATAGGAGCCGCCGAAGCCAAAATGTTTGCTGACGAAGGCGCTCACGTAGTCATAGCTGACATACTAGAAAACGAAGGTAGAAAAATCGCATCTGAAATAGCCGCATCTGGTGCAAGATGCGTATTTACACAGCTTGACGTCCTCAAAGCCTCAGAATGGAATTCAGTGATAGGAACAGTTATCTCGACTTTTGGAAAATTAGACGTATTAGTAAACAACGCCGGAGTTACATCTAGAATGATGTTACTAGACACCTCAGAATCAGAATGGGACCGAGTCATGGATATCAACACAAAGGGAACATTTTTAGGAATAAAAACGGCCATACCTGCCATTCGTTCTTCAGGTGGAGGATCAATAATTAATATTTCTTCGCAAATGGGGTTGGTAGGTGCAGATTACATAAGCCCGCAGTATCAAGCTTCAAAAGGAGCTGTCAGATTATTAACAAAATCAGTGGCAATTCAGTATGCCTCAGACAACATTCGATGCAATTCTATACACCCTGCCCCGATTGAAACAGACATGACCGCAGACATGAGACAGGATCCTGATGCCTTCCGGGATATGCTTAGAAGAATCCCTATGGGGCGGTACGGGAAACCTGAGGAGGTGGCTTATGCTGTTTTATACCTCGCCTCCAATGAATCATCGTTTGTAACAGGTAGTGAGCTGGTTGTAGACGGAGGGTGGACTGCCCAGTAGTAACAAATAAATTCTGATCAGTAACACAGAAAGGAGGTTTTTATGAAAATCACAGATATTAGGCACTACATTATCCACCCA
>QGNN01000011.1 GCA_003228105.1 Chloroflexota bacterium
CGACGGCATCTCTAAAAATATCAATGAGGGTTTCTATATGCGGAATTAACCATTTTGGAGCTACTTGATCTGTCGTGCCAGACCCAGCAAAAGAACCTCCCCCGAATGTAGCACTCTGGCCGGGGAGTAAAGCATTAGGTTTTAGAGCCGTAAATCCTTTGCTTTTAACTTCCTTACCCAGCCTAGTAACATCATCCCAAGTCTCTATAGGCGGCGTCCCTAGAATATCTGTATGCCTAATCCTGCTCGAACCACAGTAAGACCAATAAACTCTCACTTTATCTCTAGTTGGTCCGCCGAATAGCTCGGCCACAGATATATTTAATGATTTAGCTTTAATATCAATAAAAGCGCAATCCAGCCCTGCTAAGGCCTTGGCAGCTATCCCGCCTTTACTAGCTTTTGTCCCTATATACATTTCTTGAAATCTCATTTCAAAGGCACATGGGTCTTTGCCAATTAAAACAGGTTTCAAGTCCCTGATAACACCTTCAATCCCGTGCGGCGATTTTCCAGCACTACATTCTCCCCAACCTGTAATGCCTTCATCAGTTTCAATTTTAACAAAGGTCCAGGGACGCTAACCAGCATCCACTATCGAGGTGTCTATATTAGTTATTTTCATTAAATGTTCTCCTGATTAGCGGTAGTTAATCTTATTTGTGAATTTAACAAATTTCTCGACGGAAATACATTTCTGTCTATTTATGAACCGCTCTTCCTGCTACAAGGTATAACAATTTCACCGGGCTAGTTCGCTACCACATCCAGTACAAAATCGTTCCGGATTTCTGAAACTCATTCCACAGCCAGGACACACATTTCCAAAATTTGATCCCCGGTGTCGTTTACCGTTCAAAAATAGGCCTATAAAAGTAGCTCGTACAAAATACCGATAAGTTACTAAGCAAACCCCGGCAGTAAAAGTTGTTGCTATAAAAAATTTAATTTCTGGGTATATTGGCCACCCAAACATGAGGAATGTCGTAAATGTAACGACAGGCAAATGAATCAGATACATCCAATATGAACCATCTGATATAAATCGGGAAAAACCATTATAAGAACCAAATTTGTCTTCCGCCAGACCAATGAATCCCATTGAAAACAAAACGGCACCAATAATTTCCATACTATACCGTGTCAGTACAAATAGACTTAAATCCTGAGTTTGGTTTTCTCCTATCCGCGTTTGATAAATCACCTCAGCTATATCTTTGACCACTCTCATATCCAATGCTATATACAAAGAAAAGATGAGAGTAGCGATTAATAAATAGTATTTCCATTCCTTTTTTATAAAAGAAAGCAAAGAGGGGTTTTTATATAAGCTAAACCCAAAAAGGAAATATAGCCCGCTACCTAAGGGGTTTATTATTAGCTCTCCTCCTGCCCATAAATTAGTGATTCCGCATGCGAGCATAAATCCAATTGGGCATTTAGATTTAAAAATAATTATTGCTGTAACATTTTTAAGTTTATAAAAAAATGAGGTTAATACCTCCAGCCCCTCGCCGTTTAGTAGGCGCATCAAAGCAACAAGGAATTTTCCGGGCATTCGAAATAGGATCGAAAATAGGACAAATATTAAGAGGTGCCATAAAAACTACAAATGAAAAGGCTGGCCTGTATTCGAGTAGAAAAAGTAAAATTCCCCGGTTCGTCCATATTTCCAAATCCAAGGTAGTGTTAGACCCATAACAGGAAAAAATACCGCGATAGGTAGCCCAACTCGCAAAGCCCGGTTATTACACCAAAACATCCAGGACTTACGGGTAATAATCAAATTAGCAAAAAATCCGGCTAATATGAAAAATACTGGCATTCGCCACATATGGATGAATTCAAAAACAATTTTTATCGGATATGAAGAACTATTATCAGAAGGCCAAATGGCTGAAGGCATCCCCGGTATATATGGAAGGGCAGCATGCAGGGCTATTCCCAAAACCATGGCAATGCCCCTCAGGGCATCTAGTCCATGATACCGTGCCGTTGAAGTAGTCATCATTGACCTTCGGAATCAGCCGCCTTATTTTGAGAAAGGAGGTTCAAAGGCAAACTTGCCTGATTGCCCTCCTGATTTGGTGGCAAGCCATACCCTGAAATTCATACCCCTATCGACAGCTTTACACATATCGTAGATCGTGAGTGCGGTTACAGAGGCTCCTGTCAATGCCTCCATCTCAACCCCCGTTTTACCATTAGTTTTAACGGTGGATGCGATTTTTACGCTATTATTTTCTTCATCTAATTGAATATCAACCTTTACCTGACTGATTGGTAAAGGGTGGCACAATGGTATCAATTTGGAGGTCTCCTTTGCAGCCATTATTCCAGCGATGCGGGCCGTGGCTATCACATCTCCTTTATCAAAAGAATTGTTCCGAATCAGAGCAATAGTTTCTCCTTGCATATAAACTTCGGCTTTCGCCTCGGCAATTCTCTCAGTGTTTGGCTTTGATCCCACATCAACCATATTGGCGGTGCCGGTTTCATTAACATGCGTTAATTTTTTTTCTTTAGCCACTTTTGGCTCCTCTGATGTAAGTATTATGCTGCTATCTTTCTTTAGCCACTTTTGAGGCTTCTCCATACGCCAATTGGTCGGCTTCTTCATTAAAACGATCTCCAGAATGGCCTTTCACCCATTCCCACTCAACATTCCGAAGCCTTACCTCGTTATCTAACAAGGGCCATAAATCTTGATTTTTCTTTCTCTTCCAATTCTTTGTCATGGTATTTATTACGTATGTTGAATCAGAAAAAATTTTCACATCGGCATTTCTAGGAATAGTTCTCAAAGCTTCAACCACCGCCATGATCTCCATCCTGTTGTTGGTGGTGTTTTCTTCTGATCCCTGAAGTTGTTTCTTTTCTCCATTTTCAAAAATGACGGCCCCCCAGCCACCGGGACCAGGATTTCCCAAGCATGCCCCATCGGTGTATATGACTATCCGGGGTTCTCCTAGGTTTTTACTAGCCTCCAATGTGATACATCTCTACTTTTTTCCTTTTTACTGTCTCTTCAGACCGTTCTTCGGAATATCGATCCTCTCTCTCTCCCCATATCCCAATGATGGCGTCTTTTATTTGATCATCAGTGGATCCATTTCGTAACCACTTCCTTAGGTCAGTCCCTGATTCTGCAAAAAGACAAGTAACAGCTTTCCCTTCCGGAGACAGGCGCATTCGCGAACAGTCCCCACAGAATGGCTGGGATACTGAGGAGATGACGCCAAATTCGCCTTCCCCATCCTTATAGCGATATCTTTTGGCAACTTCCCCAGGGTAAGTGGGACCTACCGGATCAGCCGGAAATTTTTGTCTTATTAACTCAACAATTTCGTCCGCCGCAACAACCTCTTCCAACTTCCAATCATTCAACGTACCAACATCCATGTATTCAATAAACCGAGGAGTATGCCCATTACTCTTGCACCACTCTGCCAAACCCACAACAGTGTGATTATTAACTCCTTTTTGGACAACAGCGTTAATTTTGATTGGCTGTAACCCGGCTTCTTTTGCTGCTTTTATTCCATCTAGTACACGGGCTGTGCTAAATCCTCTTCCATTCATCTTCTGAAAAATATCATCTTCGAGCGAATCGAGGCTTACTGTTATCCGCTGCAACCCTGCGTCTTTTAACTTTTGTGCATACCCGGATAGCAAATAGGCATTTGTCGTCATAGCTAAATCTTCAACCCCGTCCACAGCTGCAATCATACCTATCAATTCCTCTATGTTTTGACGTACTAGCGGCTCTCCTCCAGTGATTCTCACTTTTGTGACACCTAGCTCAACTGCGATATTTACAACGCGAGTGATTTCCTCGAAAGTAAGCAGGTCTGCTCTGGGAAGAAATTCATACCGATCTCCAAAAATTTCAGCCGGCATGCAATAAGGGCATCGAAAGTTACAACGATCTGTTACAGAGATTCTTAAATCTCGAAGCGGTCGATTCAACGTGTCGAATATCAGGTTGTTTCCCATCTTTAGACTCCTCGAAGACTAAATAAATTTTCTGCCATGTATGATGTGGCCTCTCTCATCGCTTTTCCCCTATGGCTAACGGATTCTTTTTCTTGTGAGGTCAATTCTGCCAAGGTTCTATTCTTTTCAGGAACAAAAAATAAGGGATCATATCCAAACCCATTTTTTCCTTTCATATTCCTAGTAATACTGCCTTCCATTTTACCCTCAAATGTCACCACAGTCTCATCAATAGGGTTCCATAGAGCAACAACACATCGAAACCTAGCCGTTAGTTCATTTCCTGATACCCCGTCTAGCTTTGTTAATAACAGTTGATTCCTGTCATTGTCATTTTTACCCTGGCCGCCGTAGCGGGCAGAATAAATTCCCGGGAACCCATCTAACGCATCTACTTCTATCCCGGAATCATCTGCCAGAGTTAATCTGCCGGTTAATTTACCATAGGTCTCAGCTTTCAATATAGCATTTTCTTTGAAAGTTGTTCCTGTTTCCTCTACTTCTTCAAACACTTTGGCCTGTTTAAGAGAAAGCGGCTGATAGGCACTGTTGAATAACATTCTTCCCATCTCATCCATCTTTCGTGAATTGTGGGTTGCGATCACTATATCAATTGGCAGGTTATCAATATTTTCCATAGGCAAATTATATGCGATCAACGTTTTGATTCATCAAAAATACTTAGTTCAGGCACTTATTCAAAGAATACTCACCTCCTGTATAATCGGAATTTCCAAGTATTTTTAACCTGTTAGCCCAACATTTAAGGAGTAAATAAGATAGGTTCCCTAACTGGATATAGAGTTATTGAGTTTAGTTCGTACCCTGTAGGTTCAATTTTAGGAATGCTATTATCTGACCAAGGGGCCGAGGTAGTTAGAATTGATTCTCCAAAAAATTATCCTATGCAGTTTGAAGGCCCCGCAAACTCGGTATGGAACAGAGGGAAACAGGTTTTTGAAATAGATGTGAGCGATAACCAGGGACAAGAACAGCTCATTAATTACATCAACAATGCTGATGTAATCATCTACGACAAACACCCTGACTCCTATGAAGATTTCGATCTATCTTATAGCTCTCTGGCAAAAGGCAATCCAGGTCTGATATCTGTTTCCTTGCCCGGGTTTCCAAAAGGACATACCTATGAAGCCCTTCCTCCAGACGAAGGAATTGTGGCTTCGGCTTCAGGAATCTATTCTTTCAATCCTCCAGGAGAACTTCCAGTTGCGGGAGAAGGGCCATCCTTCCATGGGTTGTCATACGCCAGCACATTTGCTGCCATAACAGCTTCCACAGCCGTAGTCGCTGCACTTTACCACAGGGCAAAACATGACACTGGTCAGCAAATTACCGTTCCTGTCCATGACGCTATGTACCAAGGCATGGGAGCAGCTCTGGTACGACATTCAAAGAGAAGCACCGGAAACCAAGAAGGTCATCCCGTCATAAAAAGATTTTACCAGTGCAAAGACGGGCGATGGGTTAACGTCAATATATCTTTCCCTAGGTTTTTAAAGCCATTTCTGGCAAGTATTGATCATATCGAATGGTTAGAACAGCTGACTGATATAAACACTCTACTGTCTAATAAAACAGACTTGAGGCACTGGATCAGCCGATTTGCTGCGGTTTGGCAAAATAAAACCGCCTTAGAGTGGGAAAACATCATGGACGAATTGGGAATTCCAGGAACAATGTGCCGGGCTATAGACGAATGGATGGATTCTGAACACTCCGTGATCTCAGGGGCCACTATCACTATTGATGATCCTATTTTCGGAAAAATGAAACAGCCGGGAAAACTTGTCCGCCTTAATAATCATGATCATGCAAATTTAGACCCTGCCCGTGCCTCACAAATTCAAAAGCCTTCCCCTGAGGTGGAGCGATGACTAGGCTACCTCTAGCCGGGATCCGGGTTTTAGATTTATGCATTGTTTTGGCTGGACCAACCTGTGGAAGAACTCTCGCACAATACGGTGCTGAAGTAATAAAAGTTGACCCTCAGCACCGTCCGCCTCAATTGACTCCCTGGCTAGATGTTGGTAGGGGCAAGCGGAGTGTATCTTTAAACATCACGCACCCAGACGGATTAAATACATTTCTTAAATTGGTTGATTCCTCTGACGTTATTTTAGAAGGCTTCAGGAAAGGGGTAACCAATCGATTAGGAATAGGCTATGAACAACTCAAGTCTAGAAACCCCAGATTGATCTACGCTTCTATTAACTGTTTTGGCAGATCCGGCCCTTGGGAGTTTAGGCCGGGATTCGAGCAAAACGCCCAGGCCGCCACAGGGGTTCAGCTGCGAAATAGCGGAGGCAAAGGGCAACCGAGACCGGCTACATTTACCTTAAATGACTACGGAACCGGTATTGCTGCAGGATACGGGGTAATGATGGCCCTTCTAGAAAGAGAAAAAACCGGGGAAGGTCAGCAAATTGAGGCAGCCTTGTCTTATACCTCCGCTACATTTTCGGGCCCGTATCATGTCACACATGAAAATTATGTGAGGAATGATATTGGCGGGCCGGGAGCTCGGGGTTTACATGCGTTAAATGGGTTGTATGAGTCTTCAGATAGTTGGATGTTTTTGAGTGTTTCTTCTAACAAGGAATGGGAAACTCTTTGCAGGATAGAGGGGTTTTCAGGGCTAGGGTTACAGGAAAAGTTTTTCTCATCTGATTTAAGGTGGAAAAATGATCTGCTTTTACGTGAAGCCTTAGAAAAAATCTTTGCGGCTAATTCCACCGCATTTTGGATTAGAACCATGAGTTCAATTGGAATTCCTTTGGTGAAAAATGTAACAGCAGCTGAAATACATAATGATGAATTCAATCACGAGCGGGGCCTTATCAGAGATAAGGATTATACGAGTTCGGTGGAACTAAATTCCTCATGGGGCAGCACATCTTGGGCAGGAAATCCCGTGGTTATGTCTGAGACTCCTTTGCAAGACGTATTTCCTCCTATTTTTGGAGGGGATACCGTGGATGTATTAAAGGAACTTGGATTGACAACAGAGGAAATTGATCGGCTAAGAGAGGCAGGTGCTATTCCTAAGGTTTTACCGATAAAGATATAGTGTGCTAATTACCAATTAATTCCTTGCTTTTTTGCTCCGCTTTTAATGCAAACGCCTCTGCAAAATAGGAACATAGACCTGTGTATTCTTCTGGATCCAATAACCTTAGTATTTCCTCCTTAGTTAACTGGCTGGCCACTTCTGGTTCCTCTTGCAAGGTCTGAGAAAATGGCTTCCGTTCATTGACGGATCTTTGAGCTGCCTCATAAACTACATCATGCGCCTTTTGTCGACCCATTTTCCAGCCAAGCTCTAGCATGATTCTCTCTGAAAGTATTAGCCCTCCACTAAGATCTAGATTTTGTCTCATCCTATCGGGAAACACCTTTAAGTCAGAAAATATTTCAACGAGACCTTTTGTGATCTGGCCCATTAGTACGCATGTCCTGTCAATAGCTGAATTTATCATCATACTGGTAGTCTTATCAGCTTCGTGCTCAGTTTGCATAGCTTCTAGAGACATCGGCACAAATGTCCTAATTTCAGAGGCCCACGCGACTACATCTTGACATAAACGAGGGTTTCTTTTCTGGGGCATAGTTGAAGAGCCAACCGCGCCTACAGGAACAGGTTCTTCCACTTCACCAAACTCCTGTTTCATCATGGTATAGATTTCTCGAGCCATTTTGGTAGAGGTAGCCGCGAGCATGGCAAGAATAGTGATGTATTCAGTCAGATGATCTCCTATCACTCTAGAGGGCATCGTCATGGATCCTAATCCAAGTTCTTCTCCTATCAGCCTTTGGGTTTCAAGCCCTTCAAGGCCTACAGAAGCCATAGTCCCCGCTCCTCCCCCAAGCATTGCCACAAAAACACGTTCTTCGCTTGCTTGCAAACGATCCACATGTCGCATCAACTCGTCTATCCATACAGCGACTTTGTAACCAAAGGTGGCTGGCACAGCATGTTGGCCGTGTGTTCTTCCTGGCATCGCGTAGTTTTTTGTTGTTTCAGCCAGCTTTCCCAGGATATGAAGCAAACTACCTAGGTCTTCTAGGTAACTGTTATGGCACTTTTTAATTAATAGCAGTTTTCCTGTCTGTGTTATATTTTGAGTCGTGGCACCCCAATGTATATATCCGCCTGCTTCCTCGCCACATATTCGGTCTAGCTCCCAAATTAAAGGAACCAGGGGATGCCCTGTTTTATCCAATCCATCATAAACATTTTGTATATTCAGAAGATCCAGCTTAGCTTTTTGCGATATTATCTCGGCGGCTTTGTTGGGAATAATTCCTTGGCTTGCCTGGGCTCTTGCAAGGGCTGCTTCCACATCTAAATAGGACTGAAAAAGGTTAGACTCACTGAACATTTCACTAACTGCTGTCTTGTTTTTAATGTAAGGTGCCATCTCTTCTATTTATCTCCTCAACTGTATAAATCTACTAATGTCCAAAAAGTTTTCCACAGAACCTGTGGAAAACTTGTGCAATTATATGTCTATTTTATTAATACCAAGAGGCTAGGCAGGGGACAAAGTACCATTGATATCCACACTCAATATAAACAGCAGTCAATATACACAAATTTTTCTGTTACTCCTCTAATCTTCCACAATTTATCATGATAAAATCTATATATATCCACCGCCTAGCAGATGCGAATATCCACGATTCACACAGCCTTATTATTACTACTGTTATTTATAGAGGTAGAAAATCGATTTATGATTGATAGCGTATTAATACAAATAATAAGTGGTTCTGGAGGTGACGGGGCAATCAGCGGCCGCCACGAAAAATTTGTGCCGAGAGGGGGGCCTGATGGAGGAGATGGCGGAAGAGGGGGCAACGTCATTATAAAGGGAGACCATAACGAAAACACACTTATTAATTTTAGGTACGTGAAAAATTTTATGGCTGGAAAGGGAGGGAATGGATCTAAAGCAAAGAAGCACGGTAAGGACGGTGAAGACACGATAATAAAAGTTCCAGTGGGAACTCAGATAATGGATGAAGAAGGCTCAGTTGTTGCCGATATTGTGGTCTCAGGACAAGAATACCTTGCAGCAGCAGGAGGAAGAGGTGGGTACGGCAACGTCAAATACTCTTCTTCCACAAGTCAGTATCCAGTGATCGCTCAAGGGGGTGAATTAGGATCTGAACATAATCTAAGATTGGAATTGAAATTGATCGCCGATGTAGGGATAATAGGTGTTCCAAATGCCGGGAAATCGAGTCTTATCTCATTTCTCACTGCTGCACGCCCAAAGGTGGCTAGTTACCCTTTCACAACCATTGAACCGGTACTTGGGTTGGTAGAACACCGGGAAAAAGATTTTGTGATGGTAGATATCCCTGGCCTGCTTGAAGGAGCCCATCAAGGAATTGGTCTCGGACACGAGTTCCTTAGACATATTGAAAGAACTCGAGTTCTGGTACATCTTGTCGATGGAACGTCAGAAAATCCGAGAGGGGATTTTCACAAAATTAACCGGGAATTGGCATTATTCGACGAGTCTCTTAAAGATAAACCACAAATCTTAGCGATTAATAAAGTTGATCTTGAGGAAGTGAGAATACTTGCCGAGGATATCAGGGACTCAATGGGGGAAGATGCCTGGAGGTTTCATATAGTTTCGGCAATATCAGGCGAGGGAGTTTCCGAAATGATGGATGAGGTGGTGCAAATTTTATCTGAGCAACCTACCCTAAACGCTCCAAAGTTTTCGGTCGAACCAGAGGAAGAACCTATTCCGATATTACGCCCAGAGCCTCGACGAAGGGGAATTTCAGTGCATCGAGAAGAGGGTGTATATATCGTGGAAGCTCCGGGGGTTGAAAGAATAGCGCAGAGGATAGATTATGAGGATTGGCTTGCCCGCATGCAATTTTATAAACACATGCAGAAAACAGGAATCGTAAAGGCTTTAGAGGACGCGGGGATTACCGAAGGTAATACTGTTCGCATTGGTAACGTGGAATGGGAATGGGACTAATACTTCGATAAATATGTCGGGGCAATATGTTAAAAAGCTATATTGAATTTGAACGATTTGTGAAGCTGGTTTCTAACACTGCTGGCATGACCTCTAAAATTCACGCTCATCCATTTGTGAACCAATATACCATCCTTATCTATAGGGAAAGTACAATGAACCACAGGCCAGGCACGAAGACCTTCTTTGATGTCGAACCCAAAGCCCTTGACGTATTCCGTCTCGCTATCAGTTTATTGAAATTCACCCCAGACCCCACATTCTTTGATCCTATTCTTTCAGATTGATTATTTAAGTCTGCGAAATCATGACCACCGCGGAAATTTATATCAGATAAATCAAGGTTATTGGCCACGGCTACAGCGAGATCCTGTCTTTGTTGGTTAATTGCCAATACAAGTTCTCTTTGTGCCACTGAAGGTTGCTGTTTCAATTGAAAGACCAAAACAAACACTACCACTAAAGTGGCTAGGCCAGTTATAATTTGTGCTCCATAGATTACGATTTCAGCGCTCATAGAGGGTTGATTCTCTTTCTTAAGTTATTTAAATATATTGCTACTGCAATTTAGGTAATTTACGATATTTGAAAAACAGGAATGGAATCATATCAGTCTTGTACAATGGTATTAAAGTTGCTGAGTGCAACATTTGTGTTTGTACTAAGTTTTGGGTTGTAAATCAAATTGTTATGCCGACGTAGCTCAGTGGTAGAGCAGCTGTTTTGTAAACAGCAGGTCGTCAGTTCGAACCTGACCGTCGGCTCCAAGAAAACATTCAAAAGGATTCATCTCATGCTAGAGGATGACAAAAAGTTGCAAGCGGATTCAGTTGATGCCTTTGAATTCATAGGGAAAATAGCCAAAACAAGAAAAAAACAGGTTGAAAAAACCAAGGATTTATCTAAAGAAGTAGGCCAAAAGAAATCTGATACTGATTTGCAGTAACGGGCAGCACACCTAACAATGTGCAGGGCGTATCTGAAATTAAAGCCTAACATCCCAACAGCTGTGATAATTTCGTTATGAAAATCAAAGATATAAAAGTCAGCGAATTTGAAATCAAGGACAATACACCGCGATTCAAACTTCGTAAGACAAATGAAGCGTGGGAGAAATATGACCTTAAATCCCCTACAGGTTATCTCCATGTAATGCATGTAATAACCGATGAAGGGTTGGAGGGAATCTGTACGGTAGGGGATGCTCGGTATACAACAATGACCGAAAATGCTCTTGCACACCTGAAACACCTTACAGTTGGGGAGGACCCAACTAAAAGGGAATACCTGTTCGATATGCTAACCAAAGCGACCAGAATGGTTTTCATGCCCCCAGGATGGTTTGGGGGGTTTGATAATTGTTTATGGGATATAGAGGGACAAAGGAAAGGCAAGTCAGTCTCAGCACTTATTTCTAATAAGAGCAAACCAGTTGAAGCTTACTATAACTACCGAGGGGCAGACCTTAATGCGTTGATCGATGATGCAAATGTGGGTATTGGAAAAGGGTTCAAGGTTCTAAAGGATCATTTTGCTTGGAATGCAACACAAAATATAAAATCTTTCGAATCTGTCAGGGCCACCGTCGGAGAAGATATTGTTTTGTTGCATGACGCGGCTGGCTGCAACTATTCACTGGATGAGGCTGTCGAGGTTGCGAAGCAATTAAGCCAACTGAAATTTGGATGGTTTGAGGAACCTTTGAATGATAGAGAATTGGGTTCATTGAAAACACTTTGCTCACAATCGGATATACCAATTTTGGCTCTTGAAACTTTGATGAATGATTTTGTGATAATGAGAGAATGGGTGAGAGAAGCTGCGGTCAATATAGTTCGCGGAAATGCACGACATGGCACCACTGGGATTATTCGGATCGCAGAAGACCTGGCTAGAATTGGAATGAACATCGAATTAAATGGTCCAGGAGGATTATTCGGGCACGTCCACGCCCAATTGGTCGCGGGTATTAGCAATACGTCCTATTATGAATACTTTCCGGATGGTAGCAGAGATTCCATAGGTGAGGAGATTGGTCTTCTAAATCCTCCGGTGCCTGTAAAAGGAGAGGTAAGGTTAACGGAAAGGCATGGGTGGGGGTATGAGTTTGATCGGGAATATTTCAACAAAAAAAGAGTTCGGGTTTTTTAGTTAAATCAATAATTGCTGGAGGCGTGCTTATCTGTGCATGTCGATATTGAAACTACCACCAAGTCTCCGATTTAATTTGGCCCTTATTGAAACCTGTCTTTTGTAATTGAGCTGACAGAGAATCGACAAAGCTGTCTGGACCACAGACAAAAGCGGTATCGAAGGTGGAAGCTTCTGATTGATTTAACATGTCAGCATTAACCCTGCCTGAGAATCCTTCAGCGGAATGATGAGGTGCGCCGGATATCGTGTAGACATAGGAAAGCTGATCACGGTTTTTCAGGCAAAGGTCTTTTAATTTCCTGGTGAACAACAATTCTTCATAACAGCAAACACTATGTATGATTGTTGCTCTGTGATTAGTCGCCTCCCCGATGTACCTAAAAATACTCACTAAAGGGGTAATTCCGATTCCACCGGCTATTAATATCGCATTACCCTGCTCAGGGGTATAAACGCAGCTTCCGCCGGTTGAAAAAGAAACAGTATCCCCTTCCCTCATAGATTGATGAATATACTGGGTTACTTCATCATCGCCTGTGTTTTTTACGGCTAAAGAAATGAATTCTGTGTTGCATGGGGTTGATGTGATTGAATAACCAGCCACTTGCTCACTTCCATGTAAGGAAACAAACAGATCAACCCATTGTCCAGGAAGAAAATCGATTTTGCCTTTATAGGGAAACAAATCGAAAGATTTCGTAGAGGTGGTTTCTTGCTTGATGTTAGTAACCTTCGCAGTGACTATATGTCTATCCGGTTGCATCTTGTTTTAAACCCTGTGCTTAATATGAAATTATGAGAGCATTTCCTCTAAACTTGAAAATGTCCTGCTCAGACTCTCTGCCAGAGCAGCATAGGTTATTTGCCCACCTATAGTGTTTACTCCTTTAGCAAGGCTACTGTCTAAAGCGATAGCCTTGTGGGCACCATTGTTCGCGATAGACCGAACATAGGGCAGAGTAGCATTTGAAAGCGAAGTACTGGCGGTATGGCCGACTATCCCCGGCATGTTAGTTACTGCATAATGAATAACGTCGTCTTGAATATACGTTGGGGTTTGGTGCGAGGTTGGGCGAATTCCTTCAACACAGCCGCCTTGGTCAATCGCAACATCGATAATAACACCTCCAGGCATCATATCTTTAACCATATCGCGACTGACTATTTTAGGAGCTTTTGCCCCTGGTACTAATACTGCACCCACGACAACCTCTGAGCGTTGAACCTTCTCTGCCAGTGCCGCAGGGGTCGGATAAATGGTTTTCACGTGGCCATTGGTTAGGGTGTCTATTTCTCTAATCCTATCTAGATTGATATCAGCAACGGTTACGTCGGCCCCTGCACCCATTAATGCCGTCGCCGCATTTAACCCCACGGTTCCTCCCCCAATAATAAAGGCGCTGCAATTGCCAGACCCAGGCACACCACTAAGTAATTTACCAACCCCGCGGTCTATATTGGTTAGAAGGCGAGCTGAAACTTGAGAAACTAAACGTCCTGCAATTTCACTCATTGGATGAAGGAGTCCAAGCCTACCTTTGTCGTCTTCTACAGTTTCATAAGCGATCCCGGTCACATTTTTCTTCAATAGGCAATCAAGTAAATCTAGTTCAGCGGCTAGGTGGAGATAGGTGAAAATGGTTTGGCCTTTTTGTATTAAATTAAATTCGTTAGGCTGAGGTTCTTTCACTTTGACGATGAGCTCTGCTGTGCCATATATTTCAGCGGGGTCTGAGACTATTGTGGCACCTGCACCGTACAGGTAAGCATCATCGGAAAACCGAGACCCTTGGCCGGCACCAGATTCTACGAGGACTTTATGACCGTCAGTGACTAAAACCTCGACTTTGTCGGGAGGCAAGGATACCCTGTTCTCATCAGGTTTTATTTCTTTTGGGATACCTATTATCACAGTTTAACCCCCCCACCTTGATAATATATAAACGCGGAGCACAGTTAATGTTGAATATCTAAAACCTTTTCAAAAGCTTTTCCGATTCTTCTACTGGCTTCCTCAAGATGTTCAAATGGAGCACGCGTGAAGGCTAGTCGAAAATGCGAATCATCCAGTGAACTATCAACATAGAAAATAGATCCTAGCGGAAAAACAACACCCTCTTCCGCGGCGGCCCGAATCAAATCAAAAGCTTTAGTTTGAGTACATTTTACCCAAAGAAAGTAACCGCCTTCTGGTTCTTCCAGTTCAATATAGGGATTGCAGTATTTCTTGAGGGAATCTACCATTGTTCTACATTTCGATTTGTATAAATTCCGCATCGAAGTAATGTGGCTGTCCAGCTTTCCTGACTCCATTAGATCTGCTAACGCATAATGGACCAATGGGCTGGTGCCCATGTCAAAACGTACTTTCGTTAGTGGTTCAGCCAACTCATCTCTGGCCTGAATCCAACCAGCCCTCAATCCGGTGGCCAAAATTTTGCTAAAACTACACATTTTTATTACTCCATGGCCATCAGAAAGCGCATAGTAGGATGGCGGCGGTGGCGAATCGTAATAAAGTTCGGTGTATGCGGCGTCTTCCGCTATGAGAATTTTGTGTTCCGCGCATATTTCCAGAATTTCTTTTCTAATTTCTAATGTAGTCACATTACCCATTGGGTTGTGATAATCAGGGATGGTGTAAAAGAGCTTTACTCTTTTACCTTGGGCCACAAGGGATTCGACAGTTTCCTTAAATAAATCCGGGTTAATGCCCTCTTTATCCATTGGTACTTCAACAACTTCTGCTCTGAATCCCCTAATGGCTCTTACCGTTCCCGAGTAACTTGGGGATTCTACAATTGCGATGTCTCCAGGCCCTACAAAAGCCTTGCAGACGTTTTCTAGACACCCAGAACTTCCATTGTGCATGATGATATTGTCAGGCAGAAGATTTGTTCCTTCAATTTTATTTTGGCGGTCAGCTATTAATTGACGTAGGCCCTCATAGCCAAACCAACCTCCGTACATAAGAGAATCACTGAAATGGTCTCTAATTGATTTGGAAAAACTATCGATTAAGTCTTCCGTTGGAAGAGCAGTATCATCCGGAATTCCACCAGCCAAAACAATGGGGTCTGGATGTTCTGTGGGGAGTCTCCAAAAACGGCCAGCATCAGTTGCGCTTCCCGCACCTATGCTGCGTGCAGCTTCCGAAAGTAAGTCGTTTTCTATGTCTAAGGATTGCCATTGGCCGGCGATTGTTTCTTTTTCGAATTGCACCATATCAGTAAACCTTATGCCTATTGATCCCTTAGGCGAATAGGACAGTGAATCGTTTTATTTCAAATAAGGATAACCTGTCAGGACTAACTAGTGAAGCTATAAAGTGATAGTAAAAAGTATGGTCAAGAGCCTATCGATTCATTGTGGGATCTAACGCATCTCTCAAGCCATCTCCTACAAACGTAAAGCCCATCGTAATAATCGCTATCATGAGGCTCGGGAAAAGACCCATATGCCAGTAGGTGCGGATATAAGCAAGGCTGGTTGATATCATTTTGCCTAAACTTGGCATTGGCTCATCAATTCCAAGTCCTAAAAAGCTAAGTCCGGCCTCATTGAAAATCACAGCTGGAATTTGAAAGGCTAGTAAAACAGCCAATATAGGTACGATGTTTGGAAAAATATGTTTAAATGCTACTCTGAATCTATTGGCACCGATTGCTTGCGCTGCGATTACAAATTCCCTCTCTTTAAAAGCTAAAAACTGCCCGCGGGTGATACGTGTTTCCACTACCCAGCCCGAAATTCCCAAAGCAAATATTACGTTCCACATGGAATGCCCAAGCATTCCCATAATGAACATTGCTATTAGTAAAGCTGGAATGCCGGTTGCTATTTCTATTATCCTGACCACTATCTGGTCTACCCACCCCCCAAGATATCCGCCAAGAGTACCTAAACTGATTCCTATACTTAAGGTGATGACTTGTACTCCCAAAGCTACAATGATAGAAGTCCGCGTGGCATAAAGCATACGACTGAGGTAATCGCGACCTACTGCGTCGGTGCCAAATACGTGAGACCAGCTGGGGGGCTGCCTCGCTTCAACCAAGTTTCCAATGTCGTATGAGGTAGGTGCCAAAAAGTTAGCGAACATAGCAATGAAAATACAGACAAACACGATGCCAGAGCCAACAACTGCCAGTTTGTTACGCCTGAAGCGCCATATGAAATTGGCCTTGCGGCGCCTCTGGCCTTTCTCTTCTACTTCTTTAAGGATGTTCATGTTTGGCGATCCGTCAGTCTCACCCGAGGGTCAGCCCAAGTGTAGAGAATATCACTGATAAAATAAGTAAGGCCAAACAGAACGGCTACCAACATGAAAACACCCATGATAACCGGGTAATCTCTATCAAAAATACTGGTTACGAAATGGCGACCTATTCCCGGTATCCCGAAGGTGTTTTCTATAAAAATGCTTCCTGTCATCAGGTTTGGGATTAAAGGTCCTACGAGGGTAATAATAGGGATCAAGGCATTTTTAAAAACATGCCGAAGGATCACTACAGGTTCTGCTAATCCCTTGGCTCGTGCAGTCCTGATGTAGTCAGACCTCATTGCTTCTAGCATGCTAACTCTTGTAAAACGCGCTATAAGGCTTGTGGGAGCAAGGGAATAGGCCACCACAGGTAGGATCATATGCTGCCAAGTTCCCCAACCTTGGGTTGGAAGGAGTTCCATTTTCACGGAAACAAACATAACTAACCACACCGCGACGGCAAAATTTGGAACAGTGATACCTGTTGTAGCTAGAAAAGTTACTGTGTAGTCGAGTAGGCTATTTTGTCGGAGTGCGGCAATAATGCCCACAGGAATTCCAATTGAAAAGGCTATTAGAAGTGTGACAGAGCCTATTTTGGCAGTGGCAGGCCAACCCCTTGCTATTGTTTGCCAAACGGTGTCAGTTTTGTATATGAATGAATTGCCTAAATCTAAGTGAAGTAAATTCCACAGGTATTTTGCATATTGAATATGGATTGGTTGGTCCAATCCATATTTTCTCATCATGTTTTCTTTTGCGGCTCCCTGCAAGGGTATTTCCGCCTCATTCCATGGAGTACCAGGTAACCATCTCACCGCGATAAACAGGATTAGGGAAATGATTAAAACAGAGCCCAGTAAACCAAGCAACCTTCCTAAAGAATATCTAATCATGGGCAGATTTTCTCTTCATTTGGGCTAAGATGCAAGTTCTGATAATTTGTCCGCAAGTAAATCTATTTCTTCTTCCAGCAGATAAAAAGCGGCAGCAATCCGCATCGAGTGTGTTTTGGGGTTGTGCGCTGTCAAAATTCTATGCTCATTCCATAGCCAATTGCCTGGTTCAGGGTGATTAAGACCCGCTGTAGAAAAGGCGACTATCCCTGTGCTATCAGCTTCATCCATCGGTGTTTTAATTGTTATACCCTGAATGTCGATTAGACGTCTTTTTAGTTGGCTGGCCAAATCATGGCTTCTTCTATATATATTTTCAGGACCTATGTTGTTATGGAATTCTAGAGCTTTAACGCCTGATGCGTGGGTTGCCCAATACCTAGTGCCAAATTCAAATCGTTGTGCAGTCTTAAGGCTTGTGTAGGACAATGAGTCAAGATCATATTCCTCAGTCATCCCCCAGCCTACCCAGCTCGTTTTTAACTTGGTTATCCAGTCTTTCTTCACATAGAGAAAGCCAGTTCCTTGCTGGCATAATAGCCATTTATGACCACATCCGGCGTAAAAATCACAACCAAGTTCTTTCATAGAGACCGGAAACTGACCTACTGCGTGAGCCCCATCCAACATATAAGGGATGTCTCGAGCCTTCAGAAATTCTCCAACTTCCCTCGCGGGCAATCTAGCACCATCTACAGTAGATACATGGCTGAGAAAAACCAGCCTAGTTTTATCAGTTACTAGAGACTTCAAATCTTCTAAGAGCTGAGTCGGCTCTGTTTGGAATTTAAGCAGTTTCACCTGGACTCCGTACCGTTCAGATAAGTTCATAAACGGAAGGGAACCACTAGGATGTTCTTCATTGGTGATTATTACCTCGTCACCAGGAAGCCAATCAAATCCAGTGGCTACTATATTAATTCCATCAGACACATTTCGGGTTAGTGCTATCTCATCTGAGGAGGCCCCAATATAATCGCCAAAGCCTTTTCTAGAGTCTTCAAATAAGGTTAACACTTCATCATTAACGTCCCGGTCGTAGGGCCCTTTGTGTTCTATAAGACGGGTCAATCTGACAGCTTCTTCTGCGACCACGCTTGGAGTAGGTCCGAAAGTTCCACAGTTCAAATATGTGCAACTCTGGAGTGCGGGTATTTGAGTGCGGATTGATTGAATATCCGTTTTGTACCTCCCTAAAAAAGCGGCCCACCTGATACAAAAAAGTACCGAGCAGGCCGCTCAATTTGTCTCTCTTGCTTCTAGCTAATAGCGAGAAACCTTATATACGGTTAGTAGGCTGATCGAGAGTGCTCTTTAACATTCTCGCCAACATATACCTCATAGATGTTTTGGGCTCCAAAGCCAGGATTCCAGTCAGGGAATTGAAGACCTGACCAACCAGCATCGTTAGTGTCGAGCCATGTACCTTTCAGGTACGGCTTGTGCAACTGGTTCTGAACCTGTGACCAGAAGAATACGCTACCAACATCCTCAGAGAGAATTTCTTGTAGCTTGTGCATCTTGGCAGATCTCTCATCTGAAAGTGCCATCGCACCTGCTTCTATTCTTAAGTCCTCGAATTCTTTGTTGTTCCAGTTATGTCGACCATCCGTCTTGAAGACACCCATAAAGTTTGAAGCATCGACATAGTCAAAACCGTAGGAAACCATAGCAAATTGCAGGTTGTGGCCATTTAGATGACCCATGTAAGTTTTGCGGTCCATATTGTTGATAGTGACATCGACGCCGAGGTTTTCTTTAAGCTGCTGGGCAACTGCCGCTGCGGTTGCTTGGAAAAGCTCGGTTTCTTGTCTCAGGGCCAACTCTAGTTTTGGAAAACCTGAGCCGTTTGCAAAGCCTGCGTCAGCCAGCAGTTTTTGGGCTGCGGCGACATCGAGACCTTGGTACTGTTTGAGTTTGTCAGGTCCTGCAGCATCTGGGAAGCCAGGTATTAATACACCGTACCTAGGCTCTCCGGCCGATTCCCCAACTATATTATTGATGATCGCATCTCTGTCTATAGCTTTGGCAAAAGCCTGCCTGACTCTGACATCGTTAAACGGTGCGCTCTGGTTGTCGAAGAAAAGATAGTGTGTTCGGAAGTCACCTGGAGAGAGGCCTCTTTCTTTCATTAACTTCGCGTCATTCTCCAGATATTCTTGGTCTGCTGGAGTAAACGGTCCGCTGATAGTATCGACCTCGCCAGCAAGGTAGGCATCAAATTTACGCTCACCATACACAGCCTTGTAATTTTCTATAAAAGGCTTGATCTTGCCGGTGTAATTCACATTGGCTTCAAATTCCGCATGCTGATTTGGTACCCATTCTTTTAGAATAAAAGGAGTACTTGAAAGTGTTGTCGCTGGATCATTTGAATAGTACTGGCCATGTTTCTCAGCGGCATGTTTTGCAAGCGGAGAACCATACATCATAAACCCGGGAACATATGGTGCTGGCGTATCAAGCTGGAAGACAAGGGTTTTGTCATCTGTTGCTGTAACACCTATGGTATCTAAAGCCTTCTCGCCAGCTTCAATCGCCCCATAGTTTTCTACTTCAAGCATACCGAAGTACCACGTGAAGTCGTAAGCGTGTTCTGGGTCAGCGTAATACTGCCATGTATATACGTAGTCATGAGCAGTTAGTGGGACACCATCACTCCATGTGAGATCTGGATCGATATTGAATGTCCAAGTCTTCATATCGTCTGAAGACGACCAACTAGTGGCACCACCAGGGACGGTAGAAAGGTCTGTGCTCAGCAGAGCTAAGCTAAAACCACTCTGGATTCCTCCTGCGGCAGAGTTGTAAACACTGACGGGGAATTCTAGAGATTCACCTTCTTTTTCATAGTTGACCTTGAGATATTGATCTGCCATTGGAGCAGCGTCACTTGGCATTTCACGTCCAAATACGTTAGTTGTTTTTGCTGCTGGAGCTGGTTTTGTAGCCGGTGCTGGAGCTGCTGCTGGAGCTGCTGCCGGAGCTGCTGCTGGAGCTGCATCTGTGTCTGCCTTTTCTGAAGAACCACATCCAATTGCAACCGAAAGGATCAGGGCCGTCATGGCACCAATCACTAAAAACATGAAACCGTTCTTGCGCATTGAGTAACCTCCACACAATACTTCTTTAACAAGCCGACGAAAATACTCGTAGCTTTTTACGGGTTTTATTATATGATGAAAGTCAACAAAATATAATAGCAAACTCATAATAAATGGATATTACCTTTAAAAATGAGTTGTAGTGCCAAAATTAATATTCACGGTAGCGTATTTACGGGAACACTGATATTTGACCAATCAGATGTTGAATTGCGGATCACTATAATCGGTAATTTTATCGAAAATTTGGATTCGCCATCTTTGTGAATCCACGGCTAGCAACCTAGATTTCGAGTCATCGAAACTAACGCAAGTTGGCAATGCAAAAAATGTTTCAGGTTCTAAGCTTGGCACCCGTCTCCGGGCCTTATGTACGTCAGGGCTAGCGGCCACGTATTGCTTTTGCCATTTTGATAGCTCGACTGCTGAACCCGTTAGGCTTGCTATGTGGATACCGATTGAATCGTAAATCTGCACCCTGTTATTGACCCAATCTGCCACATAAATATCGCCGGACTCATCTATAGAAACGTCTGAAGGGTGGTTCAGGTTTGAGGCGCTGGAACCAAATACTCCTACTGACAGGATGAAAGTTCCATCTGAACTAAACTTTTGTACTCTGTGGTTTTTATGGTCAGCTACATACACAAAATTGTCACCGTCTGTGCAAATCCCCCAAGGAGCATTTAATAATCCATCAGTCTCGCCCAATTCTCCCCAGGATTGTATGAATACTAAATCTGGCGAAAGTTTTTGGATACGGTGGTTAAGAGTATCAGCTACATAGACATTACTATCGGAATCTATCGTTATTCCTGACGGGCGATTAAATTGAAGTTTCCCATTTCCTGGGCCACCTATGGTTTTGACAAGATCTCCTTGAGGAGTGAAAACAGAAATTATATTTCGGAGTTCATCGGTAACCAATAGGTGTTCACCATTGAAAACAGCGCAACTAGGCCAAGAACCATGGAAGTTTTCTTCAAGAACTTCCCTAAATGAAATCACAATCTCTTCATCATCTAAATTAGGGCCAATTGTTAATTTGATTATATCTGATGCGTAAGTTTCTCTTAACACTACAAAAAAATCATTTCCCATACCTTTCGTGGCATAAATTATTCCTCTGAATTGTCGACCCCCTACAACCCGACTGTAATCAAAAGCACGTCCCTTTGCTGATGTAGTTAGCATTTTGAATCTACCTATAATCCACTTATATGGCTAATTTTAATTTGAAGAACTCATAAATCCCGGCTTTTCAAAATGTCCGCCGACGATAGGCACAGGGTCTAATTTCATCCAGTCTTCAGCCAAAGTGGTGTACACGCTTCGGAAATCCATGTTAGGTACTAAATCGCCCTGGTCAAGATCTCCTTCCTTCATCGATGGATATTGTCCATATTCGCCGCCCCTCACATTTTTGCCAATAGCAAGGCAAACACCCCCAGCGCCATGATCCGTTCCTGCACCGTTGTCATACACTCTCCTGCCAAACTCAGAAAACAGAAACATGGTCACATTGTCAGCAGCCTGGTGTTCTTCCAAATCATCAAAGAAATCTCTTATGGCTGATGAAGCTGAGGACCAAAGTTTATTATGGGTGGAAAGTTGATCTGCATGAGTATCAAAACTGCCAAGGTCACAATAAAAAATCCGACTGCCTAAATTCGCCAAATGTATTTGAGCAATTCCCTTGAGCTTTTTGGCGATCGAGGAATCTGCGTATTCAACAGTTGATGAATACAAACTAGGTGCGACATTTAATATGTCTGCTCCTTTCATTGCGTCCAATCCTGTTTGACCAAGAAATTCCATAACTGGACCTGATCCAATCATTGGAGAATACATTTTTTTGTACCTATCTAGCACGCGGTCTCTTTTTTGCTCCGGGGAAATATCGGTAAGGAGTCCATAATTATCTAAATTTTCCACTGTGGCTACTGGAACATCAGGAGCTACCATAGCCCTATAAAGTGATGGGCCCATACTTACGGCTGTCACCACGTTTTCTTTGTTGGGATCGATTTGCTTTATTGCTCTACCAAGCCAACCTTCCGTACCCAGAGTTTCAGGTTCACATGTGTGCCATATATCCATGGATCTAAAATGAGACCGAGGAGAGTTTTCGTAGCCGACCCCATGAATAATGGCAACATTGCCCTCTTTATACATTGCGGCCAAAGGAGCCATGGCAGGATGAAAACCTATTTCTGAGGTGAGCTCGATTACGTCAGTCTCATTTATGTTAACTGAGGGCCTGTAGTCTCTATATAAAGAGTTATTGTGAGGCACCACAGTATTCATGTAATCATTGCCACCCGATAATTGAACTACTATTATCACTGGGTCTTTTGATGGAGTTTCAGTCATGTTTATCCTCGTCATTCGCTATCCTTTTCTTTACAACACAACGGCAGTTAAGCAAATTGATATTCTCTGGTTGCGACTATAAGTTGGAGCAGTTCCAAGGCTCTTGCTACCCCGGTTGATTGCCAGTCGAAATCTCCTTGTGAAGAAACGTGATCTATAAGCTCAACTCTTGTCTCAGCTGTAACCTCTAGGGGTCCTATGATGTCAAGGCAAGCATCTACTACTTCTTCTGGTTTGAAAGATGTGGAGCTAACTCGATCTATTATTTTTGCAATACCTGGCCGCGAATAGTCACCGACCATTTCCGACATGAAATTTGTACGCTTCATTAAAGTGCCACTGTTGATCCACTCTATACCAGAGTGCCACCCTTCAACACTTGGAGGGTTTAAGAGATCCTGGCCCATATAGACGATCTGGCTAGTCCAATTCAATATATCCGGTCCAGGAAGACTACTATTGCCAACCAACCTCAGCGTACTTACTACAACTTCAGCGGGATTCTTAACCCGTGAGAATTGTGACTCCCTAAAAAAATCGCTATTGAATAATTTTCTAAGGACCGTTTCCATATGATAGTTACTGTCCATCAAGGCATCAGCCAAAAATTGTACTGCCTTGGGGTTGTTTGGTGGAACAACAGACCATGCCGGTACCTGGGGTTCGTCTTCTACAAAAAAGTTATAAATATGCCTAGCCATGAAGGTCGCCGTTGCGGGGTTAGCAAGAATGATATCTATTACTTCTTCCCCGTCGAAGTTTCCTTTGTGTCCTAGGAATTCCTTTTCTCCAAAGTCGTGATCTTCTTCTACGAACTTGAAATGCCAATCCCACCTACCCATATGGAATCTAGGTAACTTGTGCTCTAAGGTCCATCCGGTGAAAGCCCTAGAACACTCTTGGACATCGCCCTCTGTATAATTTCCTACCCCCATCGTGAACAGTTCTAACAATTCTCGACCCCAATTTTCATTAATGGAATCTGCATGATTTTCGTTGTTGTCCAACCAGTAAATCATTGCCGGGTTTTTTGCTACCTCAAGGAGAATATCCTTGTAGTGGCCAAGGCCCTTTTCTCGGAACATATCAATCATGTCTTGGATTTCGTCGTAGTGATCAACTTTAGCGACCCCAGTAGCAAAAATATTGTGATAAAAAATACATAACTTTTCCTGAAGTGGTGAGGCAGTATTAATCATTGTCCAAACCCATGGGGCTTGGCCTAACCCTCCCAGGGTTCCGGGTTTCCACCACAATGGGTAGTATCTTAGAAATTCATATATATCAACAGGAGTTTGAGCTAAGGGAGCCAACAGCTCCTCCACAGTTTCTGTGTACCCTTCCTTGCACCTGGTTTCAAGTTCCTCTCGGGAAGCTCCAAACCCGGCCCTTCTCATAAGGTGCGCCATCAAGCTAATTTCTGTATTGGCTTTAGTACTAATCATGTACCTTACTCCAAACTTGTCTTAAATTTATGCCCCTAGCCAGTAAAGTACAGAATAGCAGAAAATTCTCAAAGTGTACGATTTAATCCCATTTAAATTATTGGAGCCGATGTCTGTTTTCTGTCTCCATTCTAAAGTGTGTTTTCTGTCTCCATTCTAAATGCAGACGGGGAAAAAATCGGGATTTTGGCCTGCATAATCAAAAGAGCCTTCGATAAATTTCTCTATCGCGAAGTTGAATAGGTCTGGTTTTTCAAAATAAGCAGAGTGACTACAATCAGCGATGATGATCACTTTGACCCTTCAATATGAGCTGACGCTAGGTTAAGGAGGTGAGGCTATGTCGTCATCTTCTCCAACGATGAACTGGGCGGGCATAATTAGTTTTTTAAGGCCTTTACCTCTAGGGTCTCCATAAAGAACACCTCCACTCACATCTCTCTGAGAATTAGATCTTTGTATTTGAAGATAAAGGTTTGTCATTGCGGGATTACGGGTATGAAATGCATCCGAAATGGCCCTGAGCCAATCCCTTTCGTATCAAGGTGGAATTCTCTGCAATGAGAAAGAATTGTTTCAACCTCGAGCTCAGCCATCACTCCAGTTGTGTCAGCAAAAGTTATATTTAGAACCCCCTTGGATGGATGACTGCAAATTCCAATGCTGTTCTTCCGCCCACCGAGTGGTCTACTAAATGCATATTTTTGTTTTCTAATGTGACCGCGAGGATCCTCAAATCATTTGGAAAGGATTTCGTACCTGGACCGTTCCTCGAATTATAGGCATGCCTAAATCTTCTGTGTGAGAAAATTACGCAGCCGTATTTACGAGAAAAATAAGGCCCTTATTGAAACCATGAGAGTAGATTACCCCCTTCGCCATGAGCAAATATTATGGATTCTGCCCCCCCCCTCCCCGGTGTTTGGCCCATACCGCTGATGGTCTATTTCTATACCATTTAATATCAATTCTAGGCGTTTTTATTTCTAATTTTGATTTCTCATTATTCGCTTTCTTTCAAAAAATCGGACAACCTTTCTCCTATCATCATTGTAGTGACATTGGTGTTTGCCCTGACAGTGTCTGGCATTATGGAGGCGTCACCGATATAGAGATTGTCGATTCCAAATACTCGACAATTTTCATCTACGACCGCAAATTTATTAGAAGACTTGCCCATGGAACAGGTGCTTGTCAGATGATTTCCCGTTGTTGTTGTGGAGCGGAGCCATTTGTGAAATTTGTTTTTATCGCCGAATATGTCTTTTTCCGGGCTCGTTCGAATATCGACTATGTGGTCTAGGTAAGAACTATCCATAATTTCCGATGCCATTTGGACACCTTCGGCCATTCTAGTAACATCACTTTCAGTTGCTAGAAGGTTTAAATTCACAATAGGTTTATCATCTGGGGCCGCAGACTTAAGGACAACACTTCCTTCGCTTGTGGCTCGATATAGGGAAACGGTTATCTGTATTCCGGTTAGCTGTGGTTGAACTTTGTTGTGAGAATTGTGCAAGGGTAATATGTCTCTATAATCACCACTAACTGCATAAGAACCCATCCACATCATCATATCGTCTGTCAGGTGCGAATTTTGAGATGTGTACCTTAAGCCAACCTGTAGCCGTGGAGAGCTAGGGTCTAGAGATCCTAGCTGGTTCACTTTGGCTAGCACAAAATTCTGTGGGTGATCCTGAAGGTTCTTGCCCACGCCCTCCAAATTTATTAAGGTTTTTATTCCGCATGATGTTAAATTGTCTACAGGGCCTATGCCTGACAGCATCAATATTTTAGGGTTGGCTATACTTCCTGCGGAAAGTATTACTGTTTCTGCTTCCACCCTAAATATTTCTCCACCACTTTCGGCCTCAACGGCTGAAATCTTATTTTTGTCTACTATGAGCCTTGTTACTGTGCAATTTGATCGTAGTGTGAAATTCATACGATGCCTTGATTGAGTTAGATATCCAAGAGAAGTACTCACGCGTATACCATTTGGGTTGTTGCACGGAAATGCACCTACACCTGTTGCGTCTGGAAGATTGAAATCTGTGGCTTTGCCAAAGTCCCTGTCGACGCACGCTTGATAAAATCCTTCTTGAGGTGCGGTCCATTGATTCCTGGGAAACCGCTTCGCCGCGATTGGACCGTCTTTTCCATGAAAATCCCCACCAAAATCCAAATCTGTTTCTAGTTTTCTGAAATAAGGGAGGACTTTTTGGTAATCCCAATTGGGGAGACTGTTTTCAGACCAACTATTGAAATCGTGAGTTAATCCTCGAAGAAATATTTGTCCATTTATTGAACTTGTACCGCCTGTTAGTTTGCCTCTGGGCAGTCGAATCATTCGATTGCCTGGTTCACTTTGATTATTTACGGTGGCAATGTATCCCCAATCATGTTCATCAGAAACAGCTAGATCAGTACCAGTAGCGTACCCATATTTGACGTCATCTGGCAGATCTTCAAATACAGGGTAGTCAGGTCCTCCTTCTAGGAGCAAAACAGAGCTTTCAGGATTTTCTGAAAGTCGAGTGGCCACTATAGCTCCTGCAGAACCTGCGCCTATCACTAAATAGTCATACTTCATCGAGTAAAATGCCTCAAGTCAGGGTGTTGATTGGTTCTAGAGTATCAGGATTTTGCAACTATATCCTGTATCCTGTCATAAAAATCGCTAGAAATAGAGGTAGTTAATTCATTGGGAGTTTGTAGTGATCATTGGACTTTTTGGGGGAACTTTCGACCCCATACATAATGGCCATATCCAAGCTGCAAGTTCCGCGCATCGAATTCTTAAACTGGATAAAGTGATCATGGTCCCTGCTGGGGATCCCTATCTAAAGAGAACTAAATTAATGGCATCACCAAAAGAAAGATGCCATATGGTGTCCTTGGCAATTCAAGAAATTCCCTTTTTAGAAGTTTCAGATATTGAGATTTTTCGGTCTGGACCTTCCTATACCATAGATACAGTGAGGGAATTGAAACGAAATGGCGATGAAGTGATTGTCCTGCTAGGGGCGGATTCAATAACTGAAATGGATAAATGGGAGGATCCAGATTCACTTCACTCCGAATGTGAAGTTGTTGGGTTAACCCGTCCTGGTTTCCAAATCGATGAATCGAAACCATACCTGTCTAGACAAAGAAAATACTCATTAAGAATGATCGAAGTTAACTCTCCTGCTATTTCATCCACCAAGGTAAGAAACCTTATTCAAAATGGGCTGGATGTAGCAGAGTTAGTTCCTCAGGGAGTAAATCAATACATTCAGAAGGAAAGGCTATATCATTTATTGGCTTAAATTAACTTTGTGGAATATATTCTGTTATCGAAATGAATGATATCGAGAGATTATTAGAAGTAGCTAAAGAGAGAAAAGCTCTGATATTCGGTGAATTCACCTTGTCGTCAGGAAATAAAAGCAGTTACTACTTTGATGGTCGACTACTGACTCTTGATCCGGAAGGATCATACCTCACAGCTAAGTGCTTTTTACCTATCCTGTACAAATGTAATGCAGAGGCCCTGGCAGGACCCACCTTAGGAGCTGATCCAATTGTTTCCTCCGTTAGTACCTTGAGCTACATCGAAGGGAAACCTGTGCCGGCTTTGATTGTACGGAAGGAAAAAAAGACTCATGGCGGGGGTAGAAATATTGAAGGATATTTTTATAAAGGGCAGAAGGTTGCTGTGGTTGATGACACATGCACAACAGGAGGCAGTTTGTTTCACGCCATAGAAGCGGTTGAAGATGAAGGGTGTGAGGTTGTCAAAGTGCTATCCATAATGGATCGAAAGGCTGGTGGCAGTGAGGAACTTAAACGCAGAGGGTATGATTTTCAAAGTCTATTTGTCGCTGATGACAAAGGAGAAATCCACATTACTCAAATTGGATCACAGTAGAAAATAGTATTGATGATTTTATTTTTAAGCCGAATCCAAAATAAACCCTCATATCGGTGGTGGATTTACGGGGCAGTTGCTATTGGCACTTTCATATCCATTGTTGAACAGTCTGCGACATCTATAGTTGTTCCCAGTATCGCAGGACATTTTGGGGCAGATATTCCCACTGCTCAGTGGATGGCTATAGCCTACATGTTGAGTGTAAGTGCTCTAATGATGCCGGCAGGTGCTATTGCTGACTCCATCGGGAGAAAAAGAATATGGATATGTGGGCTGTTGATATTTGCTTGTGCTACCGCGCTCACTGGGTTTTCTCAAGAATTTTGGATGGTCATAGTAGGCAAAATTTTTATGGGTATTGGTGCGTCAGCCTTGCAGGCGAATGGCATGGCAATGATTGCGCGTTCTTTTCCTGATGAAGAGAGAGGCAAGGCCCTCGGGTTACACATGACAATCGTTGGGTTGGGAGCTATTGGTGGCCCAATATTAGGTGGGAGCATTGATAGCTATTTTGGATGGAGGGCCATTTTCTTTTTCATATCAGTATTCAGCATTTTTGCAACTTGTATTGCTATGTTAATTTTGACGCCGGATCCTCAAAAAAGATCTGGGAAAGAAGATTCCATCAAGAATTTTGATTGGAGTGGAACGTTCATTTCTGCGTTATTCCTGCTCTCACTAATGTTGGTTATAACTTTTAGTAACAAATTATCACTGTCCTCTCCATATATTATTTTGGGAACGCTGTGTTCTATATTGTTGTTCGCTGCGTTCCTTTTTAGAGAAAAAACAGCAAAAAAACCAATATTGCCTCTTAGTCTATTTAAATCTTTTTCCTTTTCTTTGGGCTCCTCGTCAAGATTTATATCTTTTACCGCAAGCTCAAGCACGTTTTTCTTAATGCCATTTTTTCTGGTTTCAGGGCTAGGGTTAACAACGGCCACGGCGGCATTGTATTTACTTCCCGGGGCCATTGCATTGGCTATTTTTGGACCGATTAGTGGCCGATTAGCTGACAGAATTGGTACCACGGGCCCATCAGTTATCGGAATGGTTTCTTGTTCGGTGGCGATGTATTTGTTCTCTCAAGTGAGCCTGACTTCTACACTGGCTTTGGTGGGCATAGCGTCAGGGTTATCTGGCATGGGAATGAGTATTTTTATGGCCCCTAATACGAGTGCTATTATGGGGAGTGCTGGTAGAAAACACTATGGGATTGTCTCTGCATTTTTAAATTTAACCAGGAATGGCGCTCATATTGTAGGAATCGCAATACCAACCGCCATCGTAGTATCAGTAATGGCCAGTTTAGGTTATGAAGCAGATTTATCGGATTCTGAGAAGCTTAAAGATATCGGGTTGCGAACCGCATATGCCTCAGCAATGGCGAGGGCATTTCAGTTATCTACCATTTTGATGATAATTGCGGGGCTTTTAGTTGTTGGTGGAGGGATTTTCGATAGATTTAGAAAACAAGTTAACCAGTTTAAATTGGATACCGTCCCGCCACCAGGTATAAAAAAATGAGGTTAATCTTAATTAGGCATGCACAATCCAAGGCTAATGCTGAGGGTCGCTGGCAGGGGACCATGGATTTTGATCTTTCGAAAGACGGCCAAGGCCAATGTGAAAAGCTTCGTGAAAGATTCATTAAGGAGGAATTGGAACCTTCTCATGTTTATTCCAGCCCATTAACAAGAGCTTATAAAACAGCCGAAATATCTTTGCCCAACACTCCTATTCATAAAATTCAAGATTTGAGAGAAAATGATGCAGGAGTATTTTCAGGTAAAACATCTGACGAGTTATCAACGGAACACTCTGTGATATTTGAAGAATTTCTCAGTTCTAGAAATTTTGATTTAGTCCCAAATGCTGAAACTCGCTATAAGATTAAGCAAAGAGCCGAGACAGTTATAGGATTTCTTGTTAAAGGCCATAATTCTAAAGATTTTGTTATTGCCTTTTCACATAGTGGATTCTTAGCTCATTTGATAGCAGTAATTCTTGGAACTAATCGTGTATGGAATCTAAGAATACCTAATACAGCAATATTTGATTTTGAAATTGATCCCGATGGCTGGGAGCTAAGTAGGTCTATCAACGGTGATCGCGGGCGTTTCCAAATAAATAGATTTGCAGATGCTGGTCATTTATTCTGCTGAGGCAGATGAGGTTGTTCGTTAAATCTAAGTATTCGCCATGAGGTTGGATTGAAACGATGCCTTGATAAATCCGACCATTTATTTGCATCCAGCTGGAATTCAAATACAGCTGTGTTTTTGGTGGTTATGGCCCAGAGCTTTGGTGACTCAAATATGCAGCTCACTGTGTGTTGGATTATTCCCGCATGGCAGAACATGACCACAATATCGGTGTCAGAGTGCCGAGATAAAGCTAAATTCAAGATTCTATTGGCTCTATCCCTTCGGTCGGTTTCTTGTTCTGACTCCTCCACATATGACCAGTCCCTACTATCTTTAAAATTCTCTGCTTGTTTCGGGTATTTTGCCTCAATCTCATTCCATGTAAGGCCCTCAAAGATTCCGGCACCGGTCTCTTTTAAGTCGTCTATAGTGACAAAAGGAAGGTTCCAATGTGCACCTGCTAGACGAGCAGTGTCTTGGGCTCTTTTTTGTGGGCTCACGTACACATGTGTAGGGATAAAATTCTCTTTTTTAAACCAATGCCCTAATTCCTGCGCCTGACTTTTGCCAAGTGTTGTAAGGTTGGTAATTTCAAGATCCCTTGAGCCTGACCACCGCATCAATAAGTTTGCGTCGGTTTCACCATGTCTAATTAAAATGAGTCTCATGAATATAAACCTTTAGCGGTTATAACGGTGGCCCAGCTAAATCATCTTGCGGCACCGGTCAAGTTGTTTCTAATAGCTAAAACATCGTTTCTGAGCTTGCCGTCTATATTGATTAATGAGGCGACTTTTTCGTGGCCATGTATCACGGTTGAATGGTCTCTTCCGCCCAGTATTTTGCCTATTGCAGAAAGACTCAAGGATGTTTCTTCTCTGAGAAGAAACATCGCGACTTGCCTAGGAACCAAATATATTTTTGTTCTGAGAGGTCCCATAATTTGATCAGAGGTTACTCCAAAGTAGTTTGACACTTCTGAAATAATTTTGGAATCAGAGATAGGCTCTTTGTTAATTCTTTCAGAATCTCCCACCATTCGCTTGACGGATTCAATTGTAATGGGCTCATCGCGAAACTGAGCCAAAGCAACGACTCGATTTAGAAGACCTTCTAATTCTCTAACATTTGAACGAATTTTATCTCCTAAAAATTCAATTACATTCGGAGGTATATCATACCTTTGCTGGGCGGCCTTACCCCTTAATATGGCTATTCTGGTTTCTAGCTGGGGCGCCTGAATATCAGTTACCAATCCGCCAGTTAGTCTTGAGGTGATACGTGATTCCAAGGTTCTTAGCTCGTCAATATTCCGATCACTTGCAACCACTATTTGTTTGTTTTCTACATGCAGGGAATTGAAAGTATGAAAAAAGCCTTCCTGTGTTTGTTCTTTTCCTATAAGAAATTGAATGTCATCAATTAAAAGAACATCGGCAGTTCTATATTTATTCCGGAATTCCTCAGTTTGTCCATTTTGAATTGCCCTCACATACTGGTTCGTAAATTCCTCGGAGGTCACATAGATCACGACTAGGCCAAGTTTTTTGGTTTCGTGCCCAATTGCCTGTAATAAGTGTGTCTTTCCTAAACCTACGGGTGAATGAATCACTAAAGGGTTAAAAATTGTTCCAGGGTTTTCTGAAACCGCCTTTGCCCCGGCAAATGCAAGGTGATTGGAATTTCCAACAATAAAATTCTCGAATGTGTATCTTTTATTAAAGTCATGGGACTCGATACGTGGTTCACTTATAACATTGGAAACTGGGTCTTGGAATAAATCATGGCCAGATATTATGTGCTTCGCAGTAGGATCTGATCTGCTATATGGGCTAGACGGGATTACAGGTTGCTCATTTTTCCCTGAAATAATAATCTCATTAATTACCGCGAACTTGAGCTTAACGTCGAAGCCGATTATTGTCCTCAATTCTTGTTCGAGCATGTCTAGCATACGTTCTTCTAAGTATTGAGCAGTGAAAGCGTTTGGAGTTTCCACATTGAACTCATCAGAAATAAACGAAACGCCAACTGTGTCTCGAAGCCAAGTATCATAGCTGGGCTTCGGGATGTTCAGTTCTACTTTACCCAGAACAGAATTCCAGATTTTATCGGCTTTTTGAATTGTTTCTCGGTCCATAAATTTTACACAAAACTACCTTCAGTATTTGAGCCCTTTTTTTCAAAAGGCAATATCGGAGATTTCCCGACTCCTCAACTTCTACCCCACACTTGCCTACATTAACACTGCTCTCAATATGAGCAGGGCAGGACAAGACATAAACCCGAAAAATTTCTTGGAGAAGTCATCTAAGATGACGTTGTATATTTTCGATCCTCTCCAGAACTCCTGAAAGTCAATCAAAATTGAACTTCTTTTCAGATATATGTTGTACACCCCATATTTAACACTGTGCAAGGGAGCCAAGAGGGAATTTAGACGTCAATTTGGTTCAAGCTATTAAAGGACGAAATTGTTATTCATGAAACACAATTCATGCGTTAATGACGATATTTACAGTGGAATCTTGCATATTTATTCGAAAACATTGAAAAAGAAGGGTATTCCATGATTTTGTCCACTGTTTTTCATACTCCGAGGAAAGCAATGTAATAATCATGGAATTTATTTCAATCCGTTATGGATTAATTCTGAAAGTGTCATCATCATCTCAATGTATGATTCACCGTCTTTTAGGTATTCAACCTGCAATCCTGTTATAACCTGAACATTTACGTCTTGCGCTATCTGCCTTGTTATTTTCTCCTCAACCCCTTTTTCCATAAAAATACCCTTAACTTTCGTGAGTTTAATTTCGTCGATCAGCTTTGCTATATTGGCCGCGGTTGGTTCAGAATCTGTAGTTGCTGAAGGAATTACTGCCCCTATGACATCAAAACCATACTTATCCTCTAGGTAGCCAAGAGCTTCATGGGAGGTTACTAATTTCCGGTCTTTTTCGGGGATTTTTTGAAACAGGGATCGCATATGCTGATCAAGGTCAGAAAGTTGGCCTTTGTAGACTGAGGCATTTTTTTGGTAGTAGTCAGATGAGTCAGGGTCCATATTGGAAAGTTGGACTTTGATTTCATCTATAGCTATGGACACACGGGACGGATCTAACCAGAAATGAGGATCCATGGGTCTATTGAGATGTTCATCGTGTTCGTCAGTTTGCGCCGCTTTGATTGGATTGACTTTGGTTCCCAAAACTAGAAATGTGGTATTTGGATTCAATGAATTTTCAAGAAGCGGTGTAATGTTGCTGCCTTCTAATGACAACCCTATGGTAAACACCAATTGAGAATTAGATAGTTTGGCTACTTTTTTTGGGGTTGGCTGGTAAGTATGAGGGTCCTTACCGGCAGGTGTTAGGCTCTCAACTACCACCCTTTCTCCTCCTACAATCGTAACCCAATCAGAAATAATGCTGGTGGTGGTATGTATTTTTAGTAAACCATCTTTGTTTATATTTCCAGAGTTTTTGCCCTCCTGGCCTGAATCGGAAGTTTTTTCGTCCACAGTTAAGGTATCGGATTTGTTGGTGCATCCAATGCCAGCAGAAAAAATTCCCATTACCAAGAGAGCTATACTAAATCTAAAAATCAGCTGTTTATATTGAGACGAACTCATATTATTCGAACCTGAATTGGTCATCGGTTTATGTTTATTGAGACTAAGTATCAGTTAGCAATAATTTTAATTATCATTTTCGTTTCTTGTCAACATCCGATATAAGTCAAATATAGTTTCAAAATCTTAGGGTTTTTTTAGAATATTAAGATATTCTTGAAATGGTGGAAATCATAAAATTAGAGGAATAACTTGGTAGAACAAAAACTTCAATTGCCAGTATCAATATCTGGGAAGAATGCCTGGGATGTAGCGAGGGAAATATCTTTATCTGCAGGAGAAATACTGTTGGATTGGTGGCCAAAGTCGAAGGAAATATCTGATAAGGGTCAAAACGACATAGTCACCAATGTAGACAGAGAATGTGAAGCGCATATTAGGGAGACCCTTGCAAGTTATTTTCCTGAACATGGAATTTTTGGGGAGGAAGAAAAGGGTGATGACCCCACAACAGGATGGACGTGGATCATTGACCCTATTGACGGTACCCAGAACTACGCTTGGGGAATTCCTTGTTTCTCCATTGTTATCGCTCTTGCAAAGGATGGAGAAGTTGTAGCAGGGGTTAATTTCGACCCCATTAATAGAGAGATGTTCCATGCAGCTAGGGGAAAGGGGGCTTTCCTCAATGACAAAAAGATACAAGTAAGTGAGATCTTAAATTTCGAAGATGTAATAATGGTGACAGATCCGGCATATGGCCCTGTAGAAGGAACTACAGACACTCTACAAATGCTGAGAAAAATTTGGCCTTCCTTAAAAACTGCCCGAATGATCGGCTCCTCAGCTCTGTCGATATCTTATGTGGCGGCTGGGAGAATGGATATTTTTGTACACCATCGTCTCCAACCTTACGACCAAGCGGCAGGAATTATACTGATGGAAGAAGCAGGGGGGCTGATAACAGACAGACAAGGAAACAGGGCTCAACTTTATTCGGATGGATTAATAGCTTCTTCTTCAACAATTCACCAGCAGTTCATGGAAAGAACAAAACACTTACAGTGGAGAAAACCATCCAGTAGGGCACTTAATCCTAGGGAGAGGTAGTAAAAAATATGAACAAGGTTGTTGGGATTCTATTAATAATATTGTGGTTATTAGTGGCTTGTAATCAGAGAGAAAATACCGCTCAATTGACGATAACAGAAATTTCCACTCCAAGCATTGAGAGACTAAAAAAAGCCTCAAGTGAGGAGGACAAGCTATTGTTATCATCTGCTGATAGGGATATAGAAACCCCAGCAGAGGTGGCTCCAGGTGTTCCACCACCATTAGATATTTCACCGTCAGCCATTGCAGATTTGATATCGGTTTCTCAGAATGACGATGCTATGACTACTGTTGAGGTTGTCCGAGAGTTAGCCCCTTCCGTGGTTCAGATATCCACTGATACAGCTGTGATCAGGCTAGCCAACCAGATTGTTCCTCAAACTGGGGTAGGATCGGGGATTATACTTGATAAGGCGGGTAACATACTGACAAACAATCACGTCGTGGAAGGTGCAGATCTTGTGACTGTCACTTTAAATGATGGTCGTTCTTATCCTGCAATATTAGTTGGGAGTGATAATATCACCGACTTAGCTGTAATAAAGATATCGGCGGCCAAGCTGAATCCTGCAAAATTCGGTAAATCTTCAGATTTGCAAGTCGGTGAGGATGTTATCGCCGTTGGTCACGCCTTAGGCCTCAAAGGAGGGCCTACTGTGAGTAAAGGTGTCGTCAGCGCTCTTGAACGTACCATACAAACGGATGCCCAAAAAGCCATGGTTGATCTCATACAAACAGACGCCTCGATCAATCCAGGCAATAGCGGGGGCCCTTTGGCCAATAGCAGAGGAGAAGTTATAGGAATCAACACGGCAATCATTGATGGGAGTAATGGAATTGGGTTTGCCATAAATATTGATGATGCACATGTGGTGGTTGATCAAATACTGGCTTTTGGAAATGTACGCCGAGGATTTTTAGGAATTACCCCCTTTAATGTAACCGATTCAATAAGAGAACAGATAAACTTGCCTGTTTCAGATGGTGTCATTATTGCCGGAGTAGTGAATGGGTTTCCGGCTGAAGAGTCAGGCTTACAACCTGAGGATGTGATTGTCATGTTGAATAAAATCTCTATCGAAAATTCCGGAGATCTTTCCAAATTCCTATTGGATAATCCTCCTGGTTCGGAGGTAGAGGTACGGTTTTATAGACGCGGAGAACTAAAGAACGTGGAGTTGGTTTTAGCGGATAAACCAGAGTAAATGATTTGAGGTAAAAATGAAGGATTATTTACCCTTGATCGTTTTAGGGACTACTGCTCCGCATAATATTGGGTGATAATTGTAGAAAAGTTTTTATTGTGAAATCTCCACAGCTTGCGAAAAAATATGCGTCTTAGTTTGATAAGTCCCCTGAGTTTGTTATTTTTATTTCTTAGTACTGCTTGCTTCGCCGCAAACTCTGACTTCGTCTCTAAGGAAGAAAAAAAGATAAACCATCTTAATGGTGTCCTAATGTGCCCAGTTTGCCCTGGAGAATCTATAGATCAATCCCAAAATGAAATCGCGTCAAATATGAGAATGATTGTTAAAGGTTTAGTAGAGGAAGGAAAATCAGAAGATGAAATAAAGGCTTATTTTGTTGGGAGATACGGTCCTGTAATTCTTCTAGAACCAGCCACATCGGGGATAAGTCTCTATGCTTGGATTATCCCTCCGGTGGCTCTGGGTTTTGCTATTATCGTTGTGATAGTTGCCTTGGGTGTGATGAGGAGAAAACAAAAATCCACTGGCCCAGACCAGCCATATAATTTGAGGGCAGAAGCTATTTCTATTGAGGAAAAGGAAAAATATTTCCCTGTGATAGATCGAATATCTAATGAATGATTTACAGTCAAAATTCCGTGACAATGGTGTTTCTTAAATGGTAGAACTCGGACAAATTGCGCTTATTCTTTCTTTTATGATGGCAGGATATTCTACGATTGTGGGGTTTGCTGGTGGGATGCTGAATGGTAGGGATCTTGCAGCAAGTGCACGGTGGGGATTTTATTCTATATCTCCTTTGCTTCTCTTAGCTACAGCAGCCCTAATTTATGCTTTTGTTATAAATGATTTTTCTGTTAAATACGTTGCGGAAAACAGCAATATAGCAATGCCTAAAGCTTATGCATGGGTTGCTTTCTATTCTGGAAATGCGGGTTCCCTTTTATACATATCACTGGCATTTTCAATAATGGCTGGTATTGCCATTAGAATTGTTAACAGTAAGTTGCCATATACATCTCCTTATGCGCTGGGTGTAATGAGTATGGTCTTGCTGTTCTTTTTAGCAGTTATTTTGTTTTTGGCTAATCCTTTAGATCAACATCAGGTTCCTCTTGAAGATGGACAAGGAATGAATCCTCTGTTAATTCATTTTGGCATGTTTATACACCCACCTTTTCAAATGCTGGGCCTTATTTCGGTCGCTTTACCATTTTCTATTGCGATTGGAGCTTTATTGGCCGGAAGAGGAGGTCGAGATGAATGGGTTGACCAAGGTAGGCTTTGGGGAATGGTGTCGTGGTTATTACTCACAACGGGACTATTGCTGGGCGCTTGGTGGGCGTATACCATATTAGGTTGGGGTGGATATTGGGCTTGGGATCCTGTAGAAAATTCAGCGTTGATGCCGTGGTTAGCAATGACCGCTTTTGTACATTCAATAATGGTTCAGAAGCGACGTGGAATGTTTCGCATGTGGAATATGGTGCTAATTATCGTAAGTTTCGCAATGGCTCAGATGGGTATGTTTATTAATCGTGGTGGCCCGGTGCCTTCGGTGCATTCGTTCGCTGAATCTACTATGGGATGGGTTTTTCTTGCGGTAATGGCGGCCACTTTGTTCATTTCCGTAGCTATTTTTATATTTCGATATGACACTTTGAAAAGCCGATCGGGATTGGATTCAATAATCTCCAGAGAATCAGCTTTTTTAGCCCAAAATGTTCTTTTTCTACTTATAGCTTTAGTAACCCTCTGGGGCACCATATTTCCCATATTCTCGGAAGCTGTGGATGACACTACCATGACCATTGGTCAACCATTTTTTAACAAAGTTAACGGGCCTCTTATGCTTTTGCTAATTCTTTTGATGGGGATTGGGCCCGTACTTCCTTGGAGAAAAGCTGGGTGGGTTTCAATAAACAAGATGTTGCGCCTACCTTTCGTGGTTGCATCTCTGGTATTGATATCAAGTCTGATAAGTGGAATAACGCAATATTGGGTTCTTATATCTTTCGTGGTATGTAGTGTATCTATCACAACAGTGTGCCAGGAATTAATAAGAGGAACTAGATCAAGACATTCACATGGAGAAAATTGGGTTTTATCGTTCTTTTCTTTGATCGGGGCGAATCGACCTAGATACGGCGGGTATATAGTTCACTTGAGCATAGTTATGCTCGCTATCGGTATAACAGCTTCCTCCTTTTATGATGTTCAAAAAGACGTTGTTATGAAGCCAGGAGACTCTGAGGTTTTGGGAAAATATACTTTCAAATATATTGATGTGTCAGAAAAAACATACTCGGATAGGATGGAAGAAACGGCTAAATTCCAAGTGTGGTCAGGTGATAATTATATTGGATATATGTATCCCTACCGTGCCGTTTACCCTGAATTTCAAATAGCTGCTACCAGGGGGGCCATACATAGCACGATATTGGAAGATTTTTATCTTGTTCCCTCAGAATTTCAAGAGGATGGACAGGCAGTGTTTAGGGTATTAATAAACCCATTGGTTTTATGGATGTGGGCAGCTGGTCCGGTGTTAATTTTAGGAACTTTGATTTCCTTGTCGCCTAACAATCGGGGTCATAGGAAAAGAGTCAGTTTGCCATCCATGGATGTGGATCAAAGCCCTTTGGGAAGGGCAAAGTAAATGCTGGTAGTGTCTGCTATTATCATAAGTGTGATCCCTGCTATTTTGATTGCCTATCCAGTAATTAAAAAGATTGCCTCAAGAGCGCCACTTCCCGAAGATGAATCCTCTCTTCGTGCAGATTTAGAGAGAAGGTGGGAATCGGCCCTGGAAGGAATTCGGCATGCTGAGCTTGAGATGTCGATAGGCAATGTGAGTGAATCGGACTACCTATGGTTGAAACAGGTACACATGGCTGAGGCAGCAAATGTTTTAAAAACTTTGGAAATTTCTGCGGAAAAAGAAAGGTCGCTAATAGAGGAGATTTCTTCAGCAGCCAATACAAGATCACTTGATTCTTCCTTTAAAAATGCTCATGAAAAGGAAGATTGGGATTGATAATACGAACATTTGTTGTAGTTGCCTTGCTACTATTTTTCCTCTTTCACATTGATACTTCATTTGCTGAGGAAATTGAAATAGACATAAAAGGCGAAATTGTTAACTTGACTCAAGGGGTAGGCGCTGGAGAAATGATTTCTGTGGCCTTACACGTTAGTTCCTTAGATTCTCTTCGAGAGACCGAACATACTTTTACTGATTCCAATAGCAGTTTTCAATTTGAATCTGTAGGATACAGCCCAGAAAACTTGTATGGCTTATCCACATATATAAGGGGGTTGTATATGTAAGTGACATAACTATTGAGGCAGGAATTGCAATATTTAGCTCCATATCAGTTTACGATACGTCTACCGATGATGAGAGCATCTTTTTATCTAAAGGATCTTTTTCTATCACAGGTATCGATAGTTTGAATAGAAAAATTTCTATTTTGGAATTGGCAACTATCTCAAATAATTCGCAATTAACTTATGTGCGGGGTTCAGGACCAATGGATTTAATCAGATTTGGTATACCTGAAGGTGCGACAAATTTTCTCTTTGATACTTTAATTCCAGCGGCAGAATATGTACAAGTAGATAAGGGATTTGCTCTTATTGCCTCTCTTCCTCCTGGGAGTCATGAAATTATGTATAGCTATGATATTCCATACAACAGTCAACAGGCCGAGGTAGTCAAGTCTTGGAGGTATGGGGTTGAAAACGCCAGTATTTTATATCCCACTGATATGGTTAATATAAACACAGATTTCGAGACAAAAAGCCAAGATACCATTGGTGGAAAAGCATACACAATTTTAGAATCGAAAAATATCACAAAAGGTGCGAAAACCACGATAGTTTTAAACGATCTGCCGACCCCAAAATTTTTGAATCGCATTTTTAATCAGTTTGGGCAAATGCGCTATGAATATACCGGTCCGATAGGTTTACTGTTGGTTTTGATCTCCATCGGAAGCATTGGTATTTTTAGTACCATCCGGTTACGCAATCACCGAGAATCTTGGCTTGCGGGGTCCAGTGAATCTCAAGTTATTTTGGATCAAATAGCTGAGTTAGACAGGCGGTATGGTGAAGATAATTTAGACAACCGGCTATATATAGACCGGAGAGATTATCTGGTGAAAAGGCTGCAAACCATTTCTACAGAAACTGAGGTCGAATAGGGGAGCTGTTTTGATAAAGTTCGTGTATTGTAAGAAGTGGTTTTTATTTGAAATGGCTCAATTAATAGAACTAAAAACATAGAGATATTTTAGAATAAAATGATAAACACAATAATTCTAACCGGTTCATGTCCTAGGTGTGGCACTGGGACTCTAACCAATGATGAAGACATGTTCGGGGTAAGGCTTTTTTGTGTGATGTGCGGACACAATAGAGATCTAGGAAAATTACCTGTAAAGGTTAAAAATATTCGTGATCTAGTATTGGCAGTGTTAGAAAGTGATCGTATTGCTCTTCAAAAACAGAGGGTGGCCACCTATCCCCCCTCAATATATGGTTAGATTGGTTGCATAACTTCTAGGCTATAGGCCTGTAGGATCGCTTGGATCCTACTTTTATAATTTCTCCAAAATCGGGTTTGGGAAAGTGCCCAGATGCAATCAGGGCGTGTTCTTTTTCTATGAAGTTTGCTCCACCTGTGGAGGTATATGGGCTGCATCTCCCACAATAACTGTTTTGCCCCATCTGAATCTATAAGTAGACTGGTGTGGCCTGGGGCATGTCCAGGGGTTGGTATGGTAACAACCCATTCAGTTAAAGATATTTCTCCTTCCAACAGGTATAAATTTCCGCTCGATAGTAAGGGTTGGACCTGTTCTTCTAAATAGTTGGATGCCGGGTTATTGATCATATGACTAAACACTTCCCAGTCAGATTTTCTGACCATATGCTGGGTTTTAGGGAATGTTTGCTTCCAAACCTCGTTGTCTTTGGTCATATTTGTATCTACATGATCTAAATTAAGGTGCGTCAGGAAAACAATGTCTATGTCCACTGGTCCTGATTGGAAATGACTCCAGCTCTGACAGTAAGATTTCACGAATAGGCTGTTTGATATGGTGGTCCAGTTTTCCTAGCCTGGTATTTACTAGTATGGTTTTATCGGCTCCTTCGATTAGAAAAGAACCAATATTCATTTCAAATTCCGGATCAGAATAACTGAGGTATGGTTCCCATGATTTAATAGCCAATTCTGTTACTTGTAAACACTAGCGGGTTACGGTTTGGGGATACCAAAGCTCAAAACCCATGGATCTGAAATTTGTAATGTTTTTGGCCTGAGCAGAGGAATAGATATCCAGATATCTGGTGTTTAATTCTGAGAATACGTAGCCTGATGCATTAATAGGCGAAGGATTAAAAATGTACGGTTCAAATTCAGGTTGTTTGTACCACTCCACTTTTGAGCTACCGTTCCACAAACCTACAAGTCGGCCGGAGGCACTATTCGATAGGAAAGTGAAAAATTGTCCTTCTGTCGAAGCATCGGGGCTAATCGCTCTGATGCCCGGTAGGAGAAGTTCAGAGTTTGAGTCGTCTGGTTCTACCCTATCAAGATATATTCCCTCATCGTAGACGATGTACAACTTTTCGTAAGTGCAGCTAATTATACAAACCAGGAGAATCGCCCAAAATACAATTTTTAGCCATTGACTAAATTGGGTGCCCATTAGAGAAAGGGAAGGCTCAGCCACTGTGATAACGAGGTACGATGTGCTTTCCAAGCAAATTCATTTGGTCGAATGTCATTTCAGGAGGACAAGCCGACCGCAAAGTAAATTTAGTTGCGCCGGCTTTAATAAAATCGTCTAGAAGATTGACCAGAATGTCTGGTGGCCCAAAGGCGGTAACGTCTTTCAGATCAACATCTTTTCTTCGCACAACGTTGTAATTCTCCGCCAGTTTTTCAGCCTCTTTGCGAGTTTCTGCAAAACAGAAGCTTATTAATGCCCCATAATGGTCATCTTCTATGTGATTTCCGTATTCGAGAGCCTTTTCTTTTATTTTTGGAACACTTACAGATACTTCCTCAGCAGTTGCATAGGAAACTAGCCAACCATCGCCTATTTTCGCTGTTCTGTTGATAGCAGGCTCACTCCTTCCTCCAAACCAAATTGGCGGCAAATTTTTTTGAACTGGTTTTGGTTCAATAGAAACATTACTGAGAGTAAAATGATTACCTTTGTAGCTGACATTGTTGCCAGACCATAGAAGGCGCATAATTTCTACAGATTCTTCTGTCCTTCCCACACGTGATTTTTTATCGGTACCGCAGGCTTCATAGTCATTTTCTGTTTCCGGCCCCAAACCTACTGCAGGTAACGATCTACCGTTGGACAAATAGTCTAATGTAGCAATTTCTTTTGCGAGAATTGTAGGATTTCTTAGCGCCAAACCGATCACGCTGGTACCGAATTTTAATTTCTCCGTAAGGGCAGCGACAAACGACATTGCTACTACGGTTTCTAAGGTGAAAGTTTCCGATATTATGCGGTCAGTGAACCAAAGCGAATCAATATCCAATTTCTCCATTTCAGTAACATAGTCTCCAAGCTGGGAAGGATCATTATTTGGGAACGGCCAGCCTGATATAGCCATGCCAATTCTAACCTTGTCATATTTTGTAATCATCTACCCTTATCCTTCATTAAACCTCTAAAGTTTCACAAAGTTCGTAAAAGTTTTTAGTTGTGATGTCGGGAACAAAATCAGATTCGTCATAGGGCAAATCGTAGCGATTAACATATGCCCCCCTAAACCCACTATGTCTTGCTCCCAAAATATCGAAAGAATGCGCGGCCACCATCATAATCTGTTGAGGCTCTAGATTTAACTTTTTTGCAGCAAATCTATACACAGATGGATGAGGTTTAAATTGGCTAACAGTCTCCGCAGACAGAATCTGGTCGAAATCTATTCCGATCCTGTTTTTTGCCAGGTGTTCTAGGTGGTGCTGTTCACCATTTGAAAGCATAACCAATCTGTATTTGCTCGACAGTCTTATTAATCCATCAACCGCGTCTTTAAATGGGATCAATAGTTGATAAGCTTTCATGAATTCATCTAAATTTTCAGATCTGAAATCAACTTTTAAGCTTCGCAATGTGTACATTAATGCCTTTCTTTTGATCGTTAAATAACCGCTGTGCCCAAGCATAAGCATGTTGTCTTGGTATTGCTCGATTCTTTGTCTTAATCTCCACTGAGCCCACACGTTTTCTCCGGTTAAGGTAGGTGGAGCATCGCAATCTGTCAGCAAAAGGTTGAGAGGAGGAATCAAACTTCCCGCTAGGTCAAGAATGGTTCCAAAAATATCGAATGTGAGTGTGGTAACGGAATCTAAATTGGCGGAAGACATTTCAATGGTCTCCTCAAAGTATAGTTATTAATAAACATTGTAGTTTAGTAGCCAAAAGTCGAATTTGAAAGTAATTGCCTGGGTAAAACTTAACCTTAATCCTCGTTGTACAACCAGAGCCTGTGGGCGTACCAGGTCGATGTAAATGCGGTTGGTATGAAGTTTCCATTAAACAAAAGATGTCACATCTGGTGAGGTAAGCGAGCGAGCTACCAGACGCACATTTCGAACACCTTCTGGGTCTGCCAAAATCGAACCTAGGTACCCTCCGAGAATCCCGCTCAAACAAGCGATTACAAAAGTCGTTAGATTGATCGTCATTTTTGCTTCTGGCTTAAGAAAACATATAAAAGCCGCAAGCCCACAACCGAATCCGACTGATAGCGATAATCCCCACATAGGGATTATGATGATTGGCGGGATTAGCCAGAAAGTGCCTATCCTGAACATTGTTTCAAACATAAACCCAAAAATTGCGGCCAGACCGGCACGTATGAAAAAGGCAAAATTCGCTTCATAGTCAGATTTCTTATTCCCTTTAAAGATTAACTGTACAGCCTAATCCTCGTTATGGTTAGTCATCTGAGGCCATAGACATCATCGCACCAATTTCCAAATCCGACACTCTTTGGAGGGTATTTTCACGTCTCTTTCCTTCTAGAGGTGGATTTGGAAGCCTTCCACTTCCACAGTCAATCCCGAGTCTTTCTGTTAGTACGGCTTTTGTACCACTATGAACTCCGACTTCCCTCATTATTTCCGTGAAAGAGGAAGCTTTCTTTTGAGCATTCATGGCTTCATCAATATTACCCGTTTGCCAGGACTTCCAAATGTTTACCCACAATTCCGGAGCCGCACATGGGGGGCCATCTATGCAACCTATTGCCCCGATAGACAGGGCCGGAAGCATTAACATGCTACTTCCAATAAAGCATTTGAGGTCCATTTTTACCCATTCCCTTACATTGGTAAAGTTTATAGAGGAATGTTTTAGTCCTGCTAACTGTGGAACCGCATCTTGTATTTTTTGCATTAGTTCAACAGTTATTTCTACTCCTGTGGATTGAGGTAGGTTATAAACATAAAAAGGTAAGTCTGCTGAAGCTGCAACGGCCTTGTAATGTTCTACGATTGCCTCATCGGTTTGGCTGTAGAAAAATGGGGGTACACAGCAGATAGCTTCGGCACCCGTTTTAGCTGCGTGCGCGGCTAATTTTACGGCTCTCTCAGTAGTCGGAGCACCAACATGCATGATGTTATTGATTCTTCCTCTGTTTTGGTCAGAGGCAATTTCTGCAATACGCATGTTTTCTTCATCTGAAAGCAGCACGCTTTCTCCGTTTCCACCGGCTACCCAAAACCCTCCCACACCAGCTTGGATATTGAACTCCATTACTTCTCGGAAAGCTATTTCATTTAGTGTTCCATCAGAGGACATTGGGGTGACAATTGCTGGGAAAATACCTTCATATGGTGCCATCAGAGTACTCCTTGTTTATGGTGCCGATTGAATGTTTGGAATTATGTCCAATAACTTTAGGTGGATATTGAGGATTCTAGCACGTGTTTAAAAATC